>JBBNAI010000644.1:0-2053 GCA_037994305.1 Pseudomonas sp. | reverse complement strand
ACAGGAAGGTCTGCCCGGAAAAATTCAGCTCACGGTTAGGCGTCTTGATGCTGATCGGCAGGCTTTCGCTGCCATTGACCTGTTCGGCACCGATGCCCTTGATGAACGCCTGGGTCTTGGCGATGCGCTCCTGCAACTCGGCGAAACTGCTTTCGGTGTCGGCAAAGCTGGGAATCTCGACCTGGGCCAGACGCGCGGCAGCACCTTTCACCGCATCAGTTGCAATCTGCACCTGACGCGACAACGGGAACATGTCTGGTGCCAGGCGCGCATTGATCAGCACTGCCGGATCGATACCCTGGCTTTCGGCATGGGCCGCAGCCTTGCCGAGAATGGCCGACAGGTTGCCCAGCACACGACTGAAAACAGGAATGGAAGCCTCGTACATGGACAAGGACATGGTGTGACTCCGATTGGTTGAAGTGGACACCCGCGGAGCGCTCCGGGGCGGACGCTCACAATACACCCGGTTTCACGCCCGTGGCGCCCCAAGAATAAGCCTCGCACGGAAGGCCAATGAGATCTAACACCGGAAAAATGCCATAGTTCGTCCCACACACAGGACGACGCCATGCACGATCTCAATGACCTTTTCTACTTCGCCAAAGTGGTCGAGCAAGGCGGCTTCGCGGCTGCCGGGCGTTTGCTGGGGATACCCAAGTCGCGCCTGTCGCGGCGCGTGGCCGAACTGGAAGAACGCCTCGGCGTACGCCTGCTGCAGCGCACCACACGCAAGTTGGCACTGACCGATGTCGGCGAACGCTACCTGCGCCACTGCCAGGCCATGCTGCTGGAAGCGGAACAGGCCGAGGAAGCCGTCGCCACCCTGATCAGCCAACCGCGCGGGCGCCTGCGGGTGTCCTGCCCCACGGAGCTGGCGCGTACCCGCTTGCGCCAGTGCATCGCCAGCTTCATCGCGCGCTATCCGGAGGTGCAACTGGAAATCGTCCTGAGCAACCGGCGCATCGACCTGCTCGACGAGGGCATCGATGTTGCCCTTCGCGTACGCGAACATGGTGACGAAGACCCTACGCTGATCTGCCGGCAACTGGTCCCCGCCCGTGCCTATCTGGTGACAGCACCCAGTCTGTTGCAGGGCCTGCACATCCGCACCCCGGATGATCTGACCAAGCTGCCGGTGCTCGGCGCCCTGGCCAATGACCGGCGCGTGCATTACCTGCTGCGCGATGCCAAGGGCAACAAGCGCGATATCGCCCTGGAGGCACGCCTGGGTATCGAGGATTTCGAGGTGCGCAAGGTCGCCGCCTTGCAAGGCCTGGGCATGACCATGTTGCCGCAGAGTAACTGCCAGGAAGAACTGGATGACGGTCGCCTGGTGCGCCTGCTGCCGGACTGGGAGTTGCCCGGCGGCCATCTGCAAGCCGCCTACACCCACAGACGCGGCATGCTGCCTGCCGTGCGTGCGTGGATCGAACACCTCAGCGAGGCCATGAAGGACAGCGACCTGCGTCCGGTATGAAAGCCGCGAAATAGTTAGCAAGCTTTCTTTACCGGCGATCTCAAGCGATCATGCGCCGCAGCATCTCTCCGTTTTCCGGCCAGGTTCATCCATGAGTACGCCCGAGCAGTCTGCGACCGCCACGACCCTGCAGATCGTCTCCATCGTCCTGTTCACCTTTGTCGGCTTCCTCTGCGTCGGCCTGCCGCTCGCGGTGCTGCCCGGCTATGTGCATCTCGACCTGGGCTACAGCTCGGTGCTGGCCGGCCTGGTGATCAGCATGCAGTACCTGGCCACCCTGGTTTCCCGACCGATCACCGGCAGCCTGTGCGACAGCCTCGGGCCCAAGCGCGCGGTGGTCTACGGCCTGGTCGGCTGTACCGTCAGCGGCCTGCTGACCCTGCTCTCGCCACTGCTGCAACACCTGCCGCTGGTCAGCCTCGGCCTGCTCTTGGCCGGGCGCCTGGTGCTCGGCGTCGCCCAGGGGCTGATCGGTACCGGCTCGATCAGTTGGGCCATCGGCCGCGTGGGGGCAGATGACACCGCCCAGGTGATTTCCTGGAACGGCATCGCCGCCTACGGCGCAATCGCTGT
>JBBNAI010000643.1:0-1363 GCA_037994305.1 Pseudomonas sp. | reverse complement strand
CTTGTCCTTCCTGGCCGGGCTGAGCCTGTTCGTGGTGCCGGTGCAGGCCGGTTACCTGCTCAACCTGCTGCACGTCGATGCGCCGCAACAGATCGGCATGACCATGGGCGCCAACCAGCTCGGCGTGCTCGCCGGTGCCTTGAGCTTTCGCGTGCTCAGTGGCATGCCGGCGCACCGGCAGATGCTCCTGGCGTTCGTCATGGCCGGTGTCGGCGGTGCGCTGATGGCCGTGGCCGGCAGCCATGCGCTGGTGGTGGTGGCGGTGCTGATCAATGGCCTGGGCATCGGCCTGATGTTGCCGACGCTGATCACCTGGATCATGGCCCAGGTCGACTTCAAGCAGCGCGGCCGTGCTGCCGGCGGCTTCACCGCGGCGATCTTCGCCGGTGAATTCGCCAGCCCGCTGGTGGTGCTGGCCATCACTGGCGGGGTCAACAGCGTACTGCCCACCGCGCTGGGCATCCTCGCCGTGGTGCAACTGCTGATCGCCCTGGCGTGCCTGGGCTTGCCTCGCCTGCACGGCCTGAGCCCGGCCGCTGCGGCGCCGGGCCCTTCACTCTAATCACGAGATCTTCCAATGCCCGCCCTCGACACCACCACGCTCGACCAACTGTTCCTGCAGGCCCGCTCGCATAACGGCTGGCTCGACCAGCCGCTGCCGGACGCACTGCTGCAACGGCTGTACGACACCCTCAAACAGGGCCCGACCAGCAACAACTGCTGCCCAGCGCGCTTCGTCTTCGTGCGCAGCGTCGAGGCCAAGCAGAAGCTGCTGCCGGCGCTCAAGGGCCATAACGGCGCGAAGATGTTGCAGGCCCCGGTGACCGCCATCGTCGCCTTCGACAGCCAGTTCTTCGAGTTCCTCCCCGAGCTGTTCCCGATCTACGACGCCGCCGCGCCGTACCGCGACAACCCGCAGGCGGCGCACACCGCCGCATTGCGCAACGGCAGCCTGCAAGGTGCCTACCTGATGTTGGCGGCCCGCGCTTTGGGGCTGGATTGCGGGCCGATGTCCGGCTTCGACAACGCCCAGGTGGATGCTGCGTTCTTCCCCGACGGCCGCTGGAAAAGCAACTTTCTCTGCAGTCTCGGTTATGGCGATACCAGCACGTTGCGCCCGTCCGGGCCGCGCCTGAGCTTCGAGCAGGCGTGCCGGCTGGTATGAGCAGCTCTCTGTTTTCCCCAGTCCGCTTGCTGGCAGCAGTGAGCAGGACCTGAGCGCCGAGGCTGTAGCGACATCGGCGACGGCAATTGATCGAGGAACTGGATATGCAACAACTTCCCGACTTTAAACGCGTGGTCACCGGGCACGACGCCCAGGGCCAGGCGTTGGTCGCCCTGAGCGGGCCGACGCCCAACAACT
>JBBNAI010000642.1:0-4757 GCA_037994305.1 Pseudomonas sp. | reverse complement strand
CGCATCGAGGCCACGCAGCCGACCTTCATGCTGCTGATCGAGAACACCGACGGCGCCTACATGCTGCCGGACAAGGGCCTGGTCGGCCCGCAGGCGATCTTCGACCCGGCGGTGCTTGAGCACCCGCATTTGGATGAGGCGTTCAAGGCGCAGCAGGACGAGAACCCCTGGCAGGTGCGGATCAAGCGTCGCAACCAGATCAGCACCGTGACCTTTCCCTACAACCCGCTGGACGTGGTCGGCTGGCACGGCGACAACACCGTGGTGCGCCTCAACTGGCGCGACATCCGCCCGCTGATGAGCCACCGCTACCACCTGCCGCCGTCGGCGCACACCACCTTCGTCGCCAACGGCTTCGTCGTTTGCACCTTTACCCCGCGCCCGGTGGAGAGTGATCCGGGTGCGCTGAAGGTGCCGTTCTTCCACAACAACGACGACTACGACGAGGTGCTGTTCTATCACCGCGGCAACTTCTTCAGCCGCGACAACATCGAGCAGGGGATGGTGACTTTCCATCCGTGCGGCTTCCCCCATGGCCCGCACCCAAAGGCGCTGAAGAAGGCGCAGAGCGATCCGGCGACCTTCATCGACGAGGTGGCGGTGATGATTGATACCCGCCGCGCCCTGGAAGTCGGCGATGCGGCCGCCGCCGTGGATGTGCCCGAATACGTGAATTCCTGGCGAGCACCAGGCAAACAAGGCTGAACCGGCATGTGTAGGGGCCAGCACGCTGGCTCCTACAGACGAATGCCGAACTGACGGAATCCGATTATGAAACTCGCATCATTGAATCAAGGCCGCGACGGCCTGTTGCTGGTGGTCTCCCGTGACCTGACCCGTGCGGTCAAGGTGCCGCAGATCGCGGCTACCCTGCAGGCCGCGCTGGATGACTGGTCGATCAAGGGCCCACACCTGGAAGCCATGTACCAGCGCCTCAATGACGGTTTGTGCGAGGACGCCTTCGTTTTCGACCAGGCTGACTGCCACAGTCCGTTGCCGCGCGCCTACCACTGGGCTGACGGCAGTGCCTACGTCAACCACGTCGAGCTGGTGCGCAAGGCCCGTGGCGCGGAGATGCCGGAGAGCTTCTGGCATGACCCGCTGATGTACCAAGGCGGAGCGGACAGCTTCATCCCACCGCACAGCCCGATCCAGCTCGGCGACGAGGCCTGGGGCATCGACCTCGAGGCCGAATTGGCAGTGATCACCGACGACGTACCGATGGGCGTCAGCGCCGCCGAGGCTGCCGGGCATATCCGCCTGCTGATGCTGGTCAACGATGTGTCCCTGCGTAACCTGATCCCGGGCGAACTGGCCAAGGGTTTCGGCTTCTACCAGAGCAAACCATCGTCGAGTTTCTCGCCGGTGGCGGTGACCCCGGATGAGCTGGGCGAGGCCTGGAAGGGCGGCAAGGTGCACCGGCCGCTGGTCTCGCATATCAACGCGCGGCTGTTCGGCCAGCCGGACGCCGGCACCGACATGACCTTCAACTTCCCGACCCTGGTCGCCCACGCGGCCAAGACCCGGCCGCTGGGCAGCGGCACCATCATCGGCTCGGGCACCGTGTCCAATTACGACCGCAGCGCGGGTTCCTCCTGTCTGGCGGAGAAACGCATGCTGGAAATCGTCGAGAGCGGTGAAGCGAAGACGCCTTTCCTCAAATTTGGCGACCGCGTACGCATCGAGATGTTCGACGCTGCCGGGCAGAGCATCTTTGGCGCCATCGACCAGGTAGTGGAGCGCTATGAGCAGTGAGCTGACGCTCTACGGTTACTGGCGCTCCAGTGCCGCCTACCGGGTACGCATCGCCCTCAATCTCAAGGGGCTGGGCTATCGGCAGGTGCCGGTGCACCTGGTCAAGGATGGCGGTGAGCAACACGGGCCCGATTACCGCGCGCTGAATCCGCAGGGCTTGCTGCCGCTGCTGGTCGACGAGACCAATGGCGGGGTGCGCATCGCCCAGTCCCTGGCGATTCTCGAGTACCTGGATGAGGTCTTTCCGGTGCCGGCGCTGCTGCCTGCCGAGCCGGAGCAGCGCGCCCAGGTGCGCGCACTGGCGTTGCACATAGCCTGCGATATCCACCCGCTGAACAACCTGCGTGTACTGCAGTACTTGTCCACCGGGCTCGGGGTGTCTGATGAGGGCAAGAGCGACTGGTACCGGCACTGGGTAAGCACTGGCCTTGCAGCGGTGGAGCAGGGGTTGGCGGCGCTGTCCGGTCGTCTGTCGCTGGGCCAGCGCCCCGGTTATCTGGAAGCCTGCCTGATTCCGCAGGTGTACAATGCGCGGCGTTTTAACTGTGACCTCAATGCGTACCCGCGCATTCTCGATATTGTCGCCCGTTGTGAACCTCTCGATGCCTTTGCCAAGGCCGCGCCGGAGGTGCAGGCAGACGCGCAATAACGGCCTTGCATTCCGCTGCGCCACGAGCGCGGCGGGTCCGATCCCGTCACAGATAAGAACAAACAGGTGACGTAATGACCCGTGAAACGCTGCACACAGGCCCGCTCAATCGCGGCCTGAAGAATCGTCATATCCAGCTGATCGCCCTGGGTGGCGCCATCGGTACCGGTCTGTTCCTCGGCTCGGCCGGGGTGCTGCAAAGCGCAGGCCCGTCGATGATCCTCGGTTACGCGATTGGCGGCTTCATCGCTTTCCTGATCATGCGCCAGCTCGGCGAAATGATCGTCGAGGAGCCGGTTGCCGGCTCCTTCAGCCATTTTGCCCATGCTTACTGGGGCCGCTTCGCTGGCTTCCTCTCAGGCTGGAACTACTGGGTGCTGTACGTACTGGTCGGCATGGCCGAGCTCACCGCGGTGGGCAAGTACGTGCAGTACTGGTGGCCGGAAGTCCCCACCTGGGCCACGGCTGCGGCCTTCTTTGTGCTGATCAACCTGATCAACCTGACCAACGTCAAAGCCTTCGGCGAAACCGAATTCTGGTTCGCCATCATCAAGGTGGTGGCGATCATCGGCATGATCCTGCTTGGCTGCTACCTGCTGTTCAGTGGCGCTGGCGGCGAGCAGGCGTCGATCACTAACCTGTGGAGCCACGGCGGGTTCTTCCCCAACGGGATCACGGGCCTGGTGATGATGATGGCGATCATCATGTTCTCCTTCGGCGGCCTGGAGCTGGTCGGTATCACCGCAGCCGAAGCCGCCGAGCCGCGCAAGGTGATCCCCAAGGCGATCAACCAGGTGGTCTACCGCATCCTGATCTTCTATATCGGCGCGTTGACCGTGTTGCTCTCGCTGTACCCGTGGGACAGCCTGGTGGCGAGCCTGAATGCTGGTGGTGACTCTTACGGCAGTAGCCCGTTCGTGCAGATTTTCTCGCTGATCGGCAGTGATGTAGCGGCGAATATCCTCAACTTCGTGGTGCTGACGGCGGCGCTGTCGGTCTACAACAGCGGCGTGTACTGCAACAGCCGCATGCTTTATGGCCTGGCAGAGCAGGGCGATGCACCGAAAGCGCTGATGAAGGTCAACCAGCGCGGCGTGCCGGTGCTGGCCATTGCCCTGTCGGCAGCGGTGACGCTGCTCTGTGTGGTGGTCAACTACCTGCTGCCGCAAAGCGCGCTGGAGCTGCTGATGTCGCTGGTAGTCGCTGCGCTGGTGATCAACTGGGCGATGATCAGCCTGACCCACATCAAGTTCCGCAAGGCCATGCAGGCCAAGGGCGTGCAGCCAGGCTTCAAGGCCTTCTGGTTCCCCTTTGCCAACTACCTGTGCCTGGCGTTTGTGGTGTTCATCCTTGGCGTGATGCTGTTCATCGACGGTATTCGCATGTCGGTCTACGCCATTCCGGTGTGGCTGCTGTTCATCTGGGTTTGCTATCGCCTCAAGCAATCCCGTGTCGTGCCTGTGGCGGGCCCCAGCGTCAGCTGAATGTATCGCCCATGAAAAAGGCCGCTCTTGAGCGGCCTTTTTTCTTTCCAGAGCAGCTTACGCGTGTAAATGCTCGGCAGCGTACAGCGTGTTCTCCAGCAGGCAGGCACGGGTCATTGGGCCGACACCGCCTGGAACCGGAGTGATCCAGCCGGCGCGTTCGGCTGCGGCGTCGAACTCCACATCGCCGACCAGCTTGCCATCGGCCTGGCGGTTGATACCGACGTCGATGACGATGGCGCCCGGCTTGATCCACTCACCCTTGACCAGGCCCGGCTTGCCGGCGGCCACGACCACCAGGTCGGCATTGGCCAGGTGGCCGGGCAGATCCTTGGTGAAACGGTGAGTCACGGTCACAGTGCAGCCCGCCAGCAGCAGTTCCATCGCCATCGGTCGGCCGACGATGTTGGAAGCGCCGACGATCACGGCATTGAGGCCGTGCGGGTCGACGCCGGTGCTTTCCAGTAGGGTCATGATGCCTTTCGGCGTGCACGGGCGCAGCAGCGGTATGCGCTGGGCCAGGCGGCCAACGTTATAGGGGTGGAAACCGTCCACGTCCTTGTCCGGGTTGATCCGCTCGAGCAGTTGCGAGGCATCCAGATGGGCTGGCAGCGGCAATTGCACGAGGATACCGTCGATGGCGTTGTCGCGATTGAGCTGATCGATCAGCAGCAGCAGCTCGCCCTGGGTGGTGTTGGCCGGCAGGTCATGGGCCACGGAAACGAAACCGACTTCTTCGCAATCCTTGCGCTTGTGCGAGACATAAACCTGGGAGGCAGGGTCGCTGCCAACCAGGATAACGGCCAGGCCAGGCGCGCGCAGGCCTTGCTGGCGGCGCTCGGTCACGCGCTGGGCAATCTGCTGGCGCA
>JBBNAI010000641.1:0-1274 GCA_037994305.1 Pseudomonas sp. | reverse complement strand
AGTCCACCGCGGTCAGGGTGCGGTAGGTGTCTTCGGAGAAGTCTTCGTGGCCGGGGGTGTCGAGCAGGTTGATCATGTGCTCGCGGTAGGGGAACTGCATCACCGAGGTGGTGATGGAGATGCCGCGTTGTTTCTCCATTTCCATCCAGTCGGACGTCGCATGACGGTCGGACTTGCGCGACTTCACCGTGCCGGCGATGGCAATCGCCTTGCCCATCAGCAGCAGCTTCTCGGTAATGGTGGTCTTACCGGCGTCTGGGTGGGAGATGATCGCGAATGTGCGGCGTTTGCCGACTTCGATGGCCTGGGTGGTCATGGATGCGTGCCTGGCTGGAAACGGTTGCAGGCCGCGAACAGCCCGAAAAGCGCGCGATTATAGCGGGAAACGCCAGCGCGATCAGGCCCGATAGTCCGACGAGCGTGCGCCAGGTACAGGGCTGCCCGGCGCACGGTGTTCAGGCGCAACCGCCGAGCGCTGCGCTGGAACCTGAGGGGCCGTCGCCTGTCTGTCAAAAAAGAGGTTGATGCTGAGGTTGTCCACGGATGCCGCCACTGCCCGTGAAATACGGCCTACAGGGCTGTTTTGTGCAGCATTCCGGACGTTTTGTTAAGGATTAAAAACAGTCAATCAGGTACGCGACAACTGGGTGCAAAACAGCGGCAGTTTTTGATTGATCTCAGCTCCCCATGGTCCTAAAGTTCGCGCCCGAACGTCCATGCTGGAAACGATCCATCCGGCTCAAGTACTGACGACGAGAGACCCGCAGGGTACTCGGCGACATGCCTTGGGAAGTAGGCGAACCAAAGTGGGGAAACGGATTAGACGTTCGCGGCTCTCTTATCCAGAGCCATCCCTGTTAAGCACCCATTGCTTGCTTTTTACCCATTTGGAGTCCCCGCATGTCGATCGAGGTCGAAGACTACTACCCGCGCGAAACCTTCCAGAAAATGAAGGCCTTCGCTGACAAGCAAGAAACCCCTTTCGTGGTGATCGACACCTCGATCATCAGCCAGGCCTACGATGACCTGCGCGCCGGTTTCGAATTCGCCAAGGTCTACTACGCCGTCAAGGCCAACCCGGCCATCGAGATCATCGAACTGCTGCGCGACAAAGGCTCGAGCTTCGACATCGCCTCGATCTACGAACTGGACAAGGTGCTGTCCGCCGGTGTTGGCCCGGAGCGCATGAGCTACGGCAACACCATCAAGAAATCCAAGGACATCCGCTACTTCTACGAGAAGGGCGTGCGTCTGTATGCCACCGACTCCGAAGC
>JBBNAI010000640.1:0-7240 GCA_037994305.1 Pseudomonas sp. | reverse complement strand
AACTTCGATGACTGCCAGGAAATGGTCAAGGCCAGCTTCGCCGACCAGAGCTTCCTCAAGGGCACGCGCCTGGTGGCGGTGAACTCGATCAACTGGGCGCGGATCATGGCCCAGATCGTCTACTACTTCCACGCAGCTCTGCAGCTCGGCGGCCCGGCGCGTTCCATCGCGTTCTCGGTGCCGACCGGCAACTTCGGCGACATCTTCGCCGGGTATCTGGCGCGCAACATGGGCCTGCCGATCAGCCAGCTGATCGTCGCGACCAACCGCAACGACATCCTGCACCGCTTCATGAGCGGCAATCAGTATGTGAAGGGTGACCTGCACCCGACCCTGTCGCCGTCCATGGACATCATGGTCTCGTCGAACTTCGAGCGCCTGCTGTTCGACCTGCACGGTCGCAACGGCGCGGCCATCGCCGGGCTGATGGACACCTTCAAGCAGGGTGGCGGTTTCAGCGTCGAGGAAGACCGCTGGACCGAAGCCCGTCGCCTGTTCGACTCGCTGGCGGTGAACGACGAGGAAACCTGCGAGACCATCGCCGAGGTGTACAAGGAGTGCGGCGAGCTGCTCGACCCGCACACCGCCATCGGCGTGCGTGCCGCGCGTGAGTGCCGCCGCAGCCTGGCGGTGCCGATGGTCACCCTGGGCACCGCGCATCCGGTCAAGTTCCCGGAAGCGGTGGAGAAGGCGGGTGTTGGTGCGGCTCCGGCGTTGCCGCCGCACCTGGCCGACCTGTTCCAGCGTGACGAGCGCTGCACCGTGCTGGCCAATGACTTGAAAGCCGTTCAGCAGTTCGTCGCTGCCCACGGCAATCGCGGCAAACCGCTGTAACAGTCCGCGCAAAGAAAAAGGCCAGTCACCGCGAGGTGCTGGCCTTTTTTCATGCCTGCTGAACAGTCAGGGGCGGTAGGCGCGGATGAACAGTTCCACCACTTCCTGGACGTGCTCGTCGGCAGCCTGGCTGGTGGGCGGCTCGCTGCAGCCGATCATGCGGCGGAAGTTGCAACCGCCCTTGATCAGGCTGAAGAAGTGCTCGGCTGCGCGTTGGGGATGCTCGACGCGCAACTGGCCGATGCGGTTGGCCTGCTCCAGCAGGTGCTCCATGGCCACCAGCATGCGGTGCGGGCCGGCGTCGTAGAACAGTTGTGACAGCTGCGGGTTCTGCGCAGCCTGGGTCGTCACCAGGCGCATCATGGCAATCGACTCGTCGCTGTTGATCAGCGTATTGAAACCGCGGCCGATGGCCAGCAGTACCGTGTCGATGGGCGTGTCCGCGCGCAGTTCGAAGTACAGCGGCGGCAGCTGTTCTTCACATTTGGCCTCCACCGCGCAGGCGAACAGCGTCTCCTTGTCGGTGAAGTGGCTGTACACCGTGAGCTTGGAGACTCCGGCTTCGGCGGCGATAGCGTCCATGCTGCTGCCTTCATACCCATTACGCATGAACAGGCACTTGGCGGCTTCGAGGATGGCCAGTCGCTTGGCTGGGTCCTTGGGCCGTCCTGGGCCGCTGCTGGGTTGTAACAGTTTGTTGGACATTTCGCGTTTTAATACTGGACTGGTGAGTTTGCTATTTTTACTATACCGCGCAGTATAAGTATTCCAAGCATTCTTTGCGAAAGGTCATTCACCATGTTCCGCCATGCCCTGTCCCTCGCTGTGCCCGTCAGCCTGATCACCCTGTTGGTTGCCTGTGGCAACAGCGAACCCGTGGCGCCGCCACCTCGTCCGGCCATGGTGGTGCACCCGCTGCCGGCGGGGGATGCAGTGGATACCTATCCGGGCGAAGTACGTGCGCGCTTCGAGTCTGAGCTGGCCTTCCGCATCGGCGGCAAGATCAGCAAGCGCCTGGTGGATGCCGGTGACCGCGTGCGCAAGGATCAGCCGCTGGCCGAACTGGACCCGGAAGACGTCAAGCTGCAACTGGAGGCCGCGCGCGCCCAGGTCGCGGCGGCCGAAGCCAACCTCAAGCTGGTGCGCGCCGAGCGTGATCGCTACCAGACCCTGCTGCAGCGGCAGATGATCAGCCGCTCGCAATTCGACACCGTGGAAAACCAGTACCGTGCCGGCGAGGCGCGGGTGAAGCAGATCCAGGCCGAGTTCAACGTGGCCAGCAATCAGGCTGGCTACTCCGTGCTGCGCGCGACCCAGGCCGGCGTGATTTCCCGTCGCCTGGGTGAAGTCGGGCAGGTGGTGGCGGCCGGGCAGACCGTTTTCACCCTGGCCGCCGATGGCGAACGTGAAGTGCTGATCAGCCTGCCGGAGCATGCCTTCGAGCGCTTTCGCATCGGCCAGGCGGTCAGCGTCGAGTTGTGGTCGCAACCGGGCAAGCAATTCCCCGGGACCATCCGTGAACTGTCGCCGGCGGCCGATGCGCAGTCGCGCACTTTCGCCGCGCGAGTGACCTTCGCCGACGGCAAGGTCAAGGCCGAACTGGGCCAGAGTGCGCGCGTGTCGATCAAGGCCGATGGCGAGGTGCCGCTGTCGGTGCCGATGTCGGCGCTGAGTGCGGAGAAGGACAAACCCTTCGTCTGGGTCGTCGACCCCAAGAGCGGCAAGGTGGTACGCACCCCGGTGCTGGTTGGCGCTTATGGCCAGGAGCGGGCTTCCGTGTTGCAAGGTTTGAAGGAGGATGACTGGGTCGTGGCGGCCGGGGTGCATGTGCTGCTCGACGGGCAGCAAGTGCGTCCGGTGGACCGTGACAACCGTCCGGTCGCACTGGCGGGCAAGGAGTAAGCCATGTCCTTCAACCTGTCCGAATGGGCGTTGCGCAACCGCAGCATCGTCCGCTACCTGATGATCGTCCTGGCCGTGATCGGCGCGCTGTCCTACACCAAGCTGGGCCAGAGCGAGGATCCGCCGTTCACCTTCAAGGCCATGGTCGTGCGTGTCGACTGGCCGGGCGCCACCGCCGAGGAAGTCTCCCGGCAGATCACCGAACGTATCGAAAAGAAGGTGATGGAGACGGGTGACTACGAGTTCATCAGCTCCTATTCGCGCCCAGGCGAGTCGGTGGTCACCTTCATGGCCCGCGACAACATTATTTCCAAGAACATCCCCGACCTCTGGTACCAGGTGCGCAAAAAGGTTGGCGACATCCGCCACACCCTGCCGCCGGGTATTCGCGGGCCGTTCTTTAACGACGAATTTGGCACCACCTTCGGCAACATCTATGCCCTCACCGGCGAAGGCTTCGACTACGCGGTGATGAAGGACTACGCCGACCGCCTGCAACTGCAACTGCAGCGGGTCAAGGACGTGGGCAAGGTCGAGTTGCTCGGCCTGCAGGACGAGAAGATCTGGATCGAGCTGTCCAACACCAAGCTGGCGACCCTTGGTCTGCCGCTGGCAGCCGTGCAGCAGGCGCTGGACGAGCAGAACGCCGTGGCCTACTCGGGCTTCTTCGAGACCCCGACCGACCGCGTACAGCTGCGCGTGTCCGGGCGTTTCCAGACGGTCGAGCAGATTCGTAACTTCCCCATGCGCATCGGTGATCGCACCTTCCGCCTCGGCGACGTCGCCGAGGTCCATCGTGGCTTCAACGACCCGCAGGCGCCGCGCATGCGTTTCATGGGCGAGGATGCCATCGGCATTGCCGTATCGATGAAGGCCGGTGGCGACATCCTGACACTGGGTGAAGCGCTGGAGCAGGAGTTCGCCCGTACGCAGCAGGACTTGCCGGTGGGCATGCAGCTGCACAAGGTGTCCGACCAGCCGGCGGCGGTGAAGACCGGTGTGGGCGAGTTCGTTCAGGTGCTGGCCGAAGCGCTGATCATCGTGCTGCTGGTCAGCTTCTTCTCCCTCGGCCTGCGTACCGGCCTGGTGGTGGCGCTGTCCATCCCGCTGGTGCTGGCGATGACCTTCACCTTGATGAACTACTTCGGCATCGGCCTGCACAAGATTTCCCTCGGTGCGCTGGTGCTGGCGCTGGGGCTGCTGGTGGACGACGCGATCATTGCCGTGGAGATGATGGCGATCAAGATGGAGCAGGGCTACGACCGCTTCCGGGCGGCCAGTTTCGCCTGGACCAGCACGGCCTTCCCGATGCTCACCGGCACTCTGATCACCGCCGCCGGCTTCCTGCCGATCGCCACCGCGCAATCGGGTACCGGCGAATACACCCGTTCGATCTTCCAGGTGGTGACCATTGCCCTGCTGGTGTCCTGGGTCGCGGCGGTGGTGTTCGTGCCGTACCTGGGTGATCGCCTGTTGCCGGACCTGGCCAAGCTGCATGCGAAGAAACATGGCGGCAACCCAGAGGGGCATGACCCGTACTCGACCACTTTCTACCAGACCGTACGCGAAGTGGTGGAATGGTGCGTGCGCCGGCGCAAGACCGTGATTCTGGTGACCGTCGGCCTGTTCATCGTGTCCCTGGCGTTGTTTCGCTTCGTGCCGCAGCAGTTCTTCCCGGCCTCCGGGCGCCTGGAGCTGATGGTCGACATCAAGCTCACCGAGGGCTCGTCGCTTAAGGCTACAGAGGAGCAGGTCAAGCGCCTGGAAGCCAAGCTCAAGGATCATCCCGGCATCGAAAACTACGTGGCCTACGTCGGCAATGGCTCGCCGCGCTTCTACCTGCCGCTGGACCAGCAACTGGCCGCGACCCGTTTTGCCCAGTTCGTCATCCTGTCCAAGAGCATCGAGGATCGCGAAAAGCTGCGTACCTGGCTGATCGGGGTGATGAACGAGGACTTCCCCTTCACCCGCACCCGCGTCTCGCGCCTGGAGAACGGCCCGCCCGTGGGCTTCCCGATCCAGCTGCGAGTCAGTGGTGAGCACATCGACGAGGTGCGCGACATCGCCCGTCAGGTGGCGGCCAAGGTGCGCGAGAACCCGCACGTGTCCAACGTGCACCTGAACTGGGAAGAGCCGAGCAAGGTGGTCTACCTGAACATCGATCAGGAGCGCGCGCGGGCCCTGGGCGTGAGCAGTTCCGACCTGTCGAAATTTCTGCAGAGCTCGCTGACCGGCTCCAGTGTCAGCCTGTTCCGCGAGGATAACGAGCTGATCGAGATCCTCCTGCGCGGCACCATCCGCGAGCGTCAGCAGCTTGAGCAGTTGCCGAGCCTGTCGGTACCCACCAGCAGCGGCCAGAGTGTGGCTCTGTCGCAGATCGCCACCCTGGAATACGGCTTCGAGGAGGGCGTGATCTGGCGTCGCGACCGCCTACCGACCGTCACCATCCTCGGCGATATTTACGGCGGCGAGCAGGCAGCCAGCCTGGTCAAGCAGATCATGCCGACCCTGGAGCCAATCCGTGCTGCACTGCCGAGCGGTTATCTGCTGCAAGTGGGCGGTACGGTGGAGGACTCGGGGCGCGGGCAGAAATCGGTGAACGCCGGCATCCCGCTGTTCATCCTAGTGGTGCTGACCTTGCTGATGCTGCAGCTGAAGAGCATGTCGCGCACCGCCATGGTGTTCCTCACCGCGCCACTGGGACTGATCGGTGTGACCCTGTTCCTGCTGCTGTTCCAGCAGCCGTTCGGCTTCGTCGCGATGCTCGGCACCATCGCCCTGTCGGGGATGATCATGCGTAACTCGGTGATCCTGGTCGACCAGATCGAGCAGGACATCGCCGCCGGTCAGGATCGCTGGCACGCCATCATCGAAGCCACCGTGCGGCGCTTCCGCCCCATCGTGCTGACAGCCCTGGCAGCGGTGCTGGCGATGATCCCTATGTCGCGCAGCGTGTTCTTCGGGCCGATGGCGGTGGCCATCATGGGGGGGCTGATCGTCGCCACGGCGCTGACCCTGCTGTTCCTGCCGGCGCTGTACGCGACCTGGTTCCGGGTCAAGGAAACGGAAGCCCGACCGCAGTAACCGCCCCATAAAAAAGCCCGGCAGATGCCGGGCTTTTTTATGCCTGCTGCGGTGCGGCTCAGAGCGCGCCAAACACCTTTTTGGCCAGGCTGGTGGCAGCGCCGGCGGGGTTCTGGCGGATGCCGGCTTCCTGTTCGGCGATCATCTTGAACAGGCCGTCCAGCGCCTGTTCGGTTACGTAGTTCTCGACGTTGGCGCTTTTGGCGTCGACCACGCCGAAAGCGGCGGCTTGGCCGGCGAAGCTGTTGTACTGCTTGGCCAGGCCGACCTGATCGGTGGCCTGTTTGACGATGGGCAGGAACTTGGCGCGGATCTGCTCGCGGCTGGTCTTGTTCAGGTACTGGGTGGCGGAGTCGTCCGCGCCGGCGAGGATACCCTTGGCGTCCTGCACGGTCATCTTCTTCACCGCATCCACCAGGATTGCCTGGGCTTGCGGCACGGCGGCTTCGGCGGCCTTGTTCATGCTCGCTTCGAGCTGTTCGACCTCAGCGCCCATGCCCATCATCTTCATGGTGCTGGCGGCCTTGCCGAGTTTGCCCGGCAGCTCGATGCGCACTTCATCGTTATTGCTGAAGCCACCGGGCTTGCCGAGCTGCTTCACGGCGATCTGTGCGCCCTGGGTCAGGGCATCCTTGAGGCCGCCACTGGCATCGCTCTGGCTCAGGTCGGCAAGGGACAGGGCGAAGGCGCTGGTGCAAAGGGCCAGGCCGGCAACGAGGGCGGTAAGGCGAAGCATGGGGACATCCTTTTACGGTAGAGAGTGCCGCGAGCTTAACGGAGCAGGGCGGCACAGCCAATCGGCCGTGCCAGGCGCCGTTGTCGCGTTAAAAACAACAAGGCCGCATGGGGCGGCCTTGTTGGGTGTGGGCGGAGCCAGCCTTCAGGCCGGCTCGTCCTTTTCTTCTTCACGCTCCAGCGCCACCTGGCGGATCGACAGGCGCAGCTCCGCTGGCAGTACGCGCTTGGCCGCACCTTCGGCCAGTTCGGCCAGCTGCGGGTGGTGGCTGAGCTTGCCGGCGCTGTCCTGGCGCAGCACGCCTTCGTCGAGCAGGGTCTGGATGAAGTGGCGGAACAGGCTCTTGTCGAAGAACTCCGGGGCATTCAATCCATGCAGGATCGACAGGCGCTGGGCCATGACCACGCAGAGGTTTTCCAGCTCCTCGGCCGACAGCACGTTCTGCCCGGCGTTGATCAGCAGGGCGGTGGCCATGTAGAAGCGCTGCAGGGTTTGCACGATGGCGCGGGCCAGCAGGGTGAGCAGGACGAACTGGCGCGAACTCGGTGCCGGGCGGATGTACACGTCTTCCTCGCGGCGCAGCAGGCCCTGTTCGACGAAGGCGGTCAGCCATTGGTCGACCACACCTTCCAGCTCCTCGCGTGACCAGCGGATGAACAGTTCGGACTGCAGGTACGGATACAG
>JBBNAI010000639.1:0-4272 GCA_037994305.1 Pseudomonas sp. | reverse complement strand
AAAAAGCCGCGCAGTGCGCGGCTTTTTTGTGTCTGGCAGGCGTGGCTCAACGCCAACCTACTGTGCTGCACCAGGCCTCAGGCTTTGATTTCCTTGAGGTGCTTGTACACCGTGGCGCGGCCCATGTTGAGCACGTTGGCTACGTAGTTGGCCGCGCTCTTGCCCTTGAAGGCGCCCTCGGCGTGCAGCGCCTCGACCAACTCGCGCTTGTGCTCGCGGGTCAGCAGGTTGAGGCCGAGTTGGCGCTGGCGCAGCCAGCTGTGCAGGAAGGTGTTGATGCGCTCCTGCCAGTCATCGCGAAACAGCGCATCCGGCTGCGGGATCAGCTTGCTGGCCGAGAGAAACAGATCCAGCGCCTGCTTGGCGCTCTCGAACATCGAGATGTTCAGGTTCAGGCACAGCACGGCAATCGGCGTGCCCTTGGCGTTGCGCAGTACGGTGCTGACCGAGCGGATCTTCTGTCCGTCCCAGTTGAGTTTCTCGTAGGGGCCGATGTTGCGCTCATCCACCTCGCCGCTGAGCATGTCTTCCAGCGCGGCATCGTCGCCGACCGCACGCTTGGACAGGTTGTTGGCGATATGGTCGATCTTCTGCGTGCGCACGTCGTGCAGCACCACCTCGGCATGCGGGAAGAACAAGGTGGCGATCGCATCGGCGATGGCGCGGAAGTTGTCCAGGTCGGCGGCGGGTGTCGGCTTCATGCGCGAGGGCTCCAGGCTACTGCGCCCCGTGGGGTGGGGCGCAGCGAGTGTGCCGCAACTTACCGCAGGCGGGAAGGCGAGAGCATGGCGGCGCTCAGGCCGAAGCCGGAGAAACGCTCCGGCAATGGCAGGTGGCGGATCAGCGCGGCGCAGGCTTCGCCCATCGCGGCACTGGTCTGGATGCCATAGCCGCCCTGGGCCGCCACCCAGAAGAAGTCCTGCCCTTGCGGGTCGTAGCCACCGACCAGGTCGCCATCGGCAACGAAGCTGCGCAGGCCGGCCCAGGTGTGCGCCGGGCGACGGATAGACAGGCTGGTGTGCTCCTCGATCTGGTAGATGCCGAGGGCGATATCCAGCTCTTCCGGCTGCACGTCATGGGGTTCGACCGGGTCGGCATTGGCGGGTGAGCCCAGCAGCAGGCCGGCGTCCGGCTTGAAGTAGAAGGACTCGTCGAGGCTGACCAGGCAGGGCCAGGCGTGGCAGTCGACGCCTTCCGGCGGGGTGAAGGTGAACGCGGCGCGGCGCTTGGGCGTCAGGCCGATCGGGGCGATGCCGGCGAGTTTGGCAATCTCGTCGCACCAACCGCCGGCGGCGTTGATCAGCACGCGGGTGCGGTATAGCTGCTGGCCGCAGCGCACCTGCCAGCCGTCCAGGGTCTTGCCGATGCTGGTGACATCACGGTCGCAATGGACTTCCCCACCTTGCTGGCGGATGCCACGCAGGAAGCCCTGGTGCAGCGCGTCGGTGTCGATGTCGGCGGCACTGGGGTCGAGCATCGCCCCCTGCACTTTGTCGCGGCGCAGCACTGGTACCAGCGCGCAGGCTTCGTCGGCATCGAGCAGGCGCATCTCGGTCACGCTGGCCTTGCCGCTTGCATACTGGCGCTGCAGCTCGTCCGGATCGCCGTTGAAATCCACCACCAGTTCGCCGCGTGGGCTGAGCAGCGGGTGTTCGCTGAAACCGGCCGGAGGCTGGTCGAGGAAGGCGCGGCTGGCAGCAGTCAGCGCGCGCACCTGCGGCGTGCCATAGGCCACGGTGTAGAGCGCCGCCGAGCGGCCGGTGGAGTGATAGCCGGGCTGGCTCTCGCGCTCCAGCAGCACGGTCTTGCCGTGGGGAGCGAGAAAGTAGCCGGTGGAAGCGCCGGCGATACCGGCACCGATGATCAGGAATTCGCTGTCGATCACCGCGCTCATTGCTCTTGTTCCCGTAGCTGGTACAGGGCATTGGCCAGCGCCATGTCTTCCAGGCCCAGACCGATGGAACGGAAGAAGACCGGGCGGCTGTAGTCCGGTTTCGGCGCTTGGCCGCTGAGCAACTCGGGCAGGTCGCCACGGATCTGCCCGGGGTTCCAGCCGCCTTCCTTGGCCAGCAGCATCTCGCCGGCCGAGCCGGGCGTGGTGGCGCGGTAGTCGCAGTACACGTCCATACCGGCCAGGCTGGCGGGCGGCACTTCATGGGCGCGCGGCGCGTTGGTGCTGATCGAGGTAACCAGCGTGGCGCGGCCGAGTGCCAGGGGGTCGAGCAGCGGCTTGGCCGACGAGGTGCAGAGCAGGATCACCTCGGCCCCGGCGATGGCGTCTTCCTGGCTGGCGCTGAGGCTCAGGCGCGGGTCCAGGTTCTGCAGTGCGGCGCGTTCGGCGGCGCTCTTGCTGGCCAGGCTCGGCGAGTACAGATGAATACTCTGCCAGTCGCGCAGGCCTTTGACATGGTGCAGGTGCGCCAGCGCTACTGGCCCGCTGCCGATGATCGCCAGGCGGCTGGCTCCAGCCGGTGCCAGCTCGTCGACGGCCAGGGCAGTGGTGGCGGCGGTGCGCGCGGTGGTCAGGCTATGGGCATCGCACAGCAGCAACGGCTGGCCACTGCGCATCGACATCAGCAGGGTCCAGGCGGTAACGGTGGCACCCTGCGGGCCGGGGATGTAAGGCGAGGTCTTGACCCCGTATACGCCTGCCTCGGCCAGCACGCCCAGGTAATTGATGAAGTCGCCCCCCGTGGGGAATTCCACCAGCTGCTGCGCCGGCTGCACGGCCTGGGCGGCGGCCAGGCTGCGAAACATGCTGCGCAGGGCGGCCGGCACATCGATGTGGGCAAGCAGCTGTTCGGCTTCTGCCTGGTGGATCACATAAGGACTCGGGCTGGGCATGAGGGGCGCTCCGCAGGTCTGAAATAAACTTATTTGTCCATGTTGGACTTTTAAGTATTTAGCGGCAAGGCCGTTGGTCTGCGGATGACGCTTCCCTGCATGCTTGCGTCGCAGATGCGCGGGTGCTGGTTTGCACCCGCAGACGCTTGGGGTAGTGATCAGCGACGCAGAGCGGGCAGGAAGTTCAGCAAGGCCGCCGGCTGCCGTGTGCGCAAGCCATCGGTAAGCTGCTCACGATGCTTCTGGTAGAGCAAACCCAGGCCGATCACACCCAGGCCGATCAGGGTCAGCACGATGGGGAACAGCAGCGAGTCGGCAAACACCTCGTGGGACAGGTAGCCCAGGTAGCCGGCCACGCCCAGAGCGCCGAACACCATGAACAGCGGGCGGCGCAGCAGCACCGCGATCGCCATCAGGGCGAGGTTGATCAGGCAGTACAGCGCCTTGCCCCATTCGCTGCCGCTGTCCGACAGGCTCAGCCCGCCCCAGAACGCCGCAAGTCCGGCCAGGTAGCCCCAGAAGGCGTAGTCCTTGCGGGTACGGCCGTCGACCACGAAGCACACCAGCAGCAGGCCGAGGCCGAACCACAGCGATACATCGCGGCGTTGCTCCCAGCTGAAGGAGTCGCCGTGGATCAGCTCGCTGAGGTCCATGGACATGAACCACAGCGCTACCGCCATCGGCATGACGATGAACGGGAAGGGCAGCAGGCGCAGCATCAGCAGGCCGGCGACCACGGTGGCGGCTTCCATCGCCAGCCAGCCGCCCTGCACGTAGACGTAGTAGTCGTTGTAGTCACCCTGGTAGTCGTCCAGTGGCCACAGGCCGGTCAGGCGCTCGAAGGCGAACACCGCCAGCGGCACCAGGCTCACCGCCACCGCGCCGAGCAGGCCGCCGGGGATCTGCTGGCCGCGCTGCCACAGGCCCAGGCCGCAAGCGGTGAGCAGGCCGATATAGGACAGGGCGATCAGCAGCAGGGCGGCATCGCCGACGCGCATCCAGGCTTCGCTCATCAGCCAGCCCATGGCGCCCATGATCAGCAGTGCGCCGAAGTAGTAGGCGATGTGGGCCAACTGAAAGCTGGCGTGCTGCTCCGGCTGCTGGCGCAGGAAAGCCAGCAGGCTCTGGTCCTGGCCGGGTTGCAGAACGCCGGCGCTGACGGCGCGGGCGAGGTCGTGGGCATCGATCTTGAGGGGCATGCAGGCTTCCTTTCTGCAGAGGGTGATGGGCTCAGATGGTGCGGTTGGCGCGCAGTTCGGTGATCTGTGCGGCGCTGTAGCCGAGGCGGCTCAGCACCGCCTCGTTGTGTTCGCCCAGGGCGGGCCCGGTCCATTCCACGCTGCCGGGCGTCTCGCTCAGTTTGGGCACGATGCCGGGCATCTTGAACGGCTTGCCGTCCGGCAGCTTGGCCGAGAGGAACATCTCGCG
>JBBNAI010000638.1:0-1600 GCA_037994305.1 Pseudomonas sp. | reverse complement strand
CATGCGGCTGCCGGCTTCCGGATGGCTGCGCATGGTGCCGAACTCGGCGTCGGTGAGCTTGCCCGGCTTATTGAGAATGATGTCAGGGATCGCCATCTTGCCAATGTCGTGCAGCAAGCCGGCCATGCCCGCCTCGCGCACCTGCTCATCGTTCATGCCGAGCTGGCGGGACAGGGCAATCATCAGCGCGCACACGGCCACCGAGTGCATGTAGGTGTATTCGTCGGAAGTTTTCAGGCGCGCCAGGCTGATTAACGCATTGGGGTGACGCAGCACCGAGTCACTGATCGACTCGACCAGTTCGGTCGCATGGCCGAGTTCGACCGCATTGCCCATGCGCACATCGCTGAACATCTCGACGATGGCCGCCTTGGAGCGCGCGCAGAGTTTCTGCGCGCGAGTCAGCTCCTCGTTGAGGCTGACCCGCGCCGGTGCGGACTTGCTCTCGGCCAGTAACAGCCGCGCCTCGGTTTCTGCAGCAACCTCCTCGACGGTCTGACTCTGCTGGCCGGGCGCGATATCGAGGCCTTTGCCGACATCGATCCACACCTCGCTGACCTCGCTGGCATGGATGCGCAGCAAATCGCGCTCGCTTTCGAGCAAAAAGCGTCCCTTCCAGAAGGGGTGGTCCATCCATGAGCCGCAGAATTCGTGGATATACATACCGAGGCACAGCTCGGAGACCGCAATACGCTTCAGCACGATGGAGGCCGATCACAGGTAGAGGGATATTTATCGCCATCATAGGCCAACGGCGCCACTAACGGCATATTGACATCAGTCCGGCCCGCGCCATTTTCGTGAGCGGGTCGCAACCGCCGGACAGGCGGTTATGATGATGCCATCTTGATAGGCGACTGGGACGTGCCATGCGTCGACTGCTGACCGCGAGCTGCGTGATTCTGCTGCTTCTGCTCAACACCCTGATCTTGATCGGTCCGCTGCTGCTGATCGCACTGCTCAAGCTGGTGCTGCCCGGCAAACGCCTGCGCACCCTGTGCTCGCGCGGGGTGATGTGGGTGGCGGAAACCTGGGCCGAGATCGACAAGGCCATCTTCGCCCTGCTCACGCCCACGCAATGGGACATCCGTGGCGGCGCCGGCCTGCGCGGCGACCACTCCTACCTGGTGATCAGCAACCACCAGTCATGGGTGGATATCCCGGCGCTGGTGCAGGCCTTCAACCGCAAGACGCCCTACTTCAAGTTCTTCCTCAAGCAGCAGCTGATCTGGGTGCCCTTCCTCGGCCTGGCGTTCTGGGCGCTCGACTACCCCTTCATGAAGCGCTACTCCAAGGCGTTCCTGGCCAAGCATCCGCAGATGCAGGGCAAGGACCTGGAAATCACCAAGGCCGCCTGCGAGCGCTTCAAGGACCTGCCGGTAACGGTGGTCAACTACCTGGAAGGCACCCGCTGCACGCCGGCCAAGCAGGCGCAGCAGGGCTCGCCCTACCAGCACCTGCTCAAGCCCAAGGCCGGCGGCGTGGCCTTCACCCTGGCCGCCCTCGGTGCGCAGCTGGATGCCTTGCTGGATGTCACGGTGGTCTATCCCGGCAATCGCCCGCCGGGCTTCTGGGCACTGATCAGCGGCCAGGTGAGCAA
>JBBNAI010000637.1:0-4546 GCA_037994305.1 Pseudomonas sp. | reverse complement strand
TCGGCAGCCAGGTCGGCGGCGTCGGCCAGTTCAGCTACATGGAGTTCATCGTGCCGGGGCTGATCATGATGTCGGTGATCACCAACTCCTACAGCAACGTGGTGTCGAGCTTCTTCTCCAGCAAGTTCCAGCACAACATCGAGGAGCTGCTGGTGTCGCCGGTATCGCCGCACACCATCCTCATTGGCTACACCGTCGGCGGCATGCTGCGCGGCCTCGCGGTGGCCTTCATCGTCACGCTGCTGTCGCTGTTCTTCACCAAGCTGCAGGTGCATCACCTGGGCGTGACCATCATCGTGATCATCCTCACGGCCACCACCTTCGCCTTGGGCGGCTTCATCAACGCGGTGTATGCGCGCAATTTCGACGATATCTCGATCATCCCGACGTTCGTGTTGACGCCGCTGACCTACCTGGGCGGGGTGTTCTACTCGATCAGCCTGCTGCCGGAGTTCTGGCAGAAGGTCTCGCTGATCAACCCGATCCTGCACATGGTCAACGCCTTCCGCTACGGCATTCTCGGCGTCTCCGACATCAATATCGGGGTGGCCATCGGCATGATGCTGCTGGCCTGCGCAGTGTTGTACACCGTGTGCATCCGCCTGCTGAAAAGCGGCCGCGGCATGCGCCAGTAATAAGTACATGGCGTAACACCTTTGGCGGCTGGCACGACGCGGCTCAGACGGTAGACTCGGCAACTTGGCAGATAAGAGGTCGACCATGATTGCCCGCACCGCCACGTTGTTGCTGATGTGCCTGCTGACCCCGGCCGTTCTGGCCGAGCAGGCACCTTTGGTGGAAGTGACCCAGCCCGAACGCACCCTGGTGCGCGACGAACTGGTGACTTTCGGTTCGTTGCGCTCCGACGAGTCGGTGATGATCCGCCCAGAGATCGAAGGGCGGGTTGCCAGCCTGCATTTTCGCGAAGGCGAAGCGGTGAAAGGCGGCGAATTGCTGGTCAGCCTGGATGACTCCATCACCCGCGCCGAGCTGGCCCAGGCCCAGGCCAATCTCGATCTGGCGGAAAAGAGCTACCAGCGCACGCAGATGCTGTTCAAGCGCGGCGCCAGCAATGCCCAGGCCCAGGACGAGGCGCAATCCCAGCAGCAAGCCGCCCGCGCCAGCCTGGCGCTGGCCCAGGCACGCCTGGACAAGACCCAGGTGCGTGCGCCTTACGATGGTGTGCTCGGGTTGCGCCAGGTCAGCATCGGTGACTACCTCAGCGCCGGCCAGGACATGGTCAACCTGGAGGTGCTCGACCCGCTCAAGGTGGATTTCCGTATCCCGCAGAAGGCCGTCAGCCAGGTTGGTGTCGGCCAGGTCATCGAGCTGAGTCTCGACGCTTACCCGGGCGAGCGCTTCAAAGGCACGATCATCGCCCTCAACCCGCGCCTGGATGAAGTCGGCCGCAGCCAGGCGATCCGCGCGCAGATTGGCAACAGCGACCACCGACTCAAGCCCGGCCAGTTCGTCAAAGTCTCGGTGATCCTCGCCGAGCGCCCACAGGCGCTGTTGATCCCCGAGGAAGCGGTAATGCCCATGGGCCAGTTGCTGTTCGTCAACCTGGTGGTGGACGGCAAGGCGGAGCGCCGGCAGATCCGCATCGGCCAGCGTCAGCGCGGCAAGGCCGAGGTGGTGGAGGGCCTTCAGGGCGACGAGACGGTGATCAGCGCCGGCTGGCAGAAGGTCACTCCGGGTCATGAGGTGCGCACAGTGCAACGGGGTGAGGGCGCATGACCCTGTCCGACATCTGTATTCGTCGTCCGGTCTTTGCCACTGTCCTGTCGCTGATCATCGTCCTGCTCGGCCTGCTGGCCTACCAGCGGCTGGCGGTGCGCGAATACCCGAACATCGACGTGCCGATCGTCACGGTCAACGTCATCTATCCCGGCGCCAGCCCGGAAATCATGGAGTCGCAGGTAGCGCAGCCGATCGAGGACGTCCTCTCCGGAATTGAGGGCCTGGATTTCGTCAGCTCCATCAGCCGTTCGGAAAACACCCAGATCACTGCGCAGTTTCGCCTCGGTAGCAACTCCGACGAGGCGGCCAACGACGTGCGCGACCGCCTCGGCCGGGTGCGCAGCCTGCTGCCGGAAGAAATCGACGAGCCCATGGTGCAGAAGGTCGAGGCCGATGCGCAGCCGGTGATCTGGCTGGCGTTCCACAGCGAGCGCTACTCGGCGATGGAGATCACCGACCTGCTGGAGCGCGTGGTGCAGGACCGCCTGCAGACCATTCCCGGGGTCTCGGAAGTGCAGATCCGCGGTGCGCGCACCTACGCCATGCGCATCTGGCTCGATCCGGAGAAGCTCGCTGCCCACGACCTCACCGTGCTAGACGTGGAAGACGCCCTGCGCCGGCAGAACGTGGAAATTCCCGCTGGGCGTATCGAGTCGGTACAGCGCGAGTTCTCCGTGCTGTCGGAAACCGACCTGAAGACCCCGGAAGAATTCGACAACCTGATCCTCGATGACTCGCGTGGCTACCTGCTGCGCCTGGCCGATGTCGGTCACGCCGAGATCGGTGCCGCCGACGAGCGTTCGCTGGTGCGCTTCAACGGCCGCTCGGCGGTGGCGCTGGGCCTGGTCAAGCAGGCCACGGCCAACCCGCTGGAAATCTCCGATGGCCTGCAGGAAGCCATGCCGGCACTGCGCGAGCTGTTGCCCGAAGGCATGGAAATGTCGGTCGCCAACGACAACTCGCAGTTCATTCGTGAGTCGATCAACAACGTCTACACCACCATCTGGGAGGCGGTGGCGCTGGTGGTGCTGATCATCTTCCTGTTCCTGCGCTCGCTGCGCGCCACCCTGATTCCTTTGGTGACCATTCCCGTTTCGCTGATCGGTGCCTTCGCGCTGATGGCGCTGATGGGCTTCACCGTGAATACCCTGACCCTGCTGGCGATGGTCCTGGCCATTGGCCTGGTGGTGGACGATGCCATCGTGGTGCTGGAGAACATCCACCGGCATATCGAGGAAGGGTTGTCGCCGATGCAGGCGGCGTTCAAGGGCAGCCGCGAGATCGCCTTCGCGGTGATCGCCATGACCCTGACCCTGGCTGCGGTGTATGCGCCGATCGGCTTCATGCAAGGCACCAGTGGCAAGCTGTTCACCGAGTTCGCCTGGACCCTGGCCGGCGCCGTGCTGGTGTCCGGTTTCGTGGCCCTGACCCTGTCGCCGATGATGTGCGGGCACCTACTCAAGGCCCATGTGCCAGAGCAGAAGCATGGGCGTTTCTACAACCTGATAGAAGGCTTCCTGCATCACCTGACCTACAGCTACCGGCATGGCCTGGAGCGGGTACTGCGCGCCTGGTGGCTGGTGTTGCTGGGGTTGGTCGGCATCCTGCTGCTGTGCGCCTGGCTGTTCTCCGGCCTGCGCAGCGAGCTGGCGCCGACCGAGGACACCGGCACCATAGTCGGCTCGATCAACGGCCCCGATGGCGCCACCCTGGGCTACACCAGCCGTTACGCGAAACAGGTGGAGGAGGCCTACAAGAGCATTCCGGAAACCAACCGCTACATGGTCATCGCTGGTTTCCCCACAGTGGCCCAAGGGCTGTCGTTCATGAAGCTGGAGGACTGGAGTAAGCGTTCGCGCAGCCAGTTCGAGATTCGCGACGAGCTGTTGCCCAAGCTGCAGGCCATCCCCGGCGTACGCGCCTTCCCGATCAATCGCCCGCCGCTGGGGCAGAGTGCGCGTAACCAGCCGGTCAACTTCGTCATCCGTTCTTCGCTGGAGTACGCCGAGCTGCAGCAGTACGTCGACAAGCTGCTGGCCGAAGTGCGTGATTACCCGGGGCTGGAAAGCCTGGATACCGACCTCAAGCTGAACACCCCGCAGCTCAAGGTCACGGTCAATCGCGAGCAGGCGGTGGCGGTGGGCACCGACGTGGCGACTATCGGTCGCAGCATGGAAAGCCTGTTCGGCAGCCGCCAGGTCACCCGCTTCAAGCAGAACGGCGAGCAGTACGACGTGCTGGTGCAACTTGCCAATGTCGACCGCAGCAACCCGGACGACCTCAACCGCGTCTACGTGCGCGGGCGCAATGACAACATGGTGCAACTGTCCAACCTGATCGAGGTGCGCGAGACGGTGGCGCCGCGCGAGCTCAACCACTTCAACCAGCTGCGTGCGGTAACCATCAGCGCCAACGTCGGCTCCGGCTACACATTGGGCGAGGCGCTGGAGCACCTGGAGGAAAAGGCGCAGGCGATCTTCCCGCCGGATACCCAGTTCGACTACACCGGCACCTCGCGCGACTTCAAGGACTCCAGCGGCGGTGTGGCGCTGATCTTCGCCCTGGCCCTGGTGTTCATCTTCCTGGTGCTGGCGGCGCAGTTCGAGAGCTTCCTCGACCCGCTGATCATCCTGTTCAGCGTGCCGCTGTCGATGGCCGGTGCGTTGCTGGCGCTCAAGCTGTTCGGCGGCACCCTGAACATCTACTCGCAGGTCGGCCTGGTGACCCTGATCGGCCTGATCAGCAAACACGGCATCCTCATCGTCGACTTCGCCAATGACCTGCTGCGCCAGGGCCGTGAGCTGCA
>JBBNAI010000636.1:0-2639 GCA_037994305.1 Pseudomonas sp. | reverse complement strand
TGACGAACTGCTCGCCCATCAGGCGCATGGCCATGTCCACGCCCTTGCGGATCACCGGCTCGCCGCTCTTGCCGATCAGGCGGTTGAGCGAGGAGGACAGGCCGGCCTCGTTGTGGGTCGACACCAGCTTGCCGGTGATCAGCAGGCCCCAGGAGGCGGCGTTGACGAACATCGACGGACTCTGGCCGAGGTGCTGGCTCCAGTTGCCGTTGGCGATCTTGTCGCGGATCAGCGCATCGCGGGTGGCCTTGTCCGGAATGCGCAGCAGCGCTTCGGCCAGGCACATCAGCGCGACACCTTCCTGGGACGACAGCGAGAACTCCTGCAGCAGCCCCTGCACCAGGCCCTGGCGGCCGCTGGCGGTCTTCTGGTTACGCAGCTTCTCGGCGATGCCCAGGGCCATCTTCTGGGTGGCCTCGGCCTGCTCTTTCGGCAGCCGGGCCTGCTCCAGCAGCATCGGCAGCGCCTCGGTTTCCGGGCGGCGATAGGCGGAAGTGATGGCGGCGCGCAGCACCGATTGCGGCAGGATGCTCTCGGCGAAATCGAGGAACACCTGCAGGCCCTGCTCGCTCAGCGAGTCAATCGACTCTTCGCCGGCAGCGGCGGCCAGGCCGGAATGCTCGGCCGGGGTCAGTCCACCTTCGACCTGCTCCAGATAGTTGAAGATCGCCTGCTTGATCAGCCAGTGCGGCGTGCGATCAAGGGATTGGGCAGCTTGCTTCAGGCGCTCGCGGGTAGCGTCGTCGAGTTTTACGCCAAGGGTGGTGGTGGCCATTGGTTTTCCTATCTGGGCTGGTGCGCGGTGGCGCGTGGCAGAAGAGTAAACCGCGAATAACTTTAGGTGCAACTAGGTGCAACCCGTAATGCAGGTGCGTTCGTCAGAATCTGCGGTTGCTGGATTTGTCTGTCGTTGCATCCTCTTTATTTGTACTGCGGGCCTTGAGGTGCGTGAATCTCATGGTCTTTGTCGGGTTGCGCCTTTTGTTGAGTGCTTCATTTTAAAGGTGCAACCCGGGGTGATTTTGGCTGGGCGAGGGCTCAGGTGTCGGGATGGGCTGGGCTAACTTCCGTAGCCCTGACGATCACCTGCGTCTATTGGGTATGGCACAGCCGGGCGCGTATGGCAGGGCAAGTCGGGGCGAGCCGATAATCGGTTGGGTCAATTCGGTGGGACGGGTGAAACCCGCGTCGACGGCCACGCGGGTTTCACCATCCTGCGGTTTGCCTGCACAGCAAAACGCCGAATACCCATGACAGGTATCCGGCGTTTGCGCAGGGCGCGGAGCGGGTGGTTACGTGGTGAGACCCAGTTTTCAGCAACCGAGTCGGCAGCCTCATCGCTCTCCAGGATCCGCTTTAGGCCTGGTGAAGCTCCTGCATCATCAGCGACATCTTCTCCGCGTCGGCGAGGTAATCGCGGCGAATCATCCGATCGAGAATGCCGGTGTGGTCGAAGACGAAGTCGCGCAGCTTGGCCAGAGGGTAGGGCAACTTGTGGAAGGCATTGCCGAGTTTCCTGGCGAATTCGACGTGGTGGTTGACGTAGGCCACTCGCTGCGACTCGAAGCCGTGGAAGCTATTGGTAATCTGCCGAGGGTCGCTCAGGTCGGCGCCGGCTAACGCCTTGGCCAGGAAATAGCCATCCTCAATGGCCATGCCCATGCCATAGGCGGCGTAGGGTGAGACCGGGTGTACGGCGTCGCCCAGGCAGACCACACGGCGACTGCTCCACTGTTGTAGCGAGGGGCGGTTGTAGATGTCCCACTTGAACATCTGGGTTTCCAGGTTGGTGGACTGCATAAGGCGCGGTAGCGGGTCGGGGAAGTTGCGCAGGATCTTGCCGATGTGCCCGGCGATGTCCGCCGGTGCCGGGGCGTTTTCCTCGCAGGGTTCCACCACCCACCATTCGTAGCCCGGCTTGCCGTCGTGCAGCATGGGAAAGAAGCTGGCCTGGTACTTGTGCGAGTGGATGATCCGTCCGGTCTGCGCGGGAATGCCGTCGATGGGGTTGCACCAGGCCAGCCAGACGCGCAGGCCTACATGGAACAGTTCAGGCTCGCCGAAGGTCTGGCGCGACACGCCGGAGCGGATGCCGTCGGCGCCAACCAGGATGTCGGCCTCAATGGTCTTTCCATCCTTGAAGGTGACGGTCACCCCAGCCGCCGTCTGCGTGTAGTGGTCAAAGTCCGAATTGGGCACGAGCATCCCTGCGGGCATGAGTTCCATCATCCGCGCGAACGCGTTGGTGCGCAGCATGCCGTAGTGCCAGCCTTTGATGCCAAAGGACTTTTCCACGGACTGATTGAAGGGCAGGCGCGAGCGCAGGCGGTTTTCACTATTACGGAATTCGGTGACCGTGAACGAGCCGAAGTTACTCAGGTCGACGCCGTAATGGCGCAGCACCGCTAGCACCGGCACGCTCAGCAGCACGGCACCGCCCAGCGGCCTCGGCTCCGGCTGCTTCTCGAAGACTCGCACGTCGAAGCCTTGCTGCTGCAGAGCCAGCGCGGCGGAAACGCCGCCTGGCCCCGCTCCGATCACAGCCACTCGTTTTCCAGCACGCCATTGGAGGCTAGGGTCGGCGCTCATTTGCATATCCCTCTGTTTGTTGTTGTGCGGGAATTCTGGAGGTTTATGTC
>JBBNAI010000635.1:0-2437 GCA_037994305.1 Pseudomonas sp. | reverse complement strand
TTGCTGGCCAGCAGCCTGAATCCCAAGTTGCCGATCTTCTACGCCGGGCTGTTCGGTCTGCTGCGTGACGCGGCCATGCCGGGCTGGGCGTTGGCCCTGTGTGTGCTGTGGATGACGCTGGTGGTACTGGGTTGGGATCTGCTGCTGATCCGCCTGTTGGGCCAGGCGCGCTGGCGCAACTGGCTGCGCCGGCATGTCGGCTGGCTGGATCGCCTGTGTGGCGGTTGCCTGCTGGTGCTGGGCGTCTGCCTGCTGCTGGGCTAGCGGTTAATCGCGTTCCAGTAGCCAGGCCTGCTGGCCCGGCTGGAAGTCCGGCACTTCATCCGCCTGGGCGCGGTTGACGGCCTGGAGGATGCGCAGTTGGTCGCCGTCGCGCTCGAAGAGCCACACATTGCCCTGCTGGCCGAGTTGCAGCCACAGGCTGTCGTGGTCACCGCTCATCGAGGCGCAATCGCCAGCCAGGCACAGGGCGTAGCGCTCTGCGCCGGGGAAGCCTTCGAGGCTGCCGTCCGGGTGGAACAGCACCAGGCCGCCCTGGCCGACACCTTCGCGAATCTTCCAGGTGCCGTTCAGGTAGGCGTCGTACAGCGCCCATTCGAAACTGCTGCCCGGCGGTGCGCCCTCGCTGGCCGCTTGCTGCGGTTTGCTGAAGCGCTGCTCGGGGCTGTTGTCGCTGGCCTGCTGCAACAGATGACCATTCTGCAGGCTGAGCTGCTCGTGAAAGTCACCCGGGTAGTCGACCCGCCAGTGCCCCGGCTCCTGCGCCACCAGTCGGCCTTCGCCGAGTTCGAAGCCGTTGCTGTAGGTGGCCAGGCCACGCGCGCTGTCGACTTTCCACTCCAGGTTCGGCCCGTAGGCCAGCAGGGCCTCGCGCAGCGAGCCGCCCTCGCGGGCGGCGTCGATCACCGGCTGGTTGATCCACACCCCGTCCGGGCTGCCGGGTTGGCTGGCGCAGCCGGTCAGCAAGGCAGTGGCGAACAGGAGGCAGGCAAGCTGGCGCATGGCGGGCTCTCTGGGCGGGATCAGTCGAGGACCAGGATGCCGTCCATTTCCACCAGCGAACCGCGCGGCAGCGAGGCGACACCGATGGCGGCACGGGCCGGGTAGGGCTGTTCGAAGTAGCGGCCCATGACTTCATTGACCTTGGCGAAGTGGGCCAGGTCGGTGAGGAAGATGTTCAGCTTGACCACGTCCTTGAACGAGCCGCCGGCGGCTTCGATCACGGCCTTGAGGTTCTCGAACACCTGCACGGTCTGCTCTTCGAAGCCCTGCACCAGCTCCATGGTCTTCGGGTCCAGCGGGATCTGCCCGGACAGGTACACGGTGTTGCCAGCCTTGATGGCCTGGGAGTAGGTGCCGATGGCGGCTGGGGCCTTGTCGCTGCTGATGACGCTCTTGCTCATGGTGAGCTCCTTGTTATTGAGAGGGGTGCGTGGCCAGGAGGCCGCTGCATAAAGGGGTCAGGCGCGCATGCGGGTGATGCGGATCACTCCGGTCAGGGCGCGCAGTTTCTTGATCACGCGGGCCAGGTGCACGCGGTCGTGCACGCTGACGACCAGCTGGACCACGCTGATACGGCCATCGCGCTCGTCCATGCTGATCTTCTCGATGTTGCCGTCGGCGGCGTTGACGCTGCTGGCCAGCAGGGCGATCAGGCCACGCTGGTGCTCCAGCTCGACGCGCAGTTCGACGTTGAATTCGCCGGCGACATCCTTGGCCCAGTTGAGCTGGATGCATTTTTCCGGGTTGTGGCGGATCTCGCTGATGTTCCGGCAGCTGTCCAGGTGCACCACCATGCCTTTCCCGGCGGACAGATGACCGACGATTGGGTCGCCGGGGATCGGTGTGCAGCACTTGGCGTAGCTCAGCACCAGGCCCTCGGTACCGCGGATTGCCAGCGGGCCCTGGGCACTTGGCGGCTCTTCGCCTTCGCTGGCGAGCATGCGCCGGGCGACCACGTAGGCCATGCGGTTGCCCAGGCCGATGTCTTCCAGCAGGTCTTCGGTCAGTTCCAGGCGGTATTCGTCGAGCACGGACTGGATACGTTCCGCTGGCAGCGAGTCGAGGTGGCGGCCAAACCCGGCCAGGACCTTGTTCAGCAGGCGCTCGCCGAGGTTGATCGACTCGGAGCGGCGCTGCAGCTTGAGTGCATGGCGGATATGCGTGCGCGCCTTGCCGGTGACCACGAAGTTGAGCCACGCCGGGTTTGGCCGGGCGCCGGGGGCGGTGACGATTTCCACCGTCGAACCGCTTTCCAGGGCCTGCGACAGTGGCGCCAGGCGGCGGTTGATGCGGCAGGCGATGCAGCTATTGCCGACGTCGGTGTGCACCGCATAGGCGAAGTCGACCGCGGTGGAGCCTTTCGGCAGCTCCATGATGCGGCCCTTGGGCGTGAACACGTAGACCTCGTCCGGGAACAGGTCGATCTTCACGCTCT
>JBBNAI010000634.1:0-14805 GCA_037994305.1 Pseudomonas sp. | reverse complement strand
GAACCATGTAGCCAAGGTGGCTGGCTTCCAGGGCTTCGACGAAGGAGTAGGTGAGGGTGCCGTCTTCGTTGACTGCACGCCACATCAGGCCCTGGGTGATGCCGTTGACCCACATGGAGGCGATGTATAGCACGGTGCCGATGGTGGCCAACCAGAAGTGGGCGTTGATCAGGCTGACGCTGTGCATCTGTGCGCGGCCGAAGACTTTCGGGATCAGGTGGTACAGCGCGCCGATGGAGATCATCGCTACCCAGCCGAGGGCGCCAGCGTGCACGTGGCCGATGGTCCAGTCGGTGTAGTGGGACAGGGCGTTGACGGTCTTGATCGCCATCATCGGACCTTCGAAGGTCGACATGCCGTAGAACGCCAGGGACACGACCAGGAAGCGCAGGATCGGGTCGCTGCGCAGCTTATGCCAGGCACCCGAGAGGGTCATCATGCCGTTGATCATGCCGCCCCAGCTGGGGGCCAGCAGTACCAGTGACATGACCATGCCGAGGGACTGGGCCCAATCCGGCAGCGCGGTGTAGTGCAGGTGGTGCGGGCCGGCCCAGATGTACAAAGTGATCAGTGCCCAGAAGTGCACGATCGACAGGCGATAGGAATACACCGGGCGCTCGGCCTGCTTGGGCACAAAGTAGTACATCATCCCCAGGAAACCGGCGGTGAGGAAGAAGCCCACGGCGTTGTGGCCGTACCACCACTGCACCATGGCGTCGGTGGCGCCGGCGTACAGCGAGTAGGACTTGGTCAGGCTGACCGGCAGTTCCAGGTTGTTGACGATGTGCAGGATCGCCACGGTGAGGATGAAGCCGCCGAAGAACCAGTTGCCCACATAGATGTGCTTGGTCTTGCGCTTGAGCAGCGTGCCGAAGAACACGATGGCGTAGGCGACCCAGACCACGGTGATGAGAATGTCGATCGGCCATTCCAGCTCGGCGTATTCCTTGGAGCTGGTCCAGCCCAGCGGCAAGCTGATGGCGGCAAGCACAATCACCAATTGCCAACCCCAGAAGGTGAAGGCGGCCAGGCTGTCTGAGATCAGCCGGGTCTGGCTGGTACGCTGCAGCGAGTAATAGCTGGTGGCAAACAGGGCGCAGCCGCCAAAGGCAAAGATCACCGCGTTGGTGTGCAGCGGCCGAAGGCGACCAAAACTGGTCCACGGCAGGTTGAAATTGAGTTCGGGCCAGGCCAGTTGCGCGGCGATGAACACGCCGAGCCCCATCCCGACAATGCCCCAAACCACCGTCATAATGGCGAACTGGCGGACCACCTTGTAGTTGTAGGCGGTGCTGCTGCTTGTGCTCATGTGTTGGGCTTCCATCCACGGTTATAAAAAGCAGGGCAAGCATGGGTAAAGGCAAGGCGGGAGTTATTGACGAGGATCAATGCCGAGCGAACGGCTGGTTGTGGAATGGGGCGGGCGGAATGTCGCAGGCCACGTTGATCCTTGCCCACGGTGCCGGGGCGCCGATGGACAGTGCGTTCATGCAACGCATGGCCGAGTTGCTGGCGGTTCGTGGTATCGGCGTGCTGCGCTTCGAGTTTCCTTATATGGCCGCTCGGCGCGCCGATGGCGGCAAGCGCCCGCCCAATCCGCAGGCGCAACTGCTGGAGTGCTGGCGTCAGGTGTATAGCCAGGTGCGCAAGGAGGTCGCAGGACCACTGGCGATCGGCGGCAAATCCATGGGTGGGCGCATGGCCAGCCTGCTGGCGGATGAGCTGGCGGCTGATGCGCTGGTTTGCCTGGGCTATCCCTTCCATGCGGTGGGCAAGCAGGACAAGCCACGCGTAGCGCACCTGGCTGAACTGCGTACGCCGAGCTTGATCGTGCAGGGCGAGCGCGATGCCATGGGCAATCGCGAAACAGTGGTGAGCTATACGCTATCGCCGGCGATTCGCCTGGAGTGGCTGGTGGCGGGCGATCATGACCTGAAGCCGCTGAAGGCATCGGGCTTTACCCATGAGCAGCACCTGCAGACGGCCGCGGATGCGGTGGCGGCATTCGTGAGCGGTGCCAGGTAGACGCGAGCGCTGCATGCAGCATGAAAAAAGGCCGGCGCCCGTAAGGGTGGCCGGCCTTTTGGCTGGAGCGTGAGTCAGCGGTTGAAGCGTTCCACCAGTGCGTACTGATCCTGCGCCGTGGAGGTCAGCTCCTCGCTGAGTAGCGCCGTGTTCTGCGCCTCGCCGGCGGTCTGGTCGGCCAGTTGGGCGATGGTGATGATGTTCTGGTTGACCTCATCGGCTACCGCGCTCTGTTCCTCGGCTGCCGCCGCAATCTGATTGGCCATGTCGGTGATATTGGCCACTGCATCGCTGATCCCGGCCAGCGCCTGGTCGGCTTGCAGCACGCGCTCGACACCCTCGTCAGCCTGTTTGCGGCCGATTTCCATGGTCAGCACGGCTTCTTCTGCGGTGCGTTGCAGCTTGGCGATCAGGCCGTGGATCTGTCCGGTGGACTCGGCGGTGCGTTGCGCCAGCGAGCGTACTTCATCGGCCACCACGGCAAAGCCGCGGCCCATCTCGCCGGCCCGTGCAGCCTCGATGGCGGCGTTGAGGGCCAATAGGTTGGTCTGGTCGGCGATGCCTTTGATCACGTCGACCACGCCGCCGATTTCATTGCTGTCCTGGGCCAGGCGCGACACGGTTTCACCGGTTTCACCGACCGATACCGACAGGCGCTGGATTGCCTCGCGGGTTTCAGCTGCAACGGTACGACCTTCGCTGGTCAGGCGGTTGGCTTCCTGGGTGGCGATGGCGGTGCGTGCCACGTTACTTGCGACCTCCAGGGTGGTAGCGGCCATCTCGTTGATCGCGGTGGCGACTTGCTCGGTCTCCACCCGCTGGCGTTCCAGGCCGGCGGAGCTGTTGTGCGCCAGCTGATCGGCCTGGCGGGCCTGGCTGGTCAGTCGCTCGGCGGTGTCCTGCAGGCGGGTCAGGCAGGTCTTCAAGCGCGCTTCCTGGCTGAGCATGGCCATTTCCAGGCGCGCTTCGGCACCCTGGCTGTCGGTGTACATCTGCGCAATCAGCGGGTCCGAGGTGGTTTGCTCGGCAAGGCGCAACAGGCGTTTCACGCCGCGGTTCTGCCAGCTCAGGCCGACCAGGCCCAGCGGGATGGAGAGGAGGGCGGCGAGCAGGAAGCCCCAGCTCGAATCGAGCCAGCCACCGATCAGGGTGCCGAGCAGGCCGGCCAGCACGAAGGGCAGTATGGCTTGCACGACGGGCATCCAGCGCTGGCTGCTGGGGATCGCCGGCTTGCCGGCATTGATCCGTGCATACAGCGCTTCGGCGCGGCGCACTTGCTCCAGGCTGGGTTTGACGCGTACCGACTCGTAACCCACGACCTGATTGTTATCCAGCATCGGTGTTACATAAGCGCTGACCCAGTAGTGATCGCCACTTTTGCAGCGGTTCTTTACTACGCCCATCCAGGGGCGGCCCTTTTTCAGGGTCGTCCACATGTGCTCGAACACCGCAGGCGGCACATCGGGGTGACGCACCAGGTTATGCGGTGCGCGAATCAACTCGTCGCGGCTGAAACCACTGATATCGATAAAGGCTTCGTTGCAGTAAGTGATCTGACCTTTGATATCGGTGGTCGAGATCAGACGCTGCTGAGCCGGGAAAGTACGCTCACGCTGAGTAACGGGCTGGTTGTTTCTCATCTCGGGCTTCTTGCGCAAAGGATTGTGTAGAGCATCGGCCAGTGGCAGGGAAAATTTAGCTCACCAGCGACTCGGATGGGGCGAGTGTACCTTCTTGGCATGGGATGGAAAAAATTTGGCGCCAAGATTTCGGTAAAAAAACTGATGGTCTATAAAAAAAACAATTAAAAAGCTGCACTTTCTAAGTTGCCGGTTTTGTAGCTCTGCGCAAACAGTTGATATTGCTGTGCCATTATCTCGTTCATTTTGCACGGCGCTCGCATTGTTGAAATGTTGCAAGTTGCCCGACAAGTATTCATCTGGGCTGGAAGTTTGCCTGATTCATACAAATTCAGGATCTTCTCCGTTTGATTGGCGATTCCGTGGCGCTGGTATTTTGGCGATATACCCTTTCTGCATGGTTTTTATTCCTTTTGCGCCTAATTGAAATTAGGTGTTACTTTCTAAATATTCTTGTGTACTCTCCGTCCTAGAGCGGTCACGCCATAAGGTGTTACCCGCCGATGGAAATGTGAAAGCACGCACATGTTACTTGTCGTAGCTTGATTCTTAGTTACTTAAGTGTAACTTTCCGCCTGCCTTAATTTGACCTGAAGTTGTCGGCTGTGAACTTTCGATTTAATTATCGATCTGTTCCGGTCTACTGGTTTCGTTCCGGTCAATGAAAATGGATTTGAAGTAAGGAGGCGGTGGAGTTTGTAGTCCCGTCGATCTCGCAAGGTATACGGCATATCACTGGATATGCCTTGTCGACCCATGCAAGGAAAGGAGATCGTCCATGCGTATCAGCATTTTTGGGCTGGGTTACGTGGGAGCTGTATGCGCAGGTTGCCTGTCTGCACGAGGGCACCAGATTGTCGGGGTAGATATCTCGGCGTTGAAGATCGACCTGATCAACAGCGGCAAGTCGCCGATTGTCGAACCAGGTCTGGAAGAATTGCTGCAGAAGGGTGTCAGCAGCGGCAAGCTGCGTGGCACGCTGAACGTGCAGCAGGCGGTGATGGATACGGACATCTCGTTCCTCGCTCCACCGACCCCGAGCAAGGCCAATGGCGACCTCGATGTGTCCTACATCGAAGAGGTCTGCGAGCAGATCGGCAAGATCCTGCCGCTCAAGGCCAGTCGCCACACCGTGGTGGTGCGCAGCACCGTGTTGCCTGGCACCCTGCGCAACGTGGTGATCCCCACCCTGGAGAAATTCTCCGGGCTGGAAGCGGGCAAGGATTTCGGCGTCGCGGTAAACCCCGAGTTCCTGCGCGAAAGCACGGCGATCAAGGATTACGACTTCCCGGCGATGACCGTGATCGGTGAACTGGATAAAACCTCCGGCGACCTGCTCGAGGAAATCTACAGCGAGCTGGACGCCCCGATCATCCGCAAGACCATCGAGGTCGCGGAAATGATCAAGTACACCTGCAACGTCTGGCACGCGGCCAAGGTCACCTTCGCCAACGAGATCGGCAACATCGCCAAGGCTGTGGGCGTCGATGGTCGTGAGGTGATGGATGTGATCTGCCAGGACCACAAGCTCAACCTGTCCAAGTACTACATGCGCCCGGGTTTTGCCTTCGGTGGCTCCTGCCTGCCCAAGGACGTGCGTGCCCTGAGCTATCGCGCCGGCCAGCTGGACCTGGAATCGCCGCTGATCAGCTCGCTGATGCTGAGCAACGCCGCCCAGGTGCGCAAGGCCTACAACCTGATCGCCAGCCAGGGCAAGCGCAAGGTCGCGCTGCTTGGCCTGAGCTTCAAGTCGGGTACCGACGATCTGCGTGAGAGCCCGCTGGTGGAACTGGCGGAAATGCTGATCGGCAAAGGCTTCGACCTGAAGATCTTCGACCGCAACGTCGAGTACGCCCGTGTCCACGGTGCCAACCGCGAGTACATCGAGTCGAAAATTCCCCACGTTTCTTCGCTGCTGCGCGCCGACCTCAACCAGGTGGTGGCGGATGCGGACGTGATCGTGCTGGGTAACGGCGACGAGATGTTCGAGACCTTGGTCCAGAAGGTTCCGCCAGGCAAGAAGGTGATCGATCTGGTGGGCTTCATGCGCCAGACCACCACCTCTGAAATGGAAGGGCTGTGCTGGTAATCACAGCCAGTCGGAACGTGCATCGGGCGTAACAACAACAATAACAACGCCCCCGCTGCAGTGCGAAAACTGAGACGGGGCTAAAACATGGAAGGTCTGCAGAGACGCCTGCGCACTGGTGCAGGTTGGCTGTTCTACGTCACGGTACTGATGGGCATGGCGCTGTTGCTGCCACGCAGCATCTTTGACCCTGAATCCACGGACTTCTTGCTGTTACTGGGTGCCGTCGGCATCTGGCGCTACTCCATGGGCGCGATTCACTACGTGCGAGGGCTGCTGTTCCTCTATCTGGTGTATCCGTACTACCGGCGCAAGGCTGCGCGGCTGGGGGATTCTGCCGATCCGTCGCAGGTCTTTCTGATGGTCACCAGCTTCCGCATCGATGCGCTTACCACCGCCGAGGTGTATCGCTCGGTGATTCGCGAAGCGATCGATTGTGGCTACAAGGCGACGATTGTCTGCTCCATCGTCGAGCTCTCGGACGAGATGCTGGTCAAGGGGCTGTGGTCGAAGATGAACCCGCCGGAGCGCGTGCGCCTGGACTTCGTGCGGATCGCCGGCACCGGCAAACGCGATGGCCTGGCCCACGGTTTCCGTGCCATCTCGCGGCACCTGCCGGACGACGATGCAGTGGTGGCGGTGGTTGACGGCGATACCGTGCTGACCCCCGGTGTGGTGCGCAAGACCATGCCGTACTTCAAGTTGTTCGACAACCTGGGCGGGCTCACCACCAACGAGTTCTGCGAGGTGCACGGCAGCTACGTGATGAGCGAGTGGCACAAGCTGCGCTTCGCCCAACGCCACATCAACATGTGCTCGATGGCCCTGAGCAAGCGCGTGCTGACTCTGACCGGACGCATGTCGGTGTTCCGCGCCAATGTGGTGACCAACGCCAGCTTTATCAACGACGTCGAGAACGACTACCTGGAGCATTGGCGCCTGGGGCGCTTCAAGTTCCTCACCGGTGACGACAAGTCCAGCTGGTACAGCCTGATGCGCCTGGGCTACGACACCTTTTACGTGCCGGATGCGGCGATCAACACGGTCGAGCACCCACCGGAAAAGAGCTTCATCAAGGCCAGTCGCAAGCTGATGTTCCGCTGGTATGGCAACAACCTGCGGCAGAACTCGCGGGCGCTCGGTCTGGGCTCGAATCGCCTCGGTTGGTTCACCAGCATCGTCCTGCTGGATCAGCGTGTGGCCATGTGGACCAGCCTGCTCGGTCCTACGGTGGCGATAGTCGCGAGCATCAAGTACGGCTTTGCCTACCTGATGATCTACATGCTGTGGGTCGGACTTACCCGCCTGGTGTTGACCCTGCTGTTGCTGGCTTCCGGGCATGAGATCGGGCCGGCCTACCCGCTGATTCTTTATTACAACCAGATCGCCGGTGCACTGGTGAAGGTGTACGTGTTCTTCCGCCTCGACCAGCAGTCCTGGACTCGCCAGAAAACCAAGCTCAATCGTGATCTGGCCAGTTTCCAGCGCTGGTTCAACACCTGGTCGTCGCGGGCCATGACTTTTTCGGCGAGCAGTGTCTTCGTCGCTGCCTTGATGTGGGTGGTGTGATCGGCAACGGATGGCCGTCGGCCACGGGATGCCTGAGTTAACTCATTAATTTAAAGGGAAAGACTATGAGCGCAGTGATGAGCCCCAGCAGCAATGCCAATGTTGTCCACGAGTCGGAGGCCCAGCGCCAGTACGCGCGTCTGAAGCTGCCGGCGAAGATCATCTATCGCAGCCAGCAGGGGCAGGAGCTGGAAGCACCGCTCACGGATTTGTCCGCGGGTGGTTTCAGCTTCGTACCCACCAGCGGGCTGGTCAGTGAAGGGCAGAATTTTCAGGGCCGGCTGATGTTCGAGATCGAGGGCATCGGTTTCTCCATGGATGTGGAGTTCCAGGTGCGTTCGCTGATTGGCGGCAAGCGCGCCGGTTGTGAGTTTCACAACCTCAAACCGCGCGAAGTCGCCGCGTTGCGCTACCTGATCAGCTCCTTCCTGAGCGGTGAGCTGGTCAATGTAGGCGACCTGATCAGCACCCTGCAGCGCGATAACTTCACCAAGGCGCGCAACAACAAGGCAGACGCCCCGGCCAGCCTGTTCAACCGCGTGCGTGCCGTGAGCATGAGCCTGTTGCTGTTCCTGATCGGGGTCAGTGCCTGCACCTATGTGCTGTATCAGCTGTACGACATCTACTTTGTCACCCATGCCGACTCGGCACAGGTTCAGGTCCCTGGCCAACAGGTGTCGATGCCGCGTGAGGGCTCGGTGCAGAGCCTGGTCAAGGTTGGCGATACCGTGGCCAAGGGGGCGCCGGTGGCGACGTTTTCCGCGACCATGCTGGATGCGCTCAAAGGGGTACTGCCGGAAGCAGAGATGACTCCGGATAACCTCGAGCGACTGTTCAGCAAGAGCTTCCAGGGCACCCTGACCAGCCCATGCGATTGCCGCGTGGTGGCGCAGCTGGTGGGCGATGGCCAGATGGTGGTCAAGGGGACGGCGGTGTTCACTCTGGCTCCTACAGACAGCGTTGCCAACGTTGAGGCGCGCTTTCCTTACCGGGCGTTCGATGAGCTGCAGCCGGGTACCCAGGTCAGCTTCCTGGTGGGTGGTGAGACCGAAAAACGCAGTGGCGTGATTAGTAGCATGGCGCTGCAGGATGGCGGTCTGGCCTCGGATATCCGGGTGATGATCGAGCCGGAGTTGCCACTGGCTAGCGAACTGGCCAAGCGCCCGGTGGATGTGCGCATCCAGCCGCTGGGCGGTTTGTGGTCGAGCATCAGCCTGGCGGCTGGCAAATGAAAGGGGTCAGCCTGGCGTTCGGGACTCTGAGCCTGGGCCTGCTATCGGGCTGCATGAGTCTGCCTGATTTGCAGCTGGCCAAGCAGGCGAAAGGTGCTGGCGATCTGACGACCGCGCAGGCCAATTATCAGACGCTGGCGGAGCAGGGCTACGTCGACGCTGAAATCGGTCTGGCAGATATCCTCGTGCGCAGTGCCTCACCGGAGCAGCAGGCGCAGGGCGAGAGCCTTTACCGCGGTGCTGTGGGGCGCTCGCCACTAGCGCCTGTGCGGCTCGGCAAGTGGCTGGCCAGTAAACAGCAGCCGACTGTTGAGGAACGTCTGGAGGCCGAGCGTCTGTTGCGGCAAGGCCTGCAAGAGGGTGACCGCAGTGCGTTGTTGCCGTTGGTGCGGATGCAATTGCTCGATCCGCAGAAAGTCAGCAGCGGTGAAATCGATCGCGAGCTGACGCAATGGCAGGAGCAAGGTTTCGGCGAGGCACAACTCGGCAAGATCGAGCTGTATCGAGCTCGCGGTGATTACGACCAGCACCTGGCGGAGATCCGTGAGACCTGCGAGGTCTGGCTGGCGCAGGTCAGCGAGTGCTATGCCGAGCTGGCGGCGATCTACCGCAAACAGAACGATAGCGAGGCCCTGGCAGCATTACTTGAACGGTTGCTGGCCGGCTATGAGTCGGGCGCAATCATTCCTGAGCGGGTGCAAGCGGTTGCCAAGGTACTGGCTGATGCAAGCCTCGGTGAGCCTGATCTGCCGAAGGCCCAGGAGCTGCTGACCTTGATCGCCCCTGGCTATGTCGATGCCTGGATAAGCCTGGCCGAGCTGATCGAGAGCTACCCCGACCTTGGTGGTGCCGTCGAATTGACCGGCTATCTGCAGAAGGCCGTCGATGCTGGCTCCACCCGTGCGGCGTTGGCGCTGGGCCAGCTTTACCTCAAGGGCCAGGTGGTTCCCGGGGATCCGCAGTCGGCGGAGAAGTACCTGCTGATTGCGGCACCCACCGAGCCCAAGGCGCACTTCTTTCTCGGCAAGCTCTATAGCGAGGGCCAACTGGGTGATATCGATCCGGAGAAGGCCGTTGAGCATTACCTGATCGCAGCTCGCAGCGGTAACGCAAATGCCGATGCTGCCCTGGCGCAGTTGTTTGGCAGTGGCAAGGGCGTGCGTATTAACGCGGTGTACGCCTACACCTTTGCCACTTTGGCCAAGAACCAGGGCGTTGTGCAGGCCGATGCGCTGATGCAGCGCCTGGCACCGAGCCTGCAACCACAGGATTACCAACAGGTGGAAAGCCTGCTGGCCCGCGAGCTTAGTGCTCGCGGTGGCGAGCAGCTGAGCATCCGCAATTCGACCCATCCAATGCAGGGAATGCTATGACCTCGACCAACCGTTGCGTCGCCCTATTCGCGTGCACGGCCGGCCTGCTCGGCAGCCCGAATCTGTGGGCAGCCGAGGCACAGCCTGGGCTGTCCTATGGGGCCAATCTGAAGATCACGGCGCAGTCGATCGACGACCAGGACCTGGGCACCCGTGATGGCGGCGACTTCAATGGCGCCGGCGTGAGTGTGCGTCCCTGGGTTTACGGGGTGAGCGGAGACTGGAGCGCCTACCTGATGGGCGAGGCGTTCATCGCCAGCGATGTGATCGAGTCCGATACCAGCGAATCCGACACCTTCGATCCCAATGATGCCCGCGAGCGCGACGATCATTTCCTGGCGCTGCACGAGTTCTGGGTCGATTACGGTGGGCTGACGGCCTATCCCGGCGAGACCCTGCGCCTGGGGCGGCAGAAGATTCGCAGTGCCGACGGCCTGTGGTGGGACAGCAATATCGAAGCCCTGCGCTGGAATTTCGATACCACGCTGCTCAACGCCCATGTCGGCGTCGCCGAGCGTTTCAGTGACTACCGCACTGACCTCGACGACTTGGCACCGCAGGATGAGGACCGCCTGCACCTAATGGGCGACATTTCCACCCAGTGGCGGCCGGGTCACTGGGCCGGGCTCAAGCTCCACCACAGTGACGATCATGGCGGCCTGCCGCATGCAGGCGAAGAAGTTGACCTGCTGAGCAAGACCTACAGCGGCCAATTGACTTGGTTGGGTGTCGAGGCTAACGGCGATTTCTACAACTACCGCAGCAGTTTGCCGCTGAGCTACATGGCGAGCCTGACCTGGCTGACCGGTGATGCCGACCTGCTGACTGCGCGTACCGTTGACGGCGTACGCCGGGCCGTAGGCGAGACCAATCAGGATATCGACGCCTGGGCCCTGGATCTCGGCCTGCGCTGGAATATCGATGAAAGCTGGCGGGTCGGCGCCACCTATTCGCGCGCCAGTGGCGGTAGCGATGGCGATGATTCCGAGCAATTCATCCAGACCGATTTGCAGAGCAATCGCGCCAACTTCACCGGCACCAATTCCGGCGTCAATCGCTTTGGCGAGGCCTACCGCGGCGAGCTGAACAACTTGCAGGCGGCCAGCCTGTTCGGTGCCTGGCAGTTGAACAAGGACTATGACGCCAGCCTGATCTACCACCGGTTCTGGCGGGTCGATGATGAGGCCGATAGCGCCAGCGGCCTGCAGGCATCACTGGTGCCCGGGGAAAAAGACCTGGGGCAGGAAGTCGACCTGGTACTGACTCGCTACTTCAACGAAGGGCAAATGCCTGCCGAACTGGGCTGGCTGGGCGCCAAGTCGGCACTGGTGCGTTTTCGCGGCGGCCTGTTCCTGCCTGGCGATGCTTTTGCCAGCGACACCGATTCGAGCATGCATCGCGCCTTTATTGATGTGGTCTGGCGTTACTGAGGCTGTCTGCAATGAATATGGAGACTGGCAAGATGGAATTACCAAGAGCATTCAGGCACGTGCTTCGTCATGGTCTGCTGATGGCGGGAGCGCTGGCGTTTGCCACGGCTGCAGCGGCAGCCGAGGTCAAATCGCAGGCCTATCAGATCTCGAGCATTCCGGTCGAATCGCTACAGCGCGAAGCGCCCAAGCTTCCCGATCTGAGTGGCTACACCGCGGAGGCGGTGTACGCCAAGGTTCAGGCAAAACCCGCTGGCCGAGTGGTCGTGCGCGGCATGATCGAGCAAAACCCGCTGGTCGAGTTCACGGGCGGCGACGAACGTTTGCGTGAGTGGGTCAAGCGCCAGGGCGAGATGCCGCAGGTGATATTTATCGAGGGTGGCTATGTGACCCCGGTGGAACTCGCTCGCAGCCTGCCAGAGAAATATTTCCGCGAGACCGCACCGGGCGTGTACCTGGCCCGTCTGCCCATCGTGGTCAGTCAAGGGGCGACCCTGCATATCGGTAAGGAGACCAAGGACTTCCGCCTTTCCAGTGAGCGCGGCGCCTTCCTGATCAACGACGGCAAGCTGTTCATCACTGACAGCCGCCTGACCGCCTGGCGCGAAGCCGATAACCAGCAGGACTGGTTCACCAAGAAAGGCAAGTTCCGCCCGTTCCTCAACTCCTGGGGCGGTACGGAGACCTACATCGTCAATAGCGTGGTTTCCAGCCTCGGCTACACCGCGAGCAAGTCCTATGGTGTGTCGATTTCCCAGTACAGCCCGGCGATGCATCCCATCATGCAGCGTGACCATCCCACCGGCTGGCTGCTCAATTCGATGTTCGATGACATGTGGTACGGCTTCTACTGCTATGAAGCCTTCGATGTGGTGCTACGTGGCAATACCTACCGCAACAACCTGGTCTACGGCATCGACCCGCATGACCGCTCGCGTCGCCTGATCATCGCCGAGAACACCGCCTACGGTACGGTGCAGAAGCACGGGATCATCATTTCCCGCGAGGTCAACGACAGCTGGATTTTCAATAACCGCTCCTATGAGAACCATCTGTCCGGCATCGTCATTGACCGCTCCAGCGTCAATAACGTGATTGCCTACAACGAGATTTATCGCAACAAGTCCGACGGCATCACCATCTACGAGAGTGGCCAGAACCTGTTGTGGGGCAACAAAGCTTTCAGCAACGGCCGACATGGCATCCGCGTGCGCAACAGTTCCGATATGGGCTTGTACGAGAACGTAGCGGCGGCCAACGGGCTGCTGGGTATCTACGGGCACGTCAAGGACCTGAATGGCACTGACCGTGACCTGGCGCTGGACCCCTTCGACATGAACCTGTCGCTGGTCGTGGTCGGCGGGCGCTTGGTGGGCAACGAGAGCGGGGCCATTTCGGTGGTTTCACCGCAGAGCGTGAAGCTCTATCAGTTGGACATGCTGATGCCAACCAAGCCAGCGGGGATCGGCATGTTCGGGGCGCTGGCCGACGGCAAGAACCAGATCCTCGACCTGCTTGTACGGCAGAAAAAGGCTGTGCTTGTCCTGCCAGTCAACCACGTGGCGCAACTGCAGAAGTGAGGAACAAGCGATGAGACGGAATTCAAGTGTGAAAGCGTTAGAAATCCTGGCTTCGCTGGGTCTGTTCGGTCTGCTGGCCTCGATTGCCCACGCCGAAGAGCCGCCGCAGTACGCGGTTGAGCGCTGCTGCGACATCTGTCCGCAGACGCTGCAAGACACCACCTACACCGGCGACATGGGTGAGTTCACCAAGTTGGTGAAAGGCCAGGATGACTGGCTGTTTCGCACTCGTACCGACCTGATGACGCAAATGGGCACCACGCCGGAGGGCTATGGGCATCTGCAGGAGTTGCGCGACGCGCTCAAGGCTCGTGGTGTCGAGCTGATGGTGGTGTACATCCCGACGCGAGGAATGGCCAACGCAGAAATGCTCGATCCAGCCGTACGTCAGGGATACAACCTGGATGAGGCCAAGAACAACTACCACCAGGTGATCGATAAAATGCGCAGCCTGGGTATACGCGTGCCTGACCTGACGCCGCTGCTGTACGAGCATGGCACGGCTGACAAACCATTCTTTTTCAAGCGTGATCACCACTGGACGCCCAACGGCGCCGAGTTCACCGCAAGCCTTGTGGCAGAAGAGCTGCGCAAGTCGGAAGTGTTCAAGAAAATCCCGCGCAAGGAGTTCGTCAGCCGCAGTGATGGGCAGATGTACAAAATTGGCTCGCTCAACGAGGCCTTCAGCAAGGTCTGTGGTTATAGCTATGCCAACCAGTACGTAACCCGTTTCGCTACTGAGCCGAAGGAAGAGAGCAGTGACCTGTTCGGCGATGAAGTGACACCGCAAGTGGTGCTGGCCGGGACCAGTTTCAGTTCTCCGCAGTACAACTTTGCGGGGTTCCTCAAGCAGCATGCCAATGTTGATGTCGATAACCGATCGGTGAGTGGCGGCGGTTTCCACAGCGCCATGCTGCAGTACCTCGGTAGCCAGGATTTCCAGAGCAACCCGCCGAAGATCCTGATCTGGGAAATCACCAGCTACTACGACATCTCCATGCCGATTTTCTACCGCCAGATCATGCCGATGTTGGCTGACGGTTGCCGGATGGCTCCAGCGGAAATGAGCCAGAAGATCAAGCTGCGTCCGGGCAAGAACGAGCTCTTGGTTAACGCCGACGTGAAGCCGATTCGTAGTGAGCGCTATATCGCCGATATCCAGTTCAGCCAGCCCGATATCAAAGAGTTGCATAGCGCCTTCTGGTACATGAGCGGTTCCAAGGAGAGCCTGCTGATCTCGCGCTCACGTGAAGTCGAGCCAGACGGTCGCTTTGTTTTCCGTCTACGTGACGATACGGAGTGGGCAGGACAAACCCTGCTATCGATGGAAATCACCATGCCCGACGACATGCCAGCAGGCCTGGAAGTGGAGGCGAAGATCTGTTCGCGCGCTTCTGCCAACCAAGCCAGCCTGCAAGCCAACGTGGATTGAGTTAGACGCACGGCGGCGGCTCTGCTGCATTGCCCGAGCAAGGGAGATCTAAGGTATGGTTTTCTCGTCCAACGTGTTCCTGTTCTTGTTCCTGCCGATCTTCCTCGGCCTGTATTACTTGAGCGGAAACCGCTACCGCAACCTGCTGTTGCTGGTGGCCAGTTACATCTTCTACGCCTGGTGGCGCATCGACTTCCTCGCGCTGTTCGCCGCGGTGACGGTGTTCAACTACTGGATCGGCCTGCGTATCGGCGCGGCCGGAGTGCGCACAAAAACCGCGCAGAAATGGCTGATCCTCGGCGTGGTGCTCGACCTCTGCGTGCTCGGCTACTTCAAGTACGCCAACTTCGGCGTCGACAGCCTCAACGCGATCATCGCCTCGTTCGGCCTCGAGCCGTTCATCATCACCCACATCCTGTTGCCCATCGGCATCTC
>JBBNAI010000633.1:0-2464 GCA_037994305.1 Pseudomonas sp. | reverse complement strand
AGCTTAGTCTGTCCACGGTAATCCTCTAGGCGACTAAGGTCTAGACGCAGCGCATGAGCGCTCTACAGGGTTAAACTAGCCGCCTCGGCGACCGCCAGGATGCACCGTCGCATGCCCAGAATCCCCTTCGTTATGCCCCTGCTGCTGAGCCTGCTCGGCCTGGCCGCCTGCAGCCCGCCGCACGCCCTCGACCAGCAGCTGTATATCTGGCAACGCCAGTGGCGCCCGGCGCATGCCGAGGCCCTTGCGCAGAGCCATGCCGACTTCTCCACCCTGCGCGTGCTGGCCCTGCAGGCCCACCCCGAGGCGGGGTGGGCGCGCGCCTACCCTGACCTGCAACTGCTCAAGCGCGACGGCCGCCCGCTGGTCGCCGTGGTGCGCTTGGATGGCCAATTGCCGCAGCTCGACCCACGCGCCATCGGTGAGCAGATAGCCAGCCTGCTGCACGACTGGCAGGCCGCCGGCATCCAGCTGGCCGGGCTGGAAATCGACCATGACTGCGCCACCGCGCGCCTGCCGGCCTACGCCACGCTGCTGCGCGACCTGCGCCGCCAGCTGCCCGCCGAGCTCAAGCTGAGCATCACCGCCCTGCCCGCCTGGCTGGCCAGCGATCAACTGGAACAGCTACTGGCCAGCGTCGACAGCTCGGTGCTGCAGGTACACGCTGTCAGCGACCCGCGCCGTGGCCTGTTCGATGCCGAACAGGCGCAACACTGGGCCGAAGAATATGCCGCGCGCAGCCCGTCACCCTTTCTCCTGGCTCTGCCGGCCTACGGCGTGGCCCTGCTCGACAGCCCGGCCGGCGCGCCACGGGTGGAAGGCGAAGCGCCGCTGCGCCAGGGCGGCGCCCGCCGTGAACTGCAGGCCGACCCGCAACACGTCGCCAGCCTGCTGGCCGAGCTGCGCAACGATCCGCCGCCAGGGCTGAGCGGTATCATCTGGTTCCGCCTGCCCCTGGCTGGCGATCGCCGCGCCTGGCCCATCGACACCCTGCTGGCGGTGGTGCGCGGCCAGCCACTGCGCCCGGCCCTGAACGTGCAACTGCAGCAGAACGGCCCGATCAGCGAATTGCATGTGTTCAACAACGGCACCCTGCCCAGCGCCCTGCCCGCACGTATAGAACTACCGGCGCAGGACTGCGAAGCCGCCGATGGTGTAGGTGCCTATCGCGTGGAAACCAGCCCCCAGGGCCTGCGCTTCACCCGCCAACACCCCGGACAACTCGCCGCCGGCAGCCAGCGCGCGCTGGGCTGGGCGCGCTGTGCACAGATCGATCAAGGAGCGATGCATGTCGATGACTAAATGGACCGGCCAGCAACTGCTGGCCCTGACCCTCGGCAGCCTGCTGCCACTGGGCGCCGCACAGGCCTGCGGCCCGGAATTCCCCTATCGCCTGCTGGACGACCGCAGCAATGCGCTGCAGGAGCTGCCCGAAGGCAACTTCGCCTTCGAGATCAGTCGCCTCGGCCAGAGCATCCCCGGTCTGGCTCGGGCTGGCAGCGCCACCCTCGACCCCTACTGGGACGACAGCAGCCAGCAATACCTCGACGCCCGCGTCGCCGTGGAAAAACAGCAACTGAGTGCCGAACAGTTCGCCCTGATCAGCCAGCTGCGCACCCTGACCGATGCCCGCCAGGCAGACAGCCAGGGCGCCAGCCTGCCTGCCGAACTACGCCTGTACACCGCCGGCGCCGTGGCCTTCACCCAGCAGGACATGGCCCTGGCCGCCGACTACTTTCGCCAGGTACTGGCCCTGCCCGCAGCCGAACGCCCGCTGCGCAGCTCCTGGGCCGCCTATTCCCTCGGGCGCAGCCTGAGTAGCCTGGCGGTCAGCGCCCTCGACGACCACCTCGATGATGCCGCCATGATCCAGCGCCGCCAGCAACTGCGCGACCAGGCCCGGCAGGCCTACCAGCAGACCCGCACGCTGAGCATCGGCGGCTTCAGCGACCCGCTGGAACTGGGCATCGCCAGCCTCGGCGAAGAGGCTCGGCTGAAGCTGGAGGAGAACGACTGGGACAGCGCCATCCGCCTGTATGCCAGCCAGTCGAAGCTCGGTTCGAGCACCGGCTACAGCTCCATCCGCCAGCTGACCAGCCAGCTACTGGCCAAACCCGATGCAGAACTGCTGCCGCTGCTCGCTACGCCGCAGGTGCAGCAGTTGCTCGTCGCCCAGCTGTTCAGTCGACTGGGCTTCTATTACGACGCGCAACCCAGCAACAAGAACCTGATCCACCTGCTGCTGCGCGTGGATATCGCCCGCCCGGAAAACGCCGACCGCCTGGCGGCGCTGGCGTACCAGCAGGGCGACTACGCCAGCGCCAAACGCTTCAGCGCGCAGGCGGGGGATAGCGGCCTGGCCTGGTGGCTGCGCGCCAAGCTGGCACTGCGCGACGGCGACAAGGTTGCCGCCACCCAAGCCTATGCCAAGGCGGCCAAGGCCTTCCCCGCCGATGAAGACTGG
>JBBNAI010000632.1:0-1220 GCA_037994305.1 Pseudomonas sp. | reverse complement strand
CTACGCCATCCTCAGCGCCTACGGCTTCAAGGCCGCGGCCTACTACTCCAACGACGTGCCGAACTTCTTCGGCGACGACCAGGACACCCTCTACAGCTACCTCGGCTACGAGACCCAGTTGCCACTGGAGCTGGGCCTGGAACTGCGCTACGGGCGGATGGACTTCAAGGACCCGCTGTTCATCAGCGGCTCGGGCGACGGCACCAGCAGTTACCACGAATGGGAAGCCACGCTGACCCGCGAACTGGTGGGCATCACCTGGGGCCTGAGTTTCGTCGACACCGACCTGTCGCAGCAGGACTGCTACAGCTACTACGGCTTCCAGGACACCTGCAGCGCCACCTGGGTGGCCAGCGCCAGCAAGTCGTTCTGACCGACCGAAAGCGAATCTGTCGCCCAACAAAAAGCCCGCTTGATGCGGGCTTTTTGTTCTCAGCGAAAACACCTACTTCAACTCCCAGCGGCCATTCACCCGTTGCGCCAGGCCGCGTTCGCCGAGGGATTCCAGGTAGCGTTGCAGGCCTTTTTCGCCGCGCTTTCTGAACAGCAGGATGGTCCTGGGGAGCAGGTTGGGAAACAGCATCGCCAAGTTGGACAGCCACGACTCGCTGGCCTTGGGCGTGCGCTCCAGGCAGGGCTTGTCGAGCATCAGCAGGACCTGTTCGGCGACGTCTTCCGGTTGCTGCGGTGGGTCGATGAACTGCAGGGCGTTGCCGCCGTGGATGGCTTCATGGCGCAGCATCGCCGTCTCGGTGGCGGCGGGGAGGATCGAGCCGACCTTGATGCCCTTGCTCGCCAGGTCCAGGCCGATCGACAGCATGGCGCCGCGCAGGCCGAACTTGCTGGCGGCGTAGATCGGCGTTTCCGGCAGCGGGAAGATGCCGCCCAGGGACACGGTGGAAATCACCCGCGCATCGGCCGAGCGCTTGAGCAGCGGGATGGCCAGGCGGGTCAGCACCAGCGGCGCGACCAGGTTGATGTTCAGTTCGCCGAGGATGCTCTCTACCGAGCGTTCGTCGAAGGCTTCCACACGGGCGATGCCGGCGTTGTTGATGAGGATGTCGAGGCGGCCGAAGCGCTCTTCGACAAAACTCATCAGGCGGGCGAGGGCGTCGTGGTCGGTGAGGTCGGCGGCGAACGGCGTGGCCTGTTCGCCGAGGCGTTCGGCCACCTGTTGCAGGCGCTCGGCCTGGATGTCCACCAGCACCAGGCGCATGCCG
>JBBNAI010000631.1:0-1432 GCA_037994305.1 Pseudomonas sp. | reverse complement strand
GTTGTGGCTCTCACCACCGCCCAGGTGCAGGCACTGGAGACTGCTGATCTGGCGGTGCTGACCACGGCGCAGATTCAGGCCATGGAAACCCGCGATATCGCGGCGCTGACCACGGCCCAGATCAAGGCGCTGACCAGCGACCAGATCAAGGCTCTGACTACCGCGCAGATCGTCGCACTGACCACTGACCAAATCCCTGCACTGGATACGGCCGACATCGCTGAACTGAGCTCGGTACAGATTGCAGCCTTGCAGACCCGGGATGTGGCGCAACTGACCACCGCACAGATCGTTGCGTTGACCACCGAGCAGGCGCACACCCTGAGCGCTGCGCAACTGGCTGCGCTGAGTACTGCGCAGCTGGCCAAGTTGGAAATCGCCGATCTGGTGGCGCTATCCACTGCAGCCCTGCAAGGCCTCACGGTTGAACAGACGGCAGCTCTGACCACTGCTCAAGTGGCGGCGCTATTGACCGCGCAGGTTGTGGCACTGACCAGTACCGACCTGGCGGCGCTGACTACCGCACAGATCGTTGCGCTGGGCAGTGACCAGGTGAAAGCCTTGAGTACCGCGCAGATTGTTGCGCTGACCAGCGATCAAGTGGCTGCCCTGGAGGCGGCGGACTTCGCCGAACTCAGTGCTGCTCAGGTCGCGGCATTGGAAACCGCGGATATCGCCGCGTTGACCAGTGCCCAGGTTGTGGCCCTGACCACCGAACAGACCCATGCTCTGAGCTCTGCACAACTGGCCGCGCTGAGTACCGCTCAACTGGTCAAACTGGAAGTCGCCGATCTCGCGGCGATCTCTACTGCCGCCATCGTTGGTCTGACTACTGCTCAAGTAGCGGCACTGACCAGCGATCAGGTGGCGGCACTCACCCCGGTTCAACTGGAGGCGATGGAAACCCGCGATATCGCGGCGCTGACAACCCAGCAGGTGCAGTTGCTGAGCAGCGTGCAGTTCCAGGCGCTGACCACCGACCAGATCAAAGCGCTTACCAGCGCCCAGGTCGAAGCGATGGAAACAGCTGACTTGCAGGCCCTGAGTGCTGCACAGATCGCGGCAGTCGATGCCACTGACCTGGCTCTGCTCAGTACAGCGCAAGTGCGGGCTCTGAGCGTGTCGCAGATTGCGGCGCTGACTACCGAGCAAGTGGTCAAGCTGACCACCGAGCAGGTGGCCAGTCTCAGCACCGATCAGCTGCAGGCGCTGACCACTGAGCAGGTTGCCTCCATGCAGGGCGTCGATGTGGCCTCGCTGACCACCGCGCAGATCGTCGCGCTGACCACCGATCAGGTGCAGGCACTGACCACCGCGCAGATCGTCGCGCTGACCAGCGAGCAGTTCTTCGCCATGCAGGTCCAGGACCTGGCAGTGCTGACGGCCAGTCAGATCAAGGCTATCCAGGGCTCGGATCTGGCGGCGCTGTCGA
>JBBNAI010000630.1:0-1294 GCA_037994305.1 Pseudomonas sp. | reverse complement strand
GGCATCGGCCACTACAGCGCCGACGACCTGTACCGCGTGCTCACCGACGGCCAGCGCCCGGATGGCGCGCAGCTTTATCCCGCGATGCCCTACACCTCGTACCGGCTGATCACCCGCGAGGACTCCGACGCCATCTACGCCTACCTGATGAGCCTGGCGCCGGTGGCCCGGCCGAATGCCGAAACTGACCTGTCCTTTCCCTACAACGTGCGCTTCGGCCTGAAATTCTGGAACCTGCTGTACCAGGACAGCGTGCAGTTGCAGCCGGCGGCGGACAACAGCGAAACCTGGCAGCGCGGCCAGTACCTGGTGGAGGTGCTCGGCCACTGCGGCGAGTGCCACACCCCGCGCAACAAGCTCGGCGCCTTGCAGCAGGACCAGCGCCTGCAGGGTGGCGTGCTTGGCGGTTATGAGGCGCCCAGCCTGCTGGCGGTAGACCTGGCGGAGCGCGGCTGGACCACCGAAGATCTGGCGCAATTCCTCAAGCACGGCATCAGTGCCCAGGGCTCGATGTTCAACGAGATGTACCCGGTGCTGCACCACAGCACCCAGTACCTGCCCAAGGAAGACCACCTGGCCATGGCCACCTTCCTGCTCGGCGACGAGCCGCCGGCGGTCAAGGTGTTCGCCGCCCAACCGCTCGACAAGCTGGGCGAGAGCGCCCGGCGCGGGCGACAGGACTACCTCAACGTTTGCGCCGGTTGCCACGGTGTCGACGGCGAAGGCGTGCCCCATGTGGCCGTGGCAATGAACGGCAACACCACCTTGCGCCTGAGCGACCCGCGCAACCTGCTGCGGGTGATCGACGATGGCATCAAGGAGCAGCAGTTCACCGGCTTCGAGCGCATGCAGCCGATGCCTGGTTTCCACGACAAGCTGAGCGATGGCCAGCTCGGTGACCTGCTCAACTACCTGCGCCAGACCTGGGGCGGCGTGAGCGGCGACCTGCCACCGAGCCAGGTGGCCGACTTGCGCGGCGAGGCAGGGGAATAAGGTGCAGCACCTCGACCTGCAGGTGATCGAGCGTGCCCTGGCCTGGTCCGCCGCCGGCCAGCGGGTGTGGCTGTGCACGGTGCTCTCCACCTACGGCTCGGCGCCGCGCGCACCGGGCGCATTGCTGGTGGCCAATGGCTCGGGCGAATGGCTCGGCTCGCTGTCCGGTGGCTGCGTCGAGGGCGACTTTCTCGAGCAACTGCAGCAAGGCGCGTTCGGCGCCCCGGCGCAGCGGGTGTGTTACGGCGATGGCGGCCCCGACGCGCGGTTGCGCTTGCCTTGTGGCGGGGTGCTGGAAGTG
>JBBNAI010000629.1:0-3149 GCA_037994305.1 Pseudomonas sp. | reverse complement strand
GCCGGTGACGCCAGCGACTTCGTCGCGGCCAACCCGACCCAGCAAGCCAAACTGCTGGAACACTGGGCCGCCGAGCCCGATCCCGCTCGCCTGCCCCTGCTCGAGGCCCTGCAACAAGGCCGCGTTGGCAGTGACAGCAGCAAGACCCCCTACTTCGAACAAGACGGCGCCTGGCAAACCGCCGAAGGCCCAGCGCGGCCCAACGGCACACCGAAGAAACTACGCCTGAACAACCGCCTGCGTGGCTTGCTGGCCACCGCCCAGGCCAGCCACCAGTTGCTCGACGAAGCCCCCGCCGTGCGCCTGACCGCCGCCCAGTTGCTGCAGAAGAGCGCCAAGCCGGCGCAACTGCCGCTGCTCAATGCCCGCGTGACCCACGAGGCCGACGCCAGTGTGCGTGACGCCCTGGCGCTAGCCCTGGCCAACCTGCAACTGGTCGACCCGGACCCGGCCATCCGCCTCAGCGCCGTGCGTCTGCTCGGCGAAACCGGCGAACCGCTGGCCCGCACCCGCCTCGAAGCCCTGCTCGACCCCAGCGTGGAAAGCGATGCAGCTGTGCGCACCGCCGCCGAAACCAGCCTGGCGCAGATCAAGCGCCGCCTGCTGATGGGTGAGCTGCTCGGCCAGGCCTTCAGCGGCCTGTCGCTCGGTTCGATCCTGTTGCTGGCCGCCCTCGGCCTGGCCATCACCTTCGGCCTGCTCGGGGTGATCAACATGGCCCACGGCGAGATGCTGATGCTCGGTGCCTACACCACCTACGTGGTGCAACTGAGCTTCCAGCGCCTGGCCCCCGAGTACCTGGCGCTGTATCCGCTGGCCGCGCTGCCGATTGCCTTCTTCGTCACGGCTGCCATCGGCATGGCCCTGGAACGCACGGTGATCCGCCATCTCTACGGTCGCCCGCTGGAAACCCTGCTGGCCACCTGGGGCATCAGCCTGATGCTGATCCAGGCCGTGCGCCTGGTGTTCGGCGCGCAGAACGTCGAAGTGGCCAACCCGGCCTGGCTGTCCGGTGGCATCCAGGTGCTGCCAAACCTGGTACTGCCCTACAGCCGTATCGTCATCATCGGTTTCGCCCTGTTCGTCGTGGCGCTGACCTGGCTGCTGCTGAACAAGACCCGCCTCGGCCTCAACGTGCGCGCGGTGACGCAGAACCGCAACATGGCCGCCTGCTGCGGCGTGCCCACCGGGCGCGTGGACATGCTCGCCTTCGGCCTCGGTTCCGGTATCGCCGGGCTCGGCGGCGTGGCCCTCAGCCAGATCGGCAACGTCGGCCCGGACCTCGGCCAGAGCTACATCATCGACTCCTTCCTGGTGGTGGTGCTCGGCGGCGTCGGCCAGCTCGCCGGTAGCGTGATGGCCGCCTTCGGCCTGGGCGTGGCGAACAAGATCCTCGAACCGCAGATCGGCGCCGTGCTGGGCAAGATCCTGATCCTGGCGCTGATCATCCTGTTTATCCAGAAACGACCCCAAGGTCTCTTCGCACTGAAAGGACGGGTGATCGACTGATGACTATGCCACTCAACCAAACATTGCTGGCTCGCGCCGGCAACGCCATCGGGCCGAAAGCCTCGCTGGCGGTCGGCGCCCTTGTGCTGGCCATCCTCCTGGCCATGCCGCTGCTGCACCTGCTGCCGGCCGACAACCCGCTGCAGGTCTCGGCCTATAGCCTGACTCTGGTCGGCAAGATCCTCTGCTACTGCATCGTCGCCCTGGCGCTCGATCTGGTCTGGGGCTACGCCGGCCTGCTGTCGCTTGGCCACGGCCTGTTCTTCGCCCTCGGCGGCTATGCCATGGGCATGTACCTGATGCGCGAAAGCGCCGGCGACGGCCTGCCCGCGTTCATGGTGTTCCTCTCCTGGACCGAGTTGCCGTGGTACTGGTACGGCACCTCCAATTTCCTCTGGGCCCTGTGCCTGGTGGTATTGGCGCCCGGCCTGCTGGCCCTGGTGTTCGGCTTCTTCGCCTTCCGCTCGCGGATCAAGGGCGTGTACTTCTCGATCATGACCCAGGCCCTGACCTTCGCCGGCATGCTGCTGTTCTTCCGCAACGAAACCGGGTTCGGCGGCAACAACGGCTTCACCAACTTCCGCCGCATCCTCGGCTTCGACATCACCGCACCCGGCACCCGCGCCGTGCTGTTCCTGTGCACCGTGCTGCTCCTGGCCGGCAGCCTGCTGCTGGGCTGGAAGCTGGCCAAGAGCAAGTTCGGTCGTGTGCTCACCGCCCTGCGCGATGCGGAAAACCGCCTGATGTTCTGCGGCTACGACCCGCGCGGCTACAAGCTGTTCATCTGGGTGCTGAGCGCCGTGCTGTGCGGCCTGGCCGGCGCGTTGTATGTACCGCTGGTGGGCATCATCAACCCCAGCGAAATGTCGCCGACCAACTCCATCGAGGCCGCCGTCTGGGTCGCTCTCGGCGGGCGCGGCACCTTGATCGGCCCGCTGCTCGGCGCCGGCATCGTCAACGGCATGAAGAGCTGGTTCACCGTGGCCTTCCCCGAGTACTGGCTGTTCGCCCTGGGCGCCCTGTTCATCGTCGTCACGCTGTTCCTGCCCAAGGGCGTGATCGGTTTGCTCCGTAAGAAAGGAGAGCAATGATGCGTGCCACTCCGGTTCCCGACTTCATGCTCGAACCTGCCTATAACCCAAACCAAGACGCCGGCACCAGCCGCGAGGCCGTCGGCCTCGGCAGCGCGGCAGCCAAGGGCCTGGATGTGCGCCACGGCACCATCCTGACCCTGGAAGGCATCAACGTCAGCTTCGACGGCTTCAAGGCCCTGACCGACCTCAACCTGTACATCGGCGTCGGCGAACTGCGCTGCATCATCGGCCCCAACGGCGCCGGCAAGACCACCATGATGGACGTGATCACCGGCAAGACCCGGCCCGACAACGGCCATGCCTACTTCGGCGAAACCCTCGACCTGACCACCCTGAGCGAGGTGCAAATCGCCCAGCACGGCATCGGTCGCAAGTTCCAGAAGCCCACGGTATTCGAGGCGCTGTCGGTGTTCGAAAACCTCGAACTGGCGCTCAAGACCAACAAGTCGGTATGGGCCAGCCTGCGCGCGAAACTCTCCGGCGAGCAAAGGGCTCGCATCGAAGAAGTGCTCACCACCATTCGCCTGGAAGCCTCGCGCCAGCGCC
>JBBNAI010000628.1:0-12955 GCA_037994305.1 Pseudomonas sp. | reverse complement strand
CGCGGGCCGACCGGGTCGTAGGTGAAGGGCGCCTGGAAACCCCAGGCGACCACGGCGAGAAAGGCGCAGACGAGCAGCCAGACCGCAGCGAACAGGCGGACATACATGAGGGTGTCCTCACAGGAGTGGGGGAGTATTCCCTCTCCCCTTTGGGGAGAGGGTTAGGGTGAGGGGTGGCGGCGTGGTACATCGGGGTACCGCCCCCTCACCCCGGCCCTCTCCCCACGGGGGAGAGGGTGGCAACAGCTACTTGGCCAAACCGAACTCGCCGGCCAGCGCCTTGTAGTCCTGCACCTGCTTGAACACGTAGGCCTGCAACTCGTCGCCGGTCATGTTCAGGGGAAACAGGTCGCGCTGTTCGCGCAGCTTGGCGAACTCGCCACTGGCCAGCAGGGTGTCGAATTGCGCTTTCCACCAGGCGAAGTCGGCATCGCTGACTTCCGGGCCCATGTAGAAGCCGCGGATCACCGGCCAGGTGATGTCGAAGCCCTGCTCCCTGGCCGTGGGGATGTTGCTCAACTTGCCTGGCAGGCGCTGCTCGGACAGTACGGCGATCACGCGGATCTTGTTCGCCGCCAGTTGCGGGGTGACTTCGCCGAGGCCGCTGGAGGTCACCTGCACGTGGCCGCCAAGCATCGCGGTGAGGGTTTCGCCGCCGCCCTCGAAGGCCACGTAGCGCAGCTGCTGCGGGTCGATGCCGGCGAGGCGGGCGAGCAGCGCGGTCTGCATCCAGTCCTGACCGCCGATGGTGGCGCCGGCACCGAAGACGATGCTGCCGGGGTCTTTCTTCAGTGCTTCGACCAGGTCGCCGAGGGTCTGGTAGGGCGAGTCGGCGCGCACGCTGATGGCGCCGTAGTCGGTGCCGATGCCGGCCAGCCAGCGCACCGCGTGTTCGTCGTAGCGGCCGAACTTGCCCTGGGCCAGGTTGAGCAGGGAGCCGGAGGAGAAGGCGGTGATGGTTCCGGCATCCTTCGGTCGCTGGGCGACCACCGCGTTATAGGCCACCGCACCGACGCCGCCGGGCATGTAGGTGACGCGCATCGGCGCCTTGAGCAGGCCGTTGTCCTTGAGCCCGCTTTGGGCCAGCTTGCAGGTCAGGTCGAAGCCGCCGCCGGGCTTGGCCGGGGCAATGCATTCGGGGCGCTTGGGTTCGGCGAGCAGCTGGCTGCTCAGGGTCAGGGCGGCAAAGGCGAGCGCGATATGCGACAGGGCAGTCTTCATCTTGTTCTCCTGTGGAGTTTTATTGTGGCTTACCAGATGGCCAGGGAGTAGCCGACGATCACGCGGTTCTCGTCCGCATCGCGGGCGAAGCTGGAGCGGAAGGTGGCGTTGCGCAGGCGCACGTAGAGGTCCTTGAACGGGCCGCTCTGCACCACGTACTTGAGCTCGGTGTTGCGCTCCCACTCGGTGCCTTCGTCGGCACTGCCGGTCACCTGGGCGTTGTCGCCCTTGATGTAGCGGGTCATGAAGCTCAGCCCCGGCAGGCCAAGGCCGGCGAAGTCATAGTCGTAGCGGGCTTGCCAGGAGCGTTCTTCGGCGTTGGCGAAGTCGTTGATCTGCACGAAGTTGACCAGGAACGGGTCGCTGCCATCGATGTAGGCGAAGCCGGTATCGCCGGAGAGCTGCTGGTAGCCAAGGCCGACCTTGTGACCGCTGTGGGCATAGGAGACCAGGCCGTTCCAGGCGCGGTTGTCGACTTCGCCGGCCTTGGCCGAGCCGCTGTCGTCGCTGATCGATACGCGCAGGTCGGCGCTCAGCGCGCCACCGCCCAGGGGCTGGCTGGCCAGCAGGCCGAGGAAGTGCTGGCGGTAGATGTCCTCGACATCGGCATAGTAGTAACGGCCGGTCAGGCCCTTGGCGAACGTGTAGTCGAAGCCGGCCAGGTCCATGTGTTCGGCCGTCACGCCACTGGTGAAACGCTTGTTCTTGCTGTTGAGGCTCATGTCCTCGGAGTTGGTCGAGGCGCGGTCGATCACCTTGTCCAGGCGTCCGCCGAGCAAGGACAGGCCTTCCAGCTCGCTGGACGTCAGCAAGCCGCCCTCGAATACCTGCGGCAGCAGACGGCTGTCGCTGGCCTTGACCACCGGCAGCTCGGGGATGTGCGAGCCGTAGCGGAATTCGCTGGCGGAGACTTTCACTTTCGCGGTCAGGCCCAGGCGAGCGAACTCATCGGGCGTGCCGCCATCGTCCTGCACGGGCAGCAGGTCGGTGCCGGTACGGCCGCCACCTGAGTCCAGTTTGACGCCAAGCATGCCGAGGGCGTCGAGGCCGACGCCGACCGTGCCTTCGGTGTAGCCGGACTGAATGTCGAGGAGGAAGCCCTGGCCCCATTCTTCGCGCTTGTTCTGTCCGGCATCTTCACGGAAGTCGCGATTCAGGTAGATGTTGGTGGTGGTCAGGCTGGCGCTGCTGTCTTCGATGAAGGCGGCGTGGCTGGCCGGGGCAATGCTGCAGGCAAGAAGGGTGAGGCTGAGGCGGCGGACAGGCAGGGCCTGCCGGGAGGCAGTGCGCATCATGTGGTCTCCGATTGTTGTTTTTGTCACGCCGGAGCAACCACGCGGCCGGCGTTCTGTGGGTGGTTCTAGCCACCCTGGAGCGATGCTAGGGCGCAAAGCTTTCGCCAGGCTTTCAGCGTGAAAGAAAGATTTCAGGCCATTCGCGCAGGCGTTTGGGCCGTTACACTCGACGTATAAGAACAAGTTTTTGGAGTGCCTAAACGTGCGAATCCTGCTGGTCGAAGACCATCTGCCCCTGGCCGAAAGCGTGGCCCAGGCCCTGCGTGGTGCGGGTCTGACCGTGGACGTGCTGCACGATGGAGTTGCCGCCGAGCACGCCCTGGCCAGCGAGGATTACGCCCTGGCGGTGCTCGATGTTGGCCTGCCCCGGCTCGATGGTTTCGAGGTGCTGGCGCGCACCCGTGCCCGTGGCAAGGTATTGCCCGTACTGATGCTGACCGCCCGTGGCGAGGTCAAGGACCGTGTGCACGGCCTCAACCTGGGCGCCGACGATTACCTGGCCAAACCCTTCGAGCTGACCGAGTTGGAGGCGCGAGTCAAGGCACTGCTACGGCGCAGCGTGCTGGGTGGTGAAGCGCAGCAGCGCTGTGGTGCGCTGGTTTATGACCTGGGCACGCGGCGCTTCAGCCTGCACGAACAGGTGCTCAGCCTGACCTCGCGCGAGCAGTCGGTGCTGGAGGCGCTGATCGCCCGGCCGGGTCGGGTGATGAGCAAGGAGCAGCTGGCCGACCAGGTATTCGGCCTGGACGAGGAAGCCAGCGCCGACGCCATCGAGATCTACATCCACCGCCTGCGCAAGAAGCTGGAAGGCAATGCGGTGCGCATCGTCACCTTCCGTGGCCTGGGCTATCTGCTGGAGGCGGTGAGTGACTGAGTTGCGCGCGGGGAGCCTGCGCGGCCGGCTGCTGCGCCGGCTGGCGATCCTGTTGGCGATTCCGCTGCTGATCGGCAGCGTCAGCGCCTACTGGAACGGCCGCGCCGCCGCCGATGCGGCCTATGACCGGACCCTGCTGGCATCGGCCCGGGCCATCGCCGATGGCCTGTACGCCGACGACGGTACCCTGCGCGCCGACGTGCCGTACGTGGCGCTGGATGTGTTCGCCTACGACAGTGAGGGGCGCATCTTCTATCAGGTCAACGACCTGCAGGGGCGCCTGGTCTCGGGCTACGAGAACCTGCCCGCGGCGCCTGCCGGCACCAAGCGCACCGACGATTACCCGGCTCTGGCGCGTTTCTATGACGGCGAGATCGAGGGGGTGGGCGTGCGCGTGGTCAGCCTGTTGCAGCCGGTCAGTGAGCCGGACATCAACGGCATGGCGGAAATCCGCGTGGCCGAGACCGAAGGCGCGCGCGAGCGCATGGCCCGCAGCCTGCTGCTCGACACGCTGTGGCGCATGGGGTTGCTGGCGCTGATCACCCTGGCCTTGGTGTGGCTGGCGGTGAGCGCGGCGCTGCGGCCACTGGAGCGCCTGCGTGGCGCAGTGGCGGAGCGCCAGCCCGATGACTTGCGACCCTTGCCGATGGTCGAGGCGCAGGATGAATTGCGCCCGCTGGTGGCCGCGCTCAACCATTTCACCGAGCGCCTGCGCCAGCAGTTCGAGCGCCAGGCGCAGTTCATCGCCGATGCGTCCCACGAACTGCGCACACCGCTGGCGGCGCTCAAGGCGCGCATTGAGCTGGGCCTGCGTGAAACCGAACCGGCGCTGTGGCGCAGCACCCTGGAAAAAGCTGCGCAGAGTACGGACCGACTGACCCATCTGGCCAACCAGTTGCTCTCGCTGGCGCGCATCGAGCGCGGGGCGCGAGCGATTGCCGAGGGCGGAGCAGAACGCGTCGACCTGGCTCAGTTGGCGCGTGAGCTGGGTATGGCCCTGGCGCCACTGGCCCATCAGCGTGGCATCAGCCTGGCGCTGGAGGCCGAGGAAGGTGTGTGCATCGACGGTGAGACGACGCTGCTCAACGAGCTGATCTACAACCTGGTGGATAACGCCATGACCCACACGCCAGGGGGCGGCAGCGTGATTCTGCGGGTGCTGCAGCCGGCCGTGCTGGAGGTGGAAGACGATGGGCCGGGCATTGCGCCGGAAGAGCGCGACAAGGTATTCGAGCGTTTCTACCGCAGCAATCCGCAGGTTGGCGGTGCCGGGTTGGGGTTGGCGATAGTCGGGGAAATCTGCCGGGCGCACCTGGCGCAGATCAGCCTGCATGATGGGCGCAGTGGCGGGTTGCGGGTGCGGGTCAGTTTCCCAGCGGTCTAAGGCACCAGGCTCACGGGCTGTTGAACCTCCAGCAGGTACTTCGACACCCGGCCGCTGTCGCGCAGTTTCTGCAGGCCCAGGTTGAAGCGCTGCAGCAGCGCCTCGTTACCGGCGACCTTGCGCGATAGCAGCAGGTGCAGGCTATCGCTGTTCAGCGGCAGCGGATGGAAGCTCAGCTGGTGGCGTTCGGCAGAGCTGAACTTGCTGCGCAGCAGGTCGAAGGCCACCACCTTGTCCATCGGCAGTGCATCGAGTCGTCCGGCCAGCAGCATGCGTATGGCCTGTTCCTCGTTGCTCAGGCGCTGCATGTGCACCTGGCCGTTCTTTTCCGCTTGCTGGAAGGCCGGGCCGTAGTTGTAATCGATGGCGCCACCGATGCGCTTGTCGCGCAGGTCGCTGATCTGTTGCCAGTCGAGAGGGCGGTCCTTGCGGTGGAACAGGTAGTAGCTGGTGTCGACGACCGGGTCGCTGATGAAGAAACTCTGTTCGCGCTCGGGGCTGCGCCGCCACACGGCGGAGCCGGAGCTTTTGCCATTCTCGGCAGTGCGCAAGGCGCGGGCCCAGGGGTAGAACGTCCACTTCACCTGAATGCCTTCAATAGCGAAGGCTTCCTCGATGATGCGTGAAGCCACGCCGTGATGGGGCAGCTTTTCACCCAGGTAGGGGCTCCACTCGCCGTTGGTCAGGGTAATGGTCTCGGCTTGCAGGTTGCAGCCGAAAGCCAGGGCGCACAGCAGTAGCAGCATACGCATCGGGTGCTTCCTTCCCCAGGTTGAACAGGCAAAGGCAGTTCCATCGGGCCTTTGCGGCGGTAAGGCTAAAGCCGCCGCCCCACAACTGCAGGCAGTTGCGGGGCTTGTTCATAGCGTAGAAGGGCTTGGCGAATACGTCTGCCGGGAGGTGTTACTGGAGCATGCTGGTGGCCGCTTCCATCGCGGCGGAGAGGTCTTCGTCGGCCTGCATGTCGACATTGGGGTCGAGGCCGAGCTTGGCGAAGGCGGGGATCGTGCTCCAGTCGAGCTGGGTGTAGGGGTGCTCGCTGCCCAGGTAGCTCTGCAGTGTGGCGACCTGGACGATATCTACGTAATCGACCTTGGCCGAGTCGCGACTGAAGTTCAGGTGTTGGCCAGGAACCAAGGCGATCGGTTCGGGGAACTCCCAGGCGCGCAGGATTTTTTCGCCGATGATCGGGTGAATCTTCTCGATCACGTGGTTGAGGCTGATGGAGTCCGCCAGCAGCTCGTTGTGCTCTTCGGCATAGGTAAGGATCGGCAGGATGCCGATCTGGTGAACCAGGCCGGCGAGAGTTGCCTGATCGGGCAGCAGGCGTGTGTAGTGTTTGCACAGAACGTGGCAGATACCGGCGATTTCGGTGCTTTTGTTCCACACTTCTCGCATTTTCCGATCAACCACGTCGGAAGTGGCCTGGAACATCTGTTCCATCGCCAGGCCGGTGGCCAGGTTGCAGGTGTAGTTGATGCCGAGGCGGCCGACGGCCATCTGCAGGTCGGTGATTTCCTTGTTGGTGCGCAGCAGCGGGCTGTTCACCACCTTGATGATGCGCGCGGTGAGGGCGGCATCGTTGCCGATCACCTTGCTCAGTGCCGGGATGCTGATATTCGGGTCTTCCGCGGCTTCGCGAACCCGCAGGGCCACCTCGGGAAGGGTCGGCAGCACCAGTTCATCGTTTTCGATGGCCTGGATCAGTTCCTGTTGGACTTTCTCGGCAAGCTTGCTCATCTCGGCTCTCGGATCATTCGACCGCATCAGTTTAGGCGCTGGGGCGATCATTGTTCAGGGTCTGCCCGGGTTGTACCGCGTTTGTCCGGGCCCGTGCATCAGTTTTTTACTTGGAACTTGTGAGCGATCTCGCGGGCTAGAGCCTGGCCCGGCAGAAATGGCCGAGGGCATGTTGTAAGTGAGCGGCCGGAGGTCATTGCTGGCGGCGCGCGGCCGACTTCAGCTGATCGCCAGCCGGATCCTAGCGCTGGATCTCGCGGTCGGCATCCAGTGCATAAGGTAGGTCTAGCAGGCTCAGCGCGGCGCCCTCGAGGCTGCCGAGGTGGAGGCGGCCATCATTCTTCGCATCTTCCTGGAGCACGGCGAGCAGCTCGATGCCTTGCTCGGCGTGGGCTGCCAGCACCACTTCACCGACGCTGGAACCATGCACCGGAGAAAACAGCTCGGCACCCGCAGCTGGCAAGTCACTGCCTGTCAGACTCAGGCGATAGAGACGCCGCTTGAGCTTGCCGAGGTACTGCATGCGCGCAACGATTTCCTGGCCGGTGTAGCAGCCCTTCTTGAAACTCACCCCGCCCAGGGCCTGCAGGTTGATCATCTGCGGGATGAACAGCTCGCGGGTCGGCCCGAAGACTTGGCCGATGCCGGCGCGCACCTGGCCCAGCAACCAGGCGTTGAGCGGGGCCTCGGGCAGTGCGGCGCCCAGTTGCTGGTGCAGGCGAGTGGTTTCATTGGCGGGTGCCCACAGCTCGGCGCGACCGCCGGGCAGGCGCAGGGCGATCAGCCTCTCGGCGCGAACCACGGCATCGGCGTCCTGCGGCAGGTCGAGGCCAAGGCTGGCGAGGACGCTATCGCCCTGGCTCAGGCCGAAACGTACCCAGGCGCCGGACTCGTCGCTTAGGGTCGACTTGGAGAACACGGCGTATTTCTTCAGGTCGGCCAGTTGCGCGTCCAGCAGCTCGCTGGCCATGGCCAGCAGGTAGCCGTCGCCCTCGGGCAGGATGCGGAAGCTCGAGGTCATGCGGCCCTTGGGCGTGCAGCGTGCGCCCAGGCTGGTGCTGTGCTGGTCGAGGTAGTTGAGGTTGCAGGTGACCTGGCCCTGGAGGAACTTGGCGGCATCGGTGCCACGTACGGCGAGCAGGGATTCGTGGGTCAGGGTGCAAAAAAAGGCGGAGTCGGCCATTGGCGATCGCAGCTTGAGTAGTCCGGGGCGCCATCATAGAGCCGCGCTGCCGGCTTGTCAGCGGGTGCCGAGCGCGACTGTGCTCGCTATACTGCGCACCTTTCCACAGGAGCCGATGTATGGCCGACTCTACTGAACTGAATCGACTCTTCTGGCACAGCCGCCGCGGCATGCTGGAGCTGGATGTATTGCTGGTGCCTTTCGTCAGGGAAGTTTACGCGACCCTGGATGCCGAGGATCAGGAGCGTTACCGCAAGCTGCTGGAATGCGAGGACCAGGACATGTTTGGCTGGTTCATGCAGCGCAATGAGCCGCAAGACCCGGATCTGCTGCGCATGGTTCGCATGATTCTGGATCGTGTCCAGCCCAAGTAAGCGCTTCGAATGCCACTGGCAGGCCTCGCGCCTGCTGTTGGTGGCATATCTGCTGGCCCAGTTCCTGGCGCTGGTTACCCTTCTTCTGATCGATATTCCTCTCTGGGCCCGCTGCCTGGCGGCTTTGTGCTGCCTCTTGCATGGGATGTGGGTGTTGCCGCGGCAGATTCTGCTGGGGCATCCGCAAGCCTTTACCGGCTTGCGGCGCGACGAGGAGGGGTGGCAGCTGTGGAGCCGGGCGCAGGGCTGGCAGGCGGTGCAATTACGCCCGGACAGCCTGGCGCTGCCGTTGGCGGTGATCCTGCGCTTTCGCCTGGCGGGAGAGCGGCGGGTGCGCGGCCTGTGCATCCCGCGTGATGCCTTGGCGCGGGAGGTGCATCGGCGCCTGCGGGTGCGGCTGAAGTTCAGTCGGCGTAGGTGGGCGGCGCCAGAATAGTGTCGCGGGCTTCCGGTAGCAGGTCCGGGTAATCCAGGGTGTAGTGCAGGCCGCGGCTTTCGTGGCGTTGCATGGCTGACTCGATCATCAGTTCGGCGACCTGGGCCAGGTTGCGCAGCTCGATCAGGTCACGGCTGACCTTGTAGTTGCTGTAGAACTCGTCGATCTCGTCGAGCAGCAGGCGTACCCGATGCTGGGCGCGCTGCAGGCGCTTGTTGGTGCGCACGATGCCGACGTAGTCCCACATGAAGCGCCGCAGCTCGTCCCAGTTGTGCGCGATGATCACGTCCTCGTCCGAGTCGGTGACCTGGCTGGCGTCCCAGGTGGGCAGGCTGGCCGGCATCGGCACCTGATCCAGCTGGGCGACTATGTGTTCCACCGCCGAGCGGGCGTAGACGAAGCATTCCAGCAGCGAGTTGCTGGCCATGCGGTTGGCGCCATGCAGGCCGGTGAAGCTGGTTTCGCCGATGGCATATAGGCCAGGCACATCGGTGCAGCCTTGCTGGTCGACCACCACGCCGCCGCAGGTGTAGTGCGCCGCCGGTACCACCGGGATGGCCTGGCGGGTAATGTCGATGCCGAATTCCAGGCAGCGTTCGTAGACGGTGGGGAAGTGACTCTTCACGAAATCGGGCGGCTGGTGGCTGATGTCCAGGTACACGCAGTCGACACCGAGGCGTTTCATCTCATGGTCGATGGCGCGGGCGACGATGTCGCGCGGGGCCAGTTCTTCGCGGGCGTCGAAGCGCGCCATGAAGCGTTCGCCATTGGGCAGTTTGAGGTGTGCGCCTTCCCCGCGCAGGGCTTCGGTGATCAGGAAACTCTTGGCCTGTGGGTGATACAGGCAGGTCGGGTGGAACTGGTTGAACTCCAGGTTGCCGACCCGGCAGCCGGCACGCCAGGCCATGGCCACGCCATCGCCGCTGGCGCCGTCGGGGTTGCTGGTATAGAGGTAGACCTTGGCTGCGCCGCCGGTGGCGAGGATGACGAAGCGTGCGTGGTAGGTGTCGACTTCGCCGCTGTTGCGATTCAGCACATAGGCGCCGAGGCAGCGCTGGCCGCTCAGGCCGAGCTTGCGTTCGGTGATCAGGTCGACCGCTACACGTTGTTCCAGCAACTCGACGTTGCTGCGCAGGCGGGTTTGCTGCAGCAAGGTGTTGAAGATTGCAGCGCCAGTGGCGTCGGCGGCGTGGATGATGCGGCGGTGGCTGTGGCCACCTTCGCGGGTCAGGTGGAATTCGAAACCACCATCCTCGCGGTCGTGCTCATCGTCACGGGTGAAAGGCACGCCCTGTTCGATCAGCCATTGAATGGCTTCGCGGCTGTGCTCGACGGTAAAGCGCACGGCATCTTCGCGGCACAGTCCGCCGCCAGCATTGAGGGTGTCCTCGACATGCGACTGCACGGTGTCGGCATCGTCCAGTACGGCCGCGACGCCGCCCTGGGCCCAGTAGGTAGAGCCATTGGCCAGGTCGCCCTTGCTCAGGACGGCAATGCGTAGGTGTGGCGGTAGCGTCAGGGCCAGGGTCAGGCCGGCAGCGCCGCTGCCGATCACCAGAACGTCGTGCTGATAGTGTTGGCTCATTTCTACTAGGGTTCCCGCGAAAAGGCGCCGCCTAGTATATAGAGGGGGTGGGCGGCACAATAGCGTGCTTATGTCCGAGCAACCCGCTCGGGAACTTTCTTAGTCGTTCAGGTTCCATTAGCCAACACCGATGGCTATATGACATTGATCGGTCGCTTCGGCGTGCCCGGTCGGCCACTAGAACGATTATTTAGCGGCAGGGTAGATGCCTTGTTGCAGTGTTTTCTGCAGATGCCATGGCGGTGCAGGAAGCTTGTTTGGAGGGGAGAACTTTTGCGAAACCACCGAGTCTATCTTGGCAAGACGATCGACTGGCCAGCGCAGGGCTCCTCCGAATACCAGGAGGAGTTTTGATGCTAACCCAGGAAGACGATCAGCAGCTGGTTGAGCGCGTGCAGCGTGGTGACAAGCGAGCTTTTGATCTGTTGGTGCTCAAGTACCAGCACAAGATTCTCGGGTTGGTCGTGCGTTTCGTGCACGACAACCATGAAGCTCAGGATGTGGCACAAGAAGCGTTCATCAAGGCGTATCGCGCGCTTGGCAATTTCCGCGGTGACAGTGCGTTTTATACCTGGCTGTACCGCATCGCCATCAACACGGCGAAGAACTACCTGGTCTCGCGTGGCCGTCGCCCGCCAGACAGTGATGTAAGTACCGAGGATGCGGAGTTCTACGAGGGCGATCACGCGCTCAAGGACAACGAGTCACCGGAACGGATGCTGCTGCGGGATGAAATCGAGGCCACCGTGCATCGGACCATCCAGCAGTTGCCCGAGGATCTGCGCACGGCTCTGACCCTGCGTGAATTCGATGGACTGAGTTATGAGGACATTGCCAGCGTCATGCAGTGTCCGGTCGGCACCGTGCGATCGCGGATATTCCGGGCGCGTGAGGCCATCGACAAGTCCCTGCAACCGTTGTTGCAGGAAAGCTGAGACAGCGGCGACAGCCAAGAGAGGAACCACCATGAGTCGTGAAGCCCTGCAGGAATCGCTGTCCGCGGTGATGGATAACGAAGCGGACGAACTGGAACTGCGTCGAGTACTCGCCGCCAGTGACGATAACGAGCTGCGTGCTACCTGGTCGCGTTACCAGATAGCGCGTGCGGTGATGCACAAGGAGCTGCTGGAGCCGCGCCTGGATATCGCTGCGGCAGTTTCTGCGGCCCTGGCCGAGGAGACCGTCCCGGCTAAGCCGGCGAGCGGCGCCTGGCGTACGATTGGCCGTATTGCGGTTGCCGCTTCGGTAACCGTCGCGGTGCTAGCTGGCGTGCGTTTCTACAACCAAGACGAGATCGGTGGCGCGCAGCTGGCTCAGCAAGGCGCCCAGCCAGGCCTGACGTTGCCGCAAATGCAAACCCAGGGTCCGGCGGTGCTGGCTGGCTATAACCCGGATGAAGGCGTAATGCAGCCGTCGAGTGTGCCAGCACCTTCCGCCAATTGGCAGGAACAGCGTCTGCCATCCTACCTGCGTCAGCATGCCCAGCAAGCGGCGGCCAGTAGTGCGGACTCCGCGCTGCCTTATGCCCGCGCTGCCAGCCTGGAAAATCGCTGAGAGGATTTATGCGCGCCATTGCGTTCATTGCACTGCTCGGCTGGCTGGTGACTCCTGTCCAGGCCGCCGAGCCCCAGGATTGGTTGCAGCGGATGGCCAAGTCCTCGCAGCAGAACTTCCACGGTACTTTCGTCTACGAGCGTAATGGCAACTTCTCTACTCATGCGGTCTGGCACAAAGCGGGTGCCGATGGTGTGCGTGAGCGGCTGCTGCAGCTCGATGGGCCGGCACAGGAAGTTCTGCGTGTCGACGGGCGCCCTCAATGCATGAGCGGCGGCCTGGCTGACGAAATACCTGATGTGCAATGGTCGAGCCGCCATCTCGATTCCGCCCTGCTCGAAAAGCGTTATGACTTGCGCATTCTTGGCCGGTCGAGAGTGGCTGGGCGCCCCGCCGTAGTTCTGTTGCTGATGCCACGAGACCAGCATCGCTACGCCTTCGAGCTGCATCTGGATGAAGAGACGGCATTGCCGCTCAAGTCGCTGTTGATCAGCGAGAAGGGTCAGTTGCTCGAGCGCTTCCAGTTCATTGATCTGGAGTTGAGTGACGCGCTGAATGACGCGGCGCTGTTGCCGAGTGCGACGTGCAAGTCGGTGAGTTTCAGCAAGGTGGCCGAGCTGACTCAACCTTGGCGCGCCGGTTGGCTGCCGCCGGGCTTTGAGCTGAATCAGTCGTTGCAGCGCGCCAGTCCCGCTTCTTCTGACCCGGTTGCTTACCTGATGTACGGCGATGGCTTGGCGCGTTTCTCGGTCTTTCTCGAGCCTCTGCACGGAGTAGCGGTCGAAGACTCGCGCCGGCAGATGGGGCCCACAGCGGTGGTTTCCCGACGCATGGCGACCGCCGATGGCGACGTGATGGTCACGGTGGTTGGGGAAATTCCGGTGGGAACTGCCGAGCGTGTCGCGCTGTCTATGCAAGCGGCTGCCGCAGCGACCAGCAGCGCGCAATAAGCGTTGAAGCGATCGGGCCTCCGATCGCTCAAGCCGTTCAGGCTGCTGTCGTCTTTTCGTGACTTTGAGCTTTTTGTGCGCCGCAGGTCGCGGGCGTGCGGTCTGGGAGTGGCTGAGTTCGGCCGAAATGTTCACCGAACGTGCTGGGATGGCTGTGGGGTGGTTGGTCGAGTTTCTGTGCAGGCAGATCGGCCTATTCCGTTAGAAACGCTTGTTCCTTTGTGGATGGAGCTGCAGTAAATGCTGAGTCTGAAAACCTCTTTATCCGGCCTTTTTTCCCTGTTTCTGCTGACTCAGGCGGCTTTGGCGCATGCCGAACTGCCCGATTTTACTGAGTTGGTCGAGCAAGCCTCGCCAGC
>JBBNAI010000627.1:0-2406 GCA_037994305.1 Pseudomonas sp. | reverse complement strand
TGCACCAGCAGGCCCTGGTGCTGACCTCGTCCGACCTGTACCTGGGCACTGCGCTGCTGGCTGTGGTGCTGATTCTGATCATTCCCTTTGTCCCGACGCGCATCTATCCACCGCGCGCTGCCACCTGAGCTGGAGCCCACCATGAGCGAAGCCATTCCCCGCCAATCCAACCCTGTGCTGCTGCCCGGCCTGGCGCTACTCGTCGGCCTGGGTATCTGGGGCGCCTGGTACTTCCTGCTGGCTGAGCGCCAGGAGCAAAGCACCAACGACGCCTTCGTCAGCGCCGACTACACCCTGGTGGCGCCCAAGGTCTCGGGCTTCATCGACGAGGTGCTGGTGGAAGACAACCAGCGGGTCAAGGCCGGGCAGTTGCTGGCGCGTATCGACGACCGCGATTACCGCGCCGCCCTGGATGGCGCCCGCGCCGAAGTGGCCAGCGCCCAGGCGCAGCTGGCCAATGCCCAGGCCACCCTGGAGCGCCAGCAGGCCTTGATCGACCAGGCCGGCGCCACGTTGCAGGCGGACCGCGCCGAAGTGCTGTTCGCCCAGCGTGAGCGCGAGCGCTACGAACGTCTGGTCGGCCGTGGCGCCGGCACCGTGCAGAACTCGCAGCAGGCGCAGAGCCGCTACGACAGCGCCCGCGCCAAGCAGCAGGAGAACCGCGCCGGCCTGGTCGCCACGCAGAAACAGACCGACATCCTCGCCGCCCAGCTCGCCGCTGCGGAAGCCGCCTTGCAGAGCGCGCGGGCCAACCAGGAACGCGCCGAGCTGGACCTCTCGCACACCCAGTTGCGCGCCCCGGTCGATGGCATGGTCGGGCGCCGCGCGGTGCGCGTCGGCGCCTATGTGAAGCCGGGCGATGTGCTGCTGGCTGTGGTACCGCTGGACAGCGCCTACGTGGTGGCCAACTTCCAGGAAACCCAGCTGCACCACATGCGCCCCGGCCAGCCGGTGAGCATCGCCGTGGACAGCTTCCCCGACGCCGTGCTGCACGGCCATGTGCAGAGCCTGGCGCCAGCCACCGGGGTGACCTTCGCCGCTGTGGCCCCGGACAACGCCACCGGCAACTTCACCAAGGTGGTGCAGCGTATCCCGGTGAAGATCGCCCTCGATGCCGGCCAGCCGCTGCTCGGCCACCTGCGTGTGGGCATGTCGGTGGATGCGCGGGTCGATACCGCGGCCAAGGTCGAAGGGCTGGTGTGCAACGACGACACCTGCCAGGCGCAGACACCGCTGGCCAGTGCCAAGTAACTGAGTAGGGTGGATCACGCTGCACCGATCCACCGAGCGGAGTCATGGTGGATGAACAGAGCGTCATCCACCCTACGCGAGGGCTCTGGAGTTAGCCGAGCTTGAGTCGGCCAATCGCCTGGTTCAGCTCACCCGCCAGCTCCACCAGCTCGGCGCTGGTGCTGGCCGAGCCGATAGTCTGCTGCACGGTCTGCTCGGTGACATCGCGGATGCCCACCACCGAGCGAGTCATTTCCTCGGCCACCTGGCTCTGTTGCTCGGCGGCCACGGCGATCTGCGTGTTGCTCTCGCGCATCAGCGCCACCGCCTGGGCGATGGTGGCCAGGGCCTCGCCGGTGGCACCGGCTTCCTCCACGCAGTGGTCGGCCTTGAGCGAGCTTTCGCGCATGAAGTCCAGGGCGTCGCGGGTGCCGGCCTGCAGGTTGCCGATCAAGCGGGTGATCTCGTCGGTGGAGTCCTGTACGCGCTTGGCCAGGTTGCGCACTTCGTCGGCGACCACGGCGAAGCCGCGACCCTGCTCGCCGGCACGCGCCGCCTCGATGGCCGCGTTGAGCGCGAGAAGGTTGGTCTGTTCGGCGATGCCGTGGATCACGTTGACCATGCCGCCGATGGTGTGGCTGTCCGCAGCCAGGCGTTCGACCATTTCGGCGGTTTGCTGCACGCCTTGCGACAGGCTGGCGATGGCCGTGCCGGCACGGGCCACCACTTCCTGGCCGGCGCCGCTGAGGCGATCTGCCTCGGTGGCCTGGTCGCGGGTGTCGGCGGCGTGCTGGGCGATGTGGAACACGGTGGCGGACATCTCGTTGATCGCCGTGGCCGCCTGGTCGGTCTCGCTCTGCTGGCCGAGCATGCCTTGGCGCACCTCGGCCATGCTCCCGGCCAGGCGCTTGGCGCCTTCGTCCAGGCGTGCGGCGGCCTGGGCCACGGTGCCGACCACGCGCTGGTAGCCACTCTGCATGGCGTTGAAGGCGCCGGCCATCTGCCCGACCTCGTCGCGGCTGTCGCTCGGCGCGCGGGCGGACAGGTCGCCGCTGCGCTCGACGTGCAGCATCACGTCCTTCAACTGGTTGAGGTGGCCGAGAATGAAGCGGATCAGCAACTGCGAGGCGCCGAGCAGCAGGAACATCAGCCCGGCGACCGCCAGGGCATAGCTGC
>JBBNAI010000626.1:0-2554 GCA_037994305.1 Pseudomonas sp. | reverse complement strand
CTCTGGCAGGTGGCGATCTTGCTCAGTTCGGCCTGCATGTTCTGCAGGTCGCGGATGCGCGCCTCGATGGCGTCCAGATGCTCGCGGGCCATGCGGTCGGCGGCGTCGCACGGGCTTTCAGGATGGGCGGAAAGGTCCAGCAGGCTGCGGATTTCCTCCAGGCTGAAACCTAGCTCGCGGCCCCGGCGGATAAAGCGCAGGCGCCGTATATCCACCTCCTGGTAATGCCGATAGCCCGCCGCACTGCGCTGTGGTTGCGGCAGCAGGCCGGAGCGTTCGTAGAAGCGGATGGTCTCCAGGTTGACGCCGCTCTCGCGGCTGAGGGCGCCAATGGTGAGAGGCTTGTCCATGGTTGACTCCGTAGTGACTACGGGGTTTAGCCTACTCTGCACCTGAACCAAGGAGAAGTCTCATGGGTGCTCACTGCTGCAATCACGGCCCGACCGAACAAGACCTCAACCGCTCGCGGCGCTACCGCAAGATCCTGTGGATCGCGCTGCTGGTGAACGCGGCCATGTTTGCCGTGGAAATCGGTGCCGGCCTGCGCGCCGGTTCGGTGTCGCTGCTGGCCGACTCGCTGGACTTCTTGGGCGATGCCGCCAACTACGCCATCAGCCTGGCGGTACTCGGCATGGGGCTGGCGCTGCGCGCCCGTGCGTCACAGTTCAAGGCGTTGTGCATGCTGCTGTTCGGTGTTGGGGTGCTGGGCGCTGCGCTCTGGCACGTGTTGCAAGGCGAGGTACCGAGCGCGCCAACCATGGGCGTGGTCGGCAGCCTGGCGTTGCTGGCCAACCTGGGCGTGGCCGCCTTGCTGTATGCCTATCGCGAAGGTGACAGCAACATGCGCAGTGTCTGGCTGTGCACGCGCAACGATGCCCTGGGCAACCTGGCCGTACTGCTCGCCGCGCTGGGTGTGTTCGGTACGAGCAGCGCCTGGCCGGACCTGATCGTGGCCTGCATCATGGCCGCACTGGCGATTTCCGCCGCCGTGCAGGTGCTGCGCCAGGCCGACGGCGAGCTGAAGGACGGCCACGGCCATGCGCACTGAGCTAGCGGCGGCCTTGCAACAGGCGCTCACCGAAGCCGAGGCGGCGCTGGGGCGGGACGATCCGGCCAACGCCCTGGTCTGGCTGGAGCGCGCACATATTCTCGGCCAGCGTTTGCCGCTGCCACATGCCCGGGCGCATTGGCTGATGCTACGGGCGGGTTGGGCGCTGGGGGATTGGCGCGAGGTGCTGGGGCAGGTGCCGCGCATCCTTGCTGCACTGTTGTTCTCGCGGCTCTGGGTGCCGCTCGGCAACAGTGGCAGGGCGCGGGTCAGTGCATTCAAGCCAATGCCGCTCAGCGCAGAACTGAAGCGGCTGCTGGAGTAGCCAGGGGCCATGGTGGATAACGCTCTGCTTATCCACCGGCAGGGTTTAGAACCTGTGTACGATCTTTTGGACTAGAGCCTGCTTTTAACGCGGTAGGGCCGACGGACAAGAGATCGTAAATAGGTTCTCAGGCCAGGCCCATGCCCCACTTGATGGCATAGGCCAGCAGGCTCACCGCCAGCACGCCGCCCAGCCACAGGACGGCGAACCAGGCCAGGCGCTGGGCCAGCGGCTTCTTCGGCGCGTCCATCAGTGGTAGCCCTCGCCAACCTTCACCTTGCCGCGGAATACGTAATAGCTGTAGGCGGTGTAGATGAGGATGATCGGCACCATGATGGAGACCCCGACCAGGGCGAAGGCCTGGCTGCTTTCCGGCGCCGAGGCGTCCCAGATGCTCACGGATGGCGGGATGATGTTCGGCCACACGCTGATGGCCAGGCCCACGTAGGACAGCGCGATCAGCACCAGGGTCAGGACGAACGGCTGCCAATCGATTTTCAGCTGCACGGCGCGGACGATGCCGAGAATGGTCACCGCCACCAGCGTCGGCACCGGGATGAAGTAGAACAGGTTCGGCAGGGTGAACCAGCGCTGGGCGATTTCCGGGTGGGCCAGCGGCGTCCACAGGCTGACCACGGCAATGAACACGAGCAGCACGCAGGTCAGCGGCAGCATCAGTTTGTACATCTTGTGGCGCAGCTTGCCCTCGGTCTTCAGCAGCAGCCAGGCACAGCCGAGCATGGCGTAACCGACCACCAGCCCCGCGCCGCAGAACAGCGGGAAGGGAGCCAGCCAGTCGAACGGGCCACCAGCGAAGGCGCGGTTCTCCACCTTGATGCCGTCGATGAAGGCGCCGAGCACCACGCCCTGGCAGAAGGTCGCCACCAGCGAGCCGCCGATGAAGGCCGCGTCCCATACATAGCGGGTGCGCTTGGCCTTGAAGCGGAACTCGAAGGCCACGCCGCGGAAGATCAGGGCGATCAGCATGATCACCAGCGGCAGGTACAGCGCCGTGAGCACCACCGAATAGGCCAGCGGGAAGGCGGCAAACAGCCCGGCGCCGCCCAGTACCAGCCAGGTTTCGTTACCGTCCCAGATCGGCGCCACGGTGTTCATCATGGCGTCGCGCTCGTCCTTGTCGCGGAAGAACGGGTAGAGGATGCCGATGCCGAGGTCGAAGC
>JBBNAI010000625.1:0-12433 GCA_037994305.1 Pseudomonas sp. | reverse complement strand
CGCCACGCGCACCTCCACTCGCACCTCGCCCTCCGCGGTGAACTTGACCGCATTGCCCACGAGGTTGATCAGGACCTGTCTCAGGCGGCCGGGGTCCCCCACGAGGACGTCGGGCACCTCCGGATCGACCGATGACGTGATCTCGAGGCCCTTTTCGTGTGCGCGCGGGCCGAGGGACTTGAGCGCCTCGCCGAGGCCCGGGCGCAGGGCGAACTCGATCTGCTCGAGCACGAGCCGGCGGGCCTCGATCTTGGAGAAGTCGAGCACGTCATTGATCACCTGGAGGAGCGCGCCCGCGGAGGAGTGGACCAGGGTCAGGTACTCCCGCTGCTCCGCGTCGAGCTCGGTCCCGAGCGCCAGCTGCGACAGGCCGATGATGGCGTTCATCGGGGTGCGGATCTCGTGGCTCATGTTGGCGAGGAACTCGCTCTTGGCCCGTGTCGCGTCTTCGGCCACCGCACGCGCCTCGGTCAACGCGGTGACGTCGATGTTGATCCCGGTTGCGCGCAACGGCTTGCCGTCAGGCGTGCGCGTGAAGCGGTTCAGCGATTTGAAGGTGCGCACCGCACCATCGCTTTGACGCACGATGCGGAAATCGAGATCCAGGCGATCGACGCCGCTTTCGATCGCATTCTCGAACGTGCTGCTGGAGCGCTCCACGTCGTCGGGATGCAACAGCGTCTTCCAATGCTCCAGCGTGCCACGAAAGCCACCCGGTTCGAGCCCGAACATCTTCTCCAGCTGCGGCGTCCAATAGTCGTGTCCGGTGACCAGATCAACGTCGAACAGGCCGATGTCACCCGCTTCCTGAGCCAGGTTCAGGCGGTCGCTGGCCGTGCGCAGCTTGGCCTCCATCGCCCGGCGCTCACTCACATCGCGCACCGAGGCACAGACGCAGCTGCCGCGTCCTTCCAGGGCCGGCAACCGCGACAAGCCGATCTCCACCGAGAACAGGCTGCCGTCCTTGCGCACACCCTGCAGGTCATCCAGGCTGGCGCCCATTTGCCGAGTGCCACCATCGGCGAGGAAGTCATTGCGCAGCGCCACATGACGGCCGCGGATCGCTGCCGGTACCAGACGCTCGATGGCCTCGCCGATCAACTCGCCGGCGGCGTAGCCGAACAGCTGGTCCAGCTGCAGGTTGGTCTGCAGGATGAGCCCATCGGCACCGACCACCAGCATGCCATCCGGTGCAGCTTCGATAATGCCGCGGTACCAGGCCTCGGTGGCACGCAAGGCCGCCTGCTGCACCTCCAGTTCCTCCGCCTGCTGTTCCAGTTGCAGCGCCTGGGCGCTCATCTCGTCGGCCTGGCGGCGCGTCTCGACCAGCAGGCTCTGTATCGCCAGGCTGCGTTCCATGATGGCCAGGGCGCCGGCCAGGCGCAGCAGTGCTTCCTGCAGTAGCAGGGTCTCGCGCTCACCCAGGGCCTCGTAGCCCGCCAGTTCGAGGACGCCGTGAATACGCTCTCCGCGCAGGACCGGCTGCAGCAACAGGTAGCGCGTCGGTACCTCACCCAACTGCGAGCGAATCCGCCCGAACTGCTCCGGCAAATCATCCAGGTGCCGCGCTACGCGGTCCACCGCGCACTGCCCGAGCAGGCCGGAACCCAACGCTACCGTCGGCGCCGGCGGAAACTCAGGATCGACCGCATAACTGCCAATCAACTGCAGGCTGTCGGCATTCTCGTGCAGGTTGTAGAGCACGCCCTGGCAGACGCCCAGCATGCTCGCCATGTGCTGGAGGAAGATCTGCGCCAGCTCCTGCAGTGTTTCCGCCTGCGGCAGGTCGTTCTGCAGCTGCGCGGTCTGCGCCCTGATCCAGCGCTGACGCTCCAGCTGCTGCGACTCCGTCTGCAGCTTGGCGATGGCGCGGGCCAGGTCGCCCGTTTCGTTGTGGAAATCGGTATGCGGGATGTAGCGATCCAGCCGCCCCTCAGCCAGCTCGTCGACAGCGGCTCGTACGCGGTTCAGCGGCTGGCGAATCGATCGGCTGACCATCCAGGCCATCAGCAATGCCAGGGTCAGGCCGCCCAACAGCAACACGTAGGTCTGCAAGGCGCTGCGCTCGGCAAACTCGGCAATCTGCTTGGCCGTGTCGCGGATAAACACTTCCTTGGTTTGCGCGATCTGGCCCAACAGGGTGTCAGCCTTATGCCCCATGGCCTGGAATTCTTCGCTGTTAAGCAACTGCAACGCCTGCCCCTGGTAGCCCCGGCCGGCCAAGTCCAGCGCTTGCTCGCCATCGTGCTGCAACCGTTCAAGCAGGGCTTCGAGTTCAGCCAGATACACCAGGCTGTCCTGGCGACGCAGGGTGGGTCGAGCCTGGGCCAGAGACTCCTGCAGGCGCTGCTCGGCGTCATGCAACTGGTCGAGGGCCTCGACACGAACCTCGCCACTGCTGGTGCCAACGGCCCGCTGCAGCGCATGCATCAGGCGTGGTAGTTGCACCCGCGACTCGTGCAGCAGCTCGAAGCCAACCAGATCCTGGCGGTACAGCTTCTGCATGTCGCGTTTCAACGACTCCTGGGTGCGCAGGCTCTGCACGCCGAGCACCAATACCAGCAGGAACAGCGCAGCGAAACCAAGGATCAGTTTGCGGAGGAGCGGAAGCCGCTCAAGCAGAGCGATAAATCTGGCCATGACACATCCCGGTGAACGCAGTGAATAAATGGGCGAGGAGCCGTGTGACGCCTCGCTCAAGAAGCGGGAGTAATCGCCTCGATGGCAGCCCGCTGTTTGGCCATGTCCTGATCACTGTCGGCGTAGCGTTCGGCAATCGCCCGGAACTGTTCCGCACAGCTCAGGAAGGCATCGCAGATATCCGGATCGAAGTGCGAGCCGCGCCCCTGGCGAATGATGTCCACAGCCTGCTCGTGGGGCATGCCAGCCTTGTACACGCGGCGACTGATCAGCGCGTCATAGACATCCGCCACTGCCATCAACCGGGCGCTGATGGGAATGTCGTCGGCGGCCAGCCCCTGGGGATAACCACTGCCGTCCCACTTTTCCTGGTGGCCGTAGGCAATCTCCTTGGCCAGGCTGAGAAACTCCACCGAGATCCCCAGCTGATCCTCGGCATGCTGGATCGCATCGCGACCGAGCGTGGTGTGGGTCTTCATGATCTCAAACTCTTCCGGGGTGAAACGCCCGGGCTTGAGCAGGATGTGATCGGGGATGCCGATCTTGCCGATGTCGTGCAGCGGGGCCGACTTGAACAGCAGGCGGATGGTTTCGTCAGTGAGGAAATGCTGGAAGCGTGGATGCTCGCGCAGCAGCTCGGCCAGCAGCTTGACGTAGTTCTGCGTGCGACGGATGTGGTTGCCGGTCTCGTTGTCGCGGGTCTCGGCCAACGAGGCCATGGCCTGGATGGTCACGTCCTGGATGGCCATGACCTCGCGGGTACGGCGCTGGACCTCCTTGTCCAGAAAGTCGTTCTGGTCGCGCAGGAAGTCGGCCGCCGCCTTGATCTTCAACTGAGTCTCGACCCGCGCCAGGACCAGCGGTGGGCTGATCGGCTTGGTGATGTAATCGACCGCACCCAGCTCCAGGCCCTGGATCTCGTCCGCCATCGACGCCAGGGCGGTCAGGAAAATGATCGGGATGTCGCGGGTGCGCGGGTCCTGCTGCAGTTGCTGCGCCACCTGATGCCCCGACAGACCCGGCATCATGATGTCGAGCAGGATCAGGTCCGGTAATGGATCGCCCTGCAGCACACGTAAAGCCTTCTCGCCGCTGTTGGCCGCCTTGACCCGGTAGCGGTCCTTGAGCAGTTCGGTCATCAGCATCAGGTTGTCCGGCGTATCGTCGACCACCAGAACGGTGGCCGGCTGGAATGCATTCTGCGAACTACCCATGAACATTGGCTCCTCTGCCAGATCGAGAGTGCGCCCGACTGATGCCACTCCATAGCCTGTGAGCTTAGTTCCGATTGATCGCCAAGAATAGGGCAGGGAAACATCTGAAGCGCATGCGCTGCGGATGGATACGAACGCCCGAGTCACCGACAGGTCGGCCGAATCAGTCCGTATCCTCAGCGCCCGCCGCATCATGCAAGTGCCGATAGGCCTGCGCCGTTGTGAGGAACAGACTGCCACTCAGTTGCAGCATTAGCTGGCTGCCGGCCAGGCGATCACCGACCGGCCCCTTGACCGCCGCCAGGTGCATACGGATGCCCCGACTGGCCAGGTTGCGGTTGAGCTCGCAGAAGGCGACCAGGGCGGAGAAGTCCACGCCGTTGACCGCGGACATGTCCAGTACCAGCTCGCGCACCGCAGGAGTCAGCAGTTCCTCGACACGCATGGTGACCGCCGCCGCGTTGCCGAAGAACAGGCTGGCATCGACGCGCAGCAACAACAGATGCGGACACGTCTCCACCGCATGACGGCGCACGTTACGGAACGTCTCGCCATCGGCCATGCGCCCGAGCACGGCGATGTGCGGACGGCTGCTGCGCGCCAGGTGACCGCCGAGCGACAGCAGCACCCCCGCCAGCACGCCCTCCTCCACCCCCAGCAGCAACACGCTGGCGGCGGTGGCCAGCCACACGCCGGCATCGCCACGGTCGTAACGCCAGGCCTGGCGCAGGCCATCGAGGTCGAGCATGCCGAGTACGGCGAAGACGATGGTGGCGGCCAAGGCCGGCAGCGGCAGCAGGCTCAACCAGCCGGTGGGTACCAACAGGGCGAGGGCCAGCAGCAGCGCGGTGATCACCCCGGCCAGCTGACTGCGTGCCCCGGCGGCATGGTTGAGTGCCGAGCGCGACAGCCCACCGCTGACCGGCAGCCCCGCCGACAGCGCACTGGCCAGGTTGGCCAGGCCCTGGCCAAGCAGCTCGCGCCCATCGTCGACCTGTTCGCCGCGCCGCTGCGCCAGCACCCGGGCCGAAGAATGCCCGGAGATGAACACCACGAAGGCCAACAGCGCCGCCGAAGGCAACAGCTCGGGCCACAGCCCGGGCTGCAGACTGATGCCCAGTGGAGGCAGACCCTTGGGCAACTCCCCGAGCACGTGCACCCCGGCCTGGTCCAGCTCGCCCAGCGCCACCACCAAGGTGGCGAGCGCCAACAGCAGCGCGGGCGCCAGCCGCGCCCAATGGGCCGGCAGGTAGCGACGCGTGCCATAGAGTGCCAGCAACGTGCCCACGCCGAGCAGGGTCGAAGGCCAGGCCGCTGGTGTGCCGCGCAGCACCTCGACCTGCCCTGCCACGATCAGCAACGCCACCCCAGCGGTGAAACCACCAAGCACCGGGCGACTGAGCAACGCGCAGAGAAAGCCCAGGCGCAACAACGCACAAAGCACCAGAATGGCGCCGCACAGCAACGTCAGCTGGGCGACCAGGACCGGCGCCGCGAGCCCCGTGGCCGGTACCAACTCGGCCAGCACCGCCGCGGTCATCATCGAGGTCAGCGCCATGGGGCCCACCGACAAGGTGGTGCTGCTACCAGCCAAGGCGTAAGCCAGGGCCGGCAGAATACTCGCGTACAGCCCCACTACCGGTGGCAAGCCAGCCACCATGGCGTAGGCCATGCCCTGCGGCAGCAACATCAGCGCCACCACCAGGCCGGCGCCAAGGTCGCCGGCGAACAGCTCGCGGCGGTAGTGTCTCAGCCAGTCGAGCATGCCGCCGTTATTGCCCAACAACCCGGCGCAGCTCGTCCTTCAACTCGGCGCGCTTGCGCCGCGACACCTTGCCGAACGGCCAGCCGATGATCGACGTACGCTCCTTCTGGCCCACGTCGCGCAGCAGGAAGTGCGACAGCGCGGGAATCAGGATCAGCGCGCCGAGCATGTTCCACAGCAGCATGAAGGTCAGCAGGATGCCCATGTCGGCCTGGAACTTGATCGGCGACCACGCCCAGCACACCACACCGGCGGCCAGGGTGATGCCGACCAGCGCCACCACCCGCCCGGTGAAGGCCACCGCGCTGCGGTAGGCATCACCCAGGCTGCGGCCCTGGCGCTGGTAGTGCAGTTGCACGCTGAGCAGGTACAGCGCGTAGTCCACGCCAATCCCCACACCCAGGGCGATCACCGGCAAGGTGGCCACCTTGACGCCGATGCCCATGGCCACCATCAGCGCCTCGCACAGCACCGAGGTGAGTACCAGCGGCAGCAGCGCCACCAGCATGGCGCGCCAGCTGCGGAAAGTGATCAGGCAGAAAATCGCCACCGCCAGGTAGACGTACAACAGCATGCTGCGATTGGCCTCGCGCACCACCAGGTTGGTAGCCGCCTCGATACCGGCGCTGCCGGCCGCCAGCAGAAACTGGCGATCTTCCGTGCTGTTCTCGCGAGCGAAGCGCTCGGCGATGGCCACCACGCCGTCGAGGGTCTCGGCCTTGTGATCCTTGAGGAAGGCGATCACCGGCATCAGCGAACACTGGTTGTTGAACAGCTCGGGGGCGTTCACCGAGGCTTGCTGGGCGGCGTAGTTGAGCACGTCCTGGTTGCGCTGCAGGCTGGCCATCTTCGGGTTGCCCTCGAAGGAGCCGGCAGTGATCTGGCGCACCGCGTTGACCAGCGACACGGTGGTCTGCACCCCAGGGTGCTGTTGCAGTTCCCAGGCCAGGCGATCGGCCAGGGCCAGGGTCTTGTAGTTGAGGCAACCCTCAGGCGGGGTCTTGATCATCACCGCGAACAGGTCGCTGGACAGCGCGTAGTGGCTGGTGATGTAGGCGTTGTCGCGGTTGTAGCGCGAGTCGGCGCGCAGCTCCGGGGCGCCGCGGTCAAGGTCGCCGATCTGCAGGTGCAGGCTGACGGCGAAACCGCCGATGCCCAGCAGCGCCGCCAGCAGCACGGTGCCAGTGGCCCACTTCGGCGTGGTGAAGCGGTTGAGGCCATCCCACAGGCGACCGAAACCACGGTGCTGCGCTGCACGGGTATCGATACGCAGCGCGCGCTCGGCGGCCTTGGCACTGACGCCGACATAGGACAGCGCCACCGGCATCAGCAGCAGGCTGGTGAACACCAACACGGCCACGCCAATACTGGCGGCGATCGCCAGGTCCTGGATCACCGGAATGTCGATCAGCATCAACACGGCGAAGCCCACCGCATCGGCCAGCAGCGCGGTGACACCGGCGATGAACAGGCGGCGGAAGGTGTAGCGCGCGGCGATCAGCTTGTGCGTGCCACGGGCGATGTCCTGCATGATGCCGTTCATCTTCTGCGCCGCGTGGGACACGCCGATGGCAAAGATAAGGAAAGGCACCAGCACCGAGTAAGGGTCGATGCTATAGCCCAGCCAGGCGACGATACCCAGCTGCCAGACCACCGCCAGCAACGAGCAGCCGATCACCAGCAGGGTGCTGCGCAGGCAGCGGGTGTACAGCAGGATGATGGCGAAGGCGGCACCCACCGCCAGGGCGAAGAAGGCCATTACCTGCAGCAGGCCGTCGATCAGGTCGCCAACCAGCTTGGCGAAGCCGATCACCCGTACCTGATAAGGCCCTTTGCCATCGCCGTCGGCATTGATCCGCTCGACCTTGCTGCGCAGTTCTTCCAGTTTCTGGGCGAAGTTGTAGTAGTCGATACGTTGGCCGGTGGCCGACTGCCGATCCAGCAGCGGCACCACCAGCATGCTCGAGGAGAAATCGTTGGCCACCAGGCTGCCGACGATGCCGGCACGACCGATGTTCTGCCGCAGTTGCTCGATGCTCTCGGCCGAGCCGTTGTAGCCATCGGGCATCACGCTGCCGCCCTGGAAACCCTCCTCGGTGACCTCAGTCCAGCGCACGCTGGGGCTCCACAACGTATGCAACCAGGCGCGATCCACTCCGGGGGTGAGGAACAGCTCGTCGTTGACCTGCTTGAGCACGGCCAGATAGGCCGGGTCGAAGATGTCACCCTGGCTGTTCTCCACCACCACCCGCACCGAGTTACCCAGGCCGCGCAACTGGTCGCGGTTGTCGAGGAAGTTGCGGATGTAAGGTTGGCTCTGCGGGATCATCTTCTCGAAGCTCGGCCGCAGCTCCAGGCGGGTCAACGCCATGTAACCGAACAGCACGGAGAGCAAGGCGATGGCGGCGATGAACCAGGGCCGGTGGTTGAATAGCAGGCGCTCGAGGAAGTGCCCGCTGTTGCGGTCGAAATCGCGCAGGTCGCGGATCACCGGCATGCTGTCTTGTTTGATGGTAGCCATGATGGTTTCTCGTTGACCTTGTTATGGCAGGCGCTGGCTGCGCACACCGCGGTTGCCGACCAGTACCAGGCTGTCGCCGGCGGCGAAATCGGCGCCACTGACCGGGGCCAGCGCCTGCTGTGGCAATGCCTCCAGCTCACCGCTCGAGGTGGTGCGCAGGACATGGCCAACCTGGCTGAACAGCAACACGTGCCCGGAGGCATCGCGTACGGCGGCCGTGATGCTGTTCTGCAGACCGCTATTCAGCATGTTCCAGTTGGTACCACCGTCGACGCTGCGCAGCACGTGGCCGCGCAGGCCGTAGACCAGCAGTTCATTACCCGTACCGATGACGCCGAAGAAGCTGCCGCTGTAAGGGGTTTGCAGTGCCACGAAACGCTGCTGTGCAGCATCCCAGCGCAGCAGCAGGCCCTGCTCGCCCGCGATATAGGGCACGCCGTCGACGCCGGCGATGGCGTTCAGGTGCAGGCTTTGGGGGTTGTCGGTACGCTCGCCGAGCGGCTGCCAGTGCTGGCCACCGTCCTCGGTGCGCAGGATCAGGCCGAACACGCCAACGGCATAACCGAGCCGTTCGTTGGCGAACCAGACGTCCAGCAGTGCCTTGTCAGCGCCCTCCTCGACCATCCGCTGCGCATCGGCCTGGCGTGCCGCCCATTGCTCATTGTTCGGTTCGGCGGCGGCCAAGGCCGTGTAATGCGCCAGCATCAATCCGCCAATCTGGCGGCCGTCGAGTTGCTTGTTCCAGGTGGCACCGGCGTCTTCGCTGTGCAGGATCACGCCGTCATGGCCCACCGCCCAACCCTGTTGTGGGGTTGGAAAATACACCGCATTTAGGTCGCTGCTCACCGGCACCCGGGCCTGTTGCCACTGGTTGCCGGCATCGTCGGAAAACAGGATGTGGCCGCGCTGACCCACTGCCACCAGCTTGTCGCCGGTGCGGGTCACGTCGTTCAGTGGCGCTACTTGCGCCAACGGACTCACGCGCGCCGGCAGATCCAGCACGTCGATGAACTCGCCCTGCGCGCCGAGGGGCATGGCGCCCAGCAGCAGGCCCAGCAGGGGAAGCAGGACTTTGTAGAAATCGCTCATGGTCAATCTCGGCAGTAAAAGTGCGCCGCCGGCATGCAAGGCATGCCATGCGGCGCGGGGTCAATCTCCCGCCGTGCCACGCCAGGCCCATCGTTGGGTACCTGACGTTGCGCCCAGGGGGGTGTCCTGGCGGCACGGATGGCGGGATCTATGCCCCGCCACAGCTCAGCGAATACCCGCGCCAGCCAGGGACTCAGGCGACCACTGCGACTTGGACAGGGGCTCGACGTAACGAATGCCGCCGTATGGGCCGACCACGCCGTTGATGTTGTAGGAGCCACCGACCAGGTCGTAGATCATGAATGGCGTGGAGTCCGGCACATTCTTGTCATAGCTCTGGCTGAGGAAGGCGAAAGAACCGCGATAGAGCTGGCCACGCGCGTCGTACTGGTCCGAGGCCAGAGCCACCCAGCTGTCTTCGTCGAGGTAGAAGCGGCGTTTGGCGTAGACGTGGCGAGCATCACCTTTAAGCGTGCCTTCCACGACCCACACACGGTGTTTCTCCCAGCGCACCAGGTCCGGTGCCAGGTGGTTGGGGGTGGTGATGGACTTGGCGTCGGTCGCGTAGGTCAGGCGGTAGGTGTTGTAGGGCACGATCATTTCCTGCTTGCCCACCAGCTTCCAGTCGAAGCGGTCCAGCGCACCGTTGAAGACGAACACGTCATCGTAGGTACCGGCACCGGCAGTACCCGGGTTCGGCGTGTCATAGGCCAGGTTCGGTGCCAGCTTGACCCGACGTACACCCGGCAGGTACTGCCAGGCGCGGCGCGGCTGCTGCAGCGGGTTGGCCGCGTCGCGCAGCATGATTGCCTCGCCGGCGCGGCGTGCCGGACCGGTGTAGCTCAGCTTCATCTGGTAATAGGTGTCGGTGGCCCCGATCGGCTTGTTCATGTCCTCGTAGATCGGGTAGCTGATGAACGCCTGGCCAGTAGTGGCGAGGCTGGCCACGCCGGCGGAGTCGACGTTCCACGAGTCGTACTTGGAGTTGATGGTCACGCCCTGGTAGCGCAGCAGGAAGTTCCACATGGCTTCGGCACCCGACTGCGGGATCGGGAATGGCACGCCCGGCAGTACGTTGTCGATGGCCAGCCCGCCCTCCAGCGACTTGGCGCCGGTGGCGTTCTTCAGGCTGTTGTCCAGTACCGCCTTGGGGACGGCAACGCTACGGTGGGTCGGGTAGACCTCGACACGGTAGCTGGGGAAACGCTTGGCCAGTTCCACGGTGGTGGCGCTGAGCTGACCCTTGTACTGATCGACGTTCTTGCCGTCGATCACCAGCAGCGGCTTCTCCGCGGCGTAAGGGTCGGGGCGCACGCTGTCACCGGCCTTGAAGCTGGCCGGAGCCTGGGTCAGGCCGCCTTCGTAGGCGGGAATGGAGCCGTCGGCGTTGCCGGCCTTTTCCGCACCGATGGCGGTCAGGCTGGTGCCGAGCTTGGCCGCTTCACTGGCGGACACGGCAGCGTTGACCTGGCCGGCAACGGCCAGGGCGAGGGAGGCAGCCAATACGGTTTGCACGAATTTCATCTTGTTGTACTCCTGCTCAGAGGCTGGGCAATTCGTGGATCAGAAAGTGGTTTTGAAAGTCAGGTAGAGCGCGCCGCGGTCTTCACCACTGGCACCGCCACCAGAGAAGGACGAGTAGCCCCCTGCGTAGCAGGTGTAACGCTGGGTCAGGTCAAGGGCATTAGGCATGGCGCCATCGCCGGAGCCGTCTTCACATTTCTCGGTGTCACCGAAGGAGTCCACATACTTGAGGTCGACGTAGTACTGGTTGTAGATGGCTGCACCAATGCCCACGGCATAGTTGCCTGTGTCTTCCGCACCACCTGCTGCAACCGGGGAAACGCCGTCAATACCGACGTTGACCGACATCGGCGCACTCAAGTCCACGCCCGGAAATACCTGGTACCAGGTCGGTGTGAAGTTGACCGCCACACCCCAGCTGTCACGAGTCGGCTGGTCAATACCGCGATAGCTGTCTTCACCCTTGTAGAGCGCGCGATTCTTGCTATCGAGGCTCAGCAGGTTGCTGTAGTAGAGCTCGCCGAGCAGGCTCGCCGAGTCGAACAGCGCTGTTTCGGGAAGAGCCATCAGCCCATTGACGACCCAATGCAGGGTATCGCCGGTGGCGCTCATGCTTTCGCCTTCCTTGAACTGGCCGTCGACCACGCCGGTATCGGCATTACGCGGGCTCAACGGGCCAGCACCGGTCACCAACAGAGGGCTATAGATCGCCGGAATGCTGGACAGCGGCATGCCGTGACGAATATTCAGATCGCTACCGACGCTAACGCCGCCGACGTCTTTGGACAGGCTCAGGCCATAGATGTCGATATCCTCACCGTAGGCCAGTCGATAAGAGGTGGTCTCGATGGAGTTGCGCAGCCCTGGCACACCGCCGGCCAGCGTCAGGTTCCGCGCGTCCAGAACAGCCTGCGGCAGGATGTCGGATGTATTCCGGTAGTAGAAGCCCAGCGTGCCGTCTAGCCACTCGGGCGACCATTTAGCCATCACACCCCAGTCGCCGTGATCGTCAGGAGTCAGATCATCGCCTCTGCGGATGTTGCTCAAAGTGCCGTTCGGGCCTGCCAGGCCAGGGCCACCGGTGTGTCCCAAGATAAAGGACTGGGCACCTTCACCGATCAGGTCAGATGAACCGTAGTAGGTACCGGCCTCCGGCAAACGAGCCGCATCCCAGCCAAAGAAGTACTGGGCACCGAAAGCCCATTCGGAGTTGAGGGTGAAGCTGGAGGACAACTGGTTGCGCGGAACGAACAGTTCCTTGGCCTCGGTCCCTGGGGATGCGGCCAGCTTGGCCAGGTCCAGACCGGACTGGCCATAGCTGATCGAATGCACCGGATTGAGGATGGTTTCACCCCAGAACACGTTGTGCTGACCAGCTTTCATGCTGAACAGGGATTCTTCGCCGACCTCGGTGCTGTAGAACACGAAGGCGTCGAGGATCTCGCCGGAGGGACCACTGTAGTAACGCTTGGCGTAGCGACTCAGGTGAGAGCTACCGAATACCCCGGGGGCAGCCGGACGACCACCCCAGCCGGCGATCGACGAGTATTCTTCGTTACCGTTGACGAACGGGTTGGAGTTGGAACCGGTGTTGTCGTAAGCCTTGTCGTACCAGCTGGCGGCACTGACGCGGAAGCCCGTGCGATTCTGGTACACCACATCCAGCTCGGTCAGCAGGTC
>JBBNAI010000624.1:0-19560 GCA_037994305.1 Pseudomonas sp. | reverse complement strand
AGGTTGGCGGTAACTCGCTGGATGGCGTGTCCGATCGCGACTTCGCCATCGAATTCTGCGCCGCCGCCTCGCTGGCGATGATGCACCTGTCGCGCTTCTCCGAAGAGCTGGTGCTGTGGACTTCGGCGCAGTTCCAGTTCATCGACCTGCCGGATCGCTTTTGCACCGGTTCCTCGATCATGCCGCAGAAGAAGAACCCGGACGTGCCCGAACTGGTGCGCGGCAAGACCGGCCGCGTGTTCGGCGCGCTGATGGGCCTGCTGACCCTGATGAAAGGCCAGCCGCTGGCCTACAACAAGGACAACCAGGAAGACAAGGAACCGCTGTTCGACGCCGCCGACACCCTGCGCGATTCGCTGCGCGCGTTCGCCGACATGGTCCCGGCGATCAAGCCCAAGCACGCGATCATGCGTGAAGCGGCACTGCGCGGTTTCTCCACCGCCACCGACCTCGCCGACTACCTGGTGCGCAAGGGCCTGCCCTTCCGCGATTGCCACGAGATCGTCGGCCACGCCGTGAAATACGGCGTGCAGAGCGGCAAGGACCTGGCCGAGATGAGCCTGGACGAACTGCGCCAGTTCAGCGACCAGATCAGCGACGACGTGTTTGCCGTGCTCACCCTGGAAGGCTCGGTCAACGCCCGCGACCACATCGGCGGCACCGCACCGAATCAGGTGCGCGCGGCTGTAGCACGCGGTAAGGCACTGCTGGCGACGCGCTGATCGCCAGCCAACGGGAAAGGGACTTCCCATGTACACACTGCTGCATGGTCTGTTCCTGCTGTTTAAGGGACTGATCGAGGCGCTGTTCGACTGGCTATTCGATCAGCTCTTCTATGCTGCCGGCTGGCTGATGCTGCGCCTGCTGACGCTGGGCCGCTACCCTCGCCTGCCACTCTCGGCTGACGCTATAGGCCCGCGCTCCAGCTGGGTTACCGCCTTCGGCCTCCTCTGCGTGGTTGGCCTGCCGCTGGCCACCCTGGTCCTTCTCTACGGTTGAGTCCCCCATGCCCCTGCACATCCGCCCCGCGACCCTCGACGACGCCGCGCAGATCCTGCGTTTCATCATCGACCTGGCGATCTACGAAAAAGCCGAGCACGAGGTGAAAACCGACGTGGCCGGCATCCAGGCCAGCCTGTTCGGCGAAGGCAGCACGTCCCACGGGCTAATATGCGAGCTGGACGGCGTGCCGATTGGCTACGCGGTGTATTTCTTCAGCTACTCGACCTGGCTGGGCAAGCACGGCATCTACCTGGAAGACCTCTACGTCAGCCCCGAGCAACGCAAGATCGGCGCCGGCAAGGCGCTGTTGCGGCATCTGGCCCAGCTGGCCGTGAGCAAGGGCTGCGGTCGCCTGGAGTGGGCGGTGCTGGACTGGAATACCCCGGCCATCGAGTTCTATGAGTCCTTCGGCGCCAAGCCGCAGGATGAATGGACCACCTACCGCCTGACCGGCCAGGCCCTGCTCGACTTCGCCGCCGGCTAAGCCACCCCCCCCGCCCTCTACACGAGGCGGGCAGGCGAGGACGAATCAGCTCCTGGCTTTGACCGCGGCGATGAAATCGGCCATTCCGGCCTCCTTGTCGGCGGCAATCTGCTGCACATGGGGGTTCTGGTTGAGCAGGGCGAACAGCGCCTTGGCGGCCGGCAGCTCGGCAAGCAGGTCGAAGTCGAACACCTTCTTCGCGACGATGCTGGCCAGGTCGACGCTGTAGAGGAAGTACAGATCGGCCAGGCTGAACTGCTCGCCCGCCACATAGGGGCCGAACGTGGCGTGCCGCTTGAGCGCCGCCGCTCCGGCCAGCAGTTCGGCCTTGGCTTTGGCCTTGGTGAACTCGTCGACTTTGCCGCCGAAGAAGGCCTCCGGATAGCAACTGCGCGCCGGCAGCTCGAGGTACAGCTCGATCTCCTTCATCAGCGCACGCACCTGGGCCCGCGCATAGGGCTCGCTCGGCAGCAGCGCACGCCCTTCGCCACGCTCTTCGAGGTATTCGAGGATCGCGCTGGTCTCGTTGATGAAGCCCTGTTCGGTCTGCAGCACCGGCACCTTGCCGCGTGGGCTGATGGCGAGAAACTCCGCCGTCTGGCCACCGTGCACGGTGACGATCTCGAAGGGCAGGCCCTTTTCCAGGAGGGCCAGTTTGACCATATTGAAGTAGTTGCTGACGGCGAATCCGTGAAGCTTGAGCATGATCGGTACCACTAGGCAGGGGGAAAGCACCTGTTATAGCTGTCCGGGCAGCGCCGTGCAGCTTCATTGGCGCGCTGAATGCGCCGTCCGCCAGCCAGGCGTGGCAAACTGCCGGCCTGCTACCAAGGAGTCGCCCATGAGCGAACATGACGACAGCGAAGAAGAAGCCTTCGCCGAAGAAACCCTGATCCAGGCCATCGAAAACCAGCTGGAAGCGGACAACCCGCCGGCTGCCAAAGCGGTCTACAACAAGCTGACCCTGGTCGGTTACGAGCGCGAGGAAATTCTCCAGCTCATGGCCCTGGTCCTGGCGCACGAAATCGACGCCATGCTGCGCGCCGATCGCCCGTTCGACACCGCCTGGTACGAACAGGCCTTGCGCGCACTACCGGAGCTGCCCGCCGAGGATTGAGCTTTGTTGACCCAGGTCTATTGCTCCCCGGCCACGCACTGTTAAGGTGCCCTCATCCTCCGGCCGGGAAGTACATGCCTTGGACCGCTCAATCCGCCGTATTGGTGTGGTATCGCTGCTCGCCCTGATCAGTCTGTGCACGCCTGCGCTGGCGCTGGCCGACGAAGTTTTTCGCATCGGCGCCGAGGACGATTGGTACCCCTTCACCGCCTACCGTGACGGCCAGGTGCAGGGCATGTCGGTAGACATCGTGCGCGCCGCCTTCACCGCCAGCAACACGCGCATCGAGCTGCTGCCCTACCCCTATTCGCGCTGCATGGAGCTGACCCGCACCGGGCAGTTGGCCGGTTGCTTCAACACCTCACCGGATGCACGCATCGCCGCCGAATACCGCCTGCCCCAGGAGGCGCTGTTCAGCGACGACATCCTGCTGTGGGCCAATAAGGATCAAGCCAAACCGGTGAGCGACCTGCAGCAACTCACCGGGCGCCAGGTGACGGTGACCCTTGGCTACGAATACGGCCCCGCCTTCGACAACCTGCAGGGCGTGCAGCGGGTGCCGGTACGCCGCGACTACAACGGTTTCCTGATGCTCCAGCATGGCCGCGTCGACTTCACCGCCGCTTATCGTGGTACGGCCCGCGCGCTGTTTCAGGAGCACCCCGAGCTGGCCGGACAATTCGTCCCGGTCGCCACCTTGCACCAGCCACGCCTGTACCTGAGTTTTTCGCGTTACCACGCCCAGGCGGAAACCCTGCTGGAGCGCTTCGACCACGGCATGCGCACAATCAAGGCCGACGGCCGCTACCAGCAGATACTCGCCCAATGGCAGCATCAACAGGCAGCAGACTGAGGCATGCCCGCTACACTGCCCGTAGGGTTTTTTGACGCTTCGGACGCGCCGAAGCGTCAACAAACCCCAGCCCTACAACAAGAACCCGGAGTCCCCATGGCCTATACCCCCGAATTGGTTGCCGAGCTGGAAATCCTCGCCCTGTACAACCTGGATAATGTGCAGGAAGGCATCAAGGTGCATAACAACGCCACCTCCAAAGCCCAGATGGCGATCACCCGCCTGCATGAAAAAGGCCTGGTGACCCAGGCCGACGGCGGCTACCTGACCAGCCTCGGCCTGGATGCCGCCGAGCACGCCCAGGCCCTGCTGACCATCCTCTGCCCGCAACACGCCTGAGAACCAGGTTCTCAACCCGACGCCGCAGCGGGCACCCCGCCCGCTGCCACGTCAGCCCTGCACCACCCTCTAGCCAACCCCCATCGCGCCGATACAACGACAAGGGCCTCTGCCGCGCGAACGCAGCGACTGATAGGCTTGCTCCACTCATTGCTTCGAGCAGTACATGACGCGCACCCAGGAAATCCGCCCGGACATCAACGACGGCATCGACCGCAAGGTGCTGGCGCAGCTGCGTGCACGCTTTCTGAAGGTCAATGACGGGCGTCTGGACCGCGCCATGCAGGCGCTGTCGACGCGCCAGCAACTGGTCCTCAAGCTGCTGCCACTGCTGTTCCACGTCAACCATCCGCTGCTGCCGGGCTATGTCTCCGGTACCGCACCGGCCGGGTTGTCCGGTTTCGAGCCGGACGAGGCGATTCTCGCCGAAGCCATGCGCCTGACTCGCTCGTTCACCTACAAGCCCCGCCGCGGCAATCCGCCAATGCCGATCCACGGTCTGTTCCTGATGGGTAGCCTGGGCACCGTGGCACAGGCCGAACAGAGCGACATGGACCTGTGGGTCTGCCATGACCCGCTCCTGCCGGCTGCTGCCGTGGCCGAGCTACGCCGCAAGTGCGACCTGCTGGAGGCCTGGGCCGCGACCCAGGGTGCCGAGGCACACTGCTTCCTGGTCGACCCGGCACGCTTCACCCTCGGCGACCGCGAAGATGCCCAGCTGACCTCCGACGACTGCGGCACCACCCAGCACTACCTGCTGCTCGACGAGTTCTACCGCACCGCTATCTGGCTCGGTGGGCGCACGCCGCTGTGGTGGCTGGTGCCGGTCTACGAGGAAGCCAGCTACGCCAGCTACACCCAGGCGCTGCTGGGCAAGCGCTTCGTGCGCGGCGAAGAAGTGCTGGACCTGGGCAACCTGGCTCGCATCCCGCCGAGCGAGTTCATCGGCGCCGGCATGTGGCAGCTGTTCAAGGGCATCGAGTCGCCCTACAAGTCGGTGCTCAAGCTGCTGCTCACCGAGGTCTACGCCAGCGAGCATCCCAAGGTCGAATGCCTGAGCCTGCGTTTCAAGCAGGCGGTGTTCGCCGGGCGCCTGGACCTCGACGAGCTGGACCCCTACATCGTGGTCTACCGCCGCCTGGAGGAATACCTCACCGCACGCGGCGAGCGCGAGCGCCTGGAGCTGATCCGCCGCTGCCTGTACCTCAAGGTCAACAAGAAGCTCAGCAACCCGCCCCGCCACCGCGCCAAGAGCTGGCAACGCCTGCTGCTGGAACGCCTGACCGGCGAGTGGAACTGGAGCCCACGCGACCTGGCGATGCTCGACAGCCGCAGCCAATGGAAGGTGCGCCAGGTCAGCGCCGAGCGCCGCGCGCTGGTCAACGAACTGACCTACAGCTATCGCTTCCTCTCGCAATTCGCCCGCACCGAGCAGACCGGCAGCCAGCTCAACAGCCGTGACCTCGGCGTGCTCGGCCGGCGCCTGTACGCAGCCTTCGAGCGCAAGGCCGGCAAGATCGAATTCATCAACCCGGGCATCGCCCCGGACCTCGCCGAAGACACCCTGACCCTGGTCAACAGCCCCAGCCCGGAAGCCGAAGGCGAAACCCAGTGGGCGCTGTACAACGGCAGCCTGAATGGCCAGGAATGGCCGGACTTCGCCCCGCTCAAGCGGGCCCGCGAGCTGATCGAACTGCTCGCCTGGTGCCACCGCAACGGCGTGATCGACAGCAGCACGCGCCTGTCGCTGCACCCGGGCAGCAGCGATCTGACCGAGTTCGAGCTGTCCAACCTGCTCAGCAGCCTGCAGCAGGCCATCCCGCTGCCGCTGCCGTCGGTTTCCGAAGACGCCCTGCTGCACGCCGCCGAACCATCCGAGGTGCTGCTGATGGTCAACGTCGGCATCGACCCGCTGAAGGCGCACAGCCAGCTCAACGTGCACATGACCACCGGGCGCACCGACTCGCTGGGTTATTCAGGGGTGCGTGAGAACCTGGTGCTGACCCTCGACCAGCTCAGCCTGAACAGCTGGAACGAGCTGCTGGTCAGCCGCTATGACGGTCCGCACGCCCTGCTCGATTGCCTGCGCGACTTCCTCAACAGCCTGCCAGCCGATGGCCGCCGGCCCAACCTGCGCGTGCGCTGTTTCTGCCGCAACCGCGCAACGGCCATCGCCCAGCGCGTCGAGGAACTGTTCAGCGACGCCCTCAGCCACCTCGGCGGGCAGCACCAGCGCTACCTGCTGCAGGTGCAGCAGCACTATCACGTGCTCGAGTTGCAGCCAGGCCAGGTCAGCCACGCGGCCCTCGGCGACCTGCCGGCGCTGATCGAGCACCTGGGTGAAGAACAGCCGGACTACAGCCCGCTGCACCTCGACCGTTACGCCCTGGAAGGCGAAGACCTGGCGCTGATCCTGCCCATTGGGCGCCCGGACTGCATCCAGGTGTTCTACCGCCTCGACGGCCAGCAGGCCGAGCTGAGCGTGCTCGACGAATACAACGCGCTATGGCGCCAGCGCCTGCCGTACCGTGACGAGCAAAGCCTGCTCACGCCGCTGCAACGCTTCCTGCAATCGGTGCTGTACCGCCGCAATGCCCTGCTGCCCCTGGACAGCCCGTTGCCGCCGGCCGCACTGGACGTGCTCTATTACGAGGTGCTACCGGCACCACCGCAGCGCGCCAAACACCTGGAACGCCGCGCGCCGTTGCAGGCGCCGGTGAGCCATCCGTTCTATGACGTACAGGCGATCGTCGAGCCGGCCGACAACGCACGCGTGCATGTCACCCTGTACTGCAACCACCGCGAGTTTTCCGAGCTGGAATACGGCCACGAGCTGTTCAGAGCGGTAGCGCGACACATCCTCGCCCAGCGCCGCGAGGCCGAGCGCTATCCCTGCTACATCACCGACCTGGACCTGTCGCGCATCCTCGGCGACGGCCATGCACAGACCATCCACTACCTGCGCTACAAGACCGAGCTGGAAACCGCGCTGAACAGCGCCCTGCAGAACGCCTGACGCTCAGCCACGCATTGGCGCCTGCGGGTGCTGCAGCGCATACAGGTAGCAGTCCGTCATGCTGTGATTGGCCGCCACCCCACCGTAGCTGGCGGTAAAGGTCACCGCCTGGCCCAGGTGCTGATAGAACAGGCCATCGCTGTCGGCCGGCGGCACCTCGGGCACCAGATCACTGTCATTGACCACACGATAGGTGGGCACGCCGAGGCCGTTGTAGGCGGCCGCGAAATCCACCGCCACCAGCCGCGGGCTGGCGAAGTTGTAGTGCTGCAACGGCTGGTCCGGCCAGCGCTCGTGCAGGTCGAGCACCGCCATGCTGCTCAGTGCACAGCCCAGGCTGTGCCCACAGGACCACAGCGGCCCGCGGGGCTGCAGGCTGTCCAGCGCCGCCAGCGCGAGATCACGCAGCGAACCATAGAGTTTGAGAAAGCCAGCATGCACTCGCCCCTGGCCAGGCTGCCAGGGCCAGGGTTGCTGCTCGGCATCCAGGTCATCCAGCCAGTCCTGCGCCGACTCGGTGCCACGCAGCACCAGGTAGGTTTCGCCCTGGTCGTTGGCCGCGGCGAAGCCAAAGGGTTCGGACTCGTTGAGAAAGTGCAGCTCGCTGAGAATGCTCCACACCGGCGTCGAGAAGCGCCAGCCGGGCATGCTCGGCGGCGTCCAGCGAAAGTCCTCGGGGCGCCGCGGCTTGCCCTGCGTCAGCCACTGCTGGTACTGCGCATACGCCTGCTCGACCAGGCCGGCGCACAGCAGCGCGCGGTCGAGGGAAAAGCCGGATGGAAAATACAGGGGCAGACTGGACATGAGCGGGGCCTCCTTGCCGATGGAACTGACTCTAGCCCAGCCAACAGGGTCATGGCGCAGGCATGGCCTCGATTACGCATCGATTCGACTGATAATTACTACGCCGATAGCGCATTATTCAATCGATTCAGCCTGAGCGACTCTAGCGCCACCCCGACCCACGGCGCAGGAGTCGCACATGGCCAGTTTCATCCGCAAACACGCCCACAGCGGCGCCCTTGCCGGCGCCGGCCTCTACAGTATCGCCGCCAGCATTGCGCTGGCCTTGAGCCTCGGTCTGGGCCATGCCCAACCGCACAGCACGCTGAGCGCAGATCTCCCGCCAGGGCTGCGCAGCCTGCTGGCCGGCATCCACGTGGGGAGTTAGCGCCATGCGCCGGCCCACATCGATAGTGGCAAAACACTATCGCCGGGCATAGTGCGGGCTTTAGAGTTGAGCGCAGCCTGCCAGCAGAGCAGCCGCCAACCTTAAATACCCAGGAGTTCCTCATGCAGCGAGCAATCCGCGTTGTGCGCACCCTTTCCCTTGGTTTGGCACTGGCAATCGGTGGAGGCCAGGTATTCGCCGCCGGAGCCTTGGCCATCGATAGCAACCAGGGTGAGCAGTTCGGCTTCTCCTACAACTATGCCGACTACGGCCAGGCGCAAACCCGTGCCCTGGACGAGTGCGGTGCCGGTTGCCAGGTCGTACTGCAATTTGCCGGCGAGTGTGCTGCTTATGCGGCAGACCAGGCCAATGGCTCCAGCGTGTACGGCTGGGCTACCGCAGCCTCTGCGGGCGACGCGCAGAACGGCGCCATCGCCCAATGCGCAGCACGCGGTGGCAACAGCTGCATCGTGCGAACCTGGGGCTGTGAAGGCTGACAGCGGGCGACGAAGCCGCCGTTGAGTTGAGTGCACGCGAGGCCCGGCGTTCCTGGCTCGTCAATGAGCGACCAGGCTCGTCTGCCTCACACGTCGCCTCTCAGCGGCTGTATTCACCGGCGGCTTCCGGCTGGTATTCCACCGCCAGCAGGGTGAGCTTGAGCACTTTTCCGCCCGGGCCCGGCCAGTCGATATGCTGGCCCACGGACAGACCGAGCAGCGCGCAGCCCACAGGGGCGAGAATCGATACCGTGCCCTCGGCACCGGCATCCTGCGGATAAACCAGGGTCAGGTGGTAATCCTTGCCGCTGCCTTCCTCCCGGCAGTGCACCCGCGAATTCATCGTCACCACCCCGGCCGGCACCTCGGCATGCCCGACAACCTGCGCCCGCGCCAGCTCTGTTTCCAGAGCTTGGGCGGTTGGGCCATGGTCCTCCAGGCTGTCGAGCAGGCGCTCCAGACGTTGCAGATCGAGACGGGTGATGGTGATCGATGGGGTGCTGCTCATGGCGTCCGACTATCTCCTGTGCGGGCCAGAAAAAGCAAAACCCCGCCAGAGGGCAGGGTTTTGCAGGGTGTCGGCTGACCGTACCACAGGCAGCCGAGGAAACAAGACTGAACGGTCAGATTTTTAACCCCGGACGCAGGCGCAGCAAGGCTGCCTGGCAGATTTCCCGACGCCGCGAGCCAGGTGCCTGGCCCCACTCGAGAATCTCGGCCAGACGCCGACCGCATCCCAGACACACGTCCTGGTCATCCAGGCAGCACTGGCGGCGGCAGGGCGAGGCGACGACCTCAGAGCTCTTCGAACTCGAGTTGCTCACCGGATTGCTCCTGAGTCACGCGTGCCAGCAGTTCGCCCAGCGGCTCTTCGCTGGTGTCGCAGATCCACAGCGCCTGTGTCTCGTCGTAGTCGAAGTGGAAACCACCGGAACGCGCCGCCACCCAGAGTTGGCGAATCGCCTCTTGGCGACTGAGGATCAGCTGCGTGCCGTTCTCGAAGCGCACGGTCAGTACGCCGGCGGAATTTTCCAGATCGATGTCCATGTCGCTGTCGTCGAAAATATCTTCCACGGCCTCTTGTGCGGCATCGACCAGATCATGGAAACGGGCTTCGCTCAAACTCATTACAACGTCCTCAGGGAAGGGATGCGAGGTCGGCCTGCCGGTAGGCGCCGGGGCTTTGCCCGGTCCAACGGCGGAAGGCACGGGCCAGGGAGCCGGCCTCGCTGAAACCGACGAGGAAGGCGATTTCCGCCAGTTCCAGCGCCGGGTCGCGCAGGTAGTGCAGTACCAGTTGCTCGCGGGTTTGGTCGAGCAATTGGCTAAAGGATAACCCGGCCTCGCGCAAACGCCGCTGCAAAGTGCGCGGACTGAGTTGCAGGGTCTGCGCCAGCAGCTCCAGATCGGCGCCCTGCTCGGGCAACTGGCGAGCCAGTTCGTGACGCGCACGGTCGATCACGCTGGGGCCCAGGTTGAGCTGGCCAAGCAGGCGATCGGCATGGGCATCGAGCAGCTGGCGCAGTTGCGCATCGGCCTGGCCTAGTGGCGTGGCCAGCAGACGCTTGGGGAACACCAGCGCATTGTCGGCCTGGCCGAACAGCACCGGGCAGCCAAAGACTCGCGCATGTTCGGAGGTATCGGCCGGTGCCGGGTGCTGGAAGCGCACCTCGGTGGGCGGGATCTTCAGCCCACTGATCCAGTGACCGAAGGTCAGCCAGCCGGCCAGGGTTTCCTCGCTGTGCTGGCGCCGCTGCTGACTCACCAGGGGATGCCAGCTATGCACCACCTGCGCCTCCAGCCCTTCGCGCGCGGGCTCTTCGTCCAGCTCGACACGCCCCAGGTTGCCGACCAGCGAGGCATAGCGCGCCTGGCGATGCAGGGCGTCGGAGAGGGTCGCGCAGCTCATGATCAGGTAGCCCAGCACGCCGTAGTAACCGGGGCGGATGGCCTCGCCGAGGTGCAGGCCGAGATGGTCATCTCCGGTCAGGCGCACGCCTTCGGCGAGCAACTCCAGATAGACGCTGACGGCAATGCGCTGGTCGCGCTGGGCCAGGATCGCCGGGCTCAGCTGCACGCTGGCGAGCAAGGCCTCGCTGGCGAAACCCTGGCGCCCGAGGTAATCCAGCAAACCCTGCAGGTATGCAACCGAGACCGAACTGGCGAGAGGGGCAGGCAGATCCATCACGACTCCATTTTTACCGCGCATGCTAGCCGCAAACACCCCGCACAGGGCAATCCCAGGGCCCGCCGGACGTACATAGGCAAGGTGGCAGGGGCTCGGTATACTCCGGGTCATTCTCGATTTCGCAAAGGATTTGACCATGAAGCGCCTGCTGCTGCCCTTCATCGCGCTTGTCGTCGTTACCGCCGCCCTTGCCGGTTGTGGCCAGAAAGGCCCGCTGTATCACCCGGACGACGAAAAAACCACGCAAGACCGCGATAAAGACATCTTCCTCTAAGGGGGTTCCATGCAAGCCTTTACCAACCGCGACGGGCAACTGTTCGCGGAGGGCGTGGCCCTGTCCGCCATTGCCGAGCGCTTCGGCACGCCCACCTACGTCTACTCGCGCGCCCACATCGAGGCGCAGTACCGCGCCTACGCCGATGCCCTGGCCGGCGTGCCGCATCTGGTGTGTTTCGCCGTCAAGGCCAACTCCAACCTCGGCGTGCTGAATGTCCTCGCGCGCCTCGGCGCCGGCTTCGATATCGTCTCCCGTGGCGAACTGGAACGCGTGCTGGCTGCGGGTGGTGATGCCGCGAAGATCGTCTTCTCCGGCGTCGGCAAGACCCGTGACGACATGCGCCGCGCCCTGGAAGTCGGCGTGCACTGCTTCAACGTCGAATCGGTGGACGAGCTGGAGCGCCTGCAAGTGGTGGCGGCCGAGCTGGGCAAGACGGCGGCGATCTCGCTGCGGGTCAACCCGGACGTGGATGCCGGCACCCACCCGTACATTTCCACCGGCCTCAAGGAAAACAAGTTCGGCATCGACATCGAGCAGGCGCCGGCGGTGTACGCCCGCGCCGCTGCCTTGCCGAACCTGCAGGTGGTCGGTGTCGATTGCCATATCGGCTCGCAACTGACCAGCCTGCCGCCCTTCCTCGATGCCCTCGACCGCCTGCTGGCACTGGTCGATCAGCTTGCCGCGCAAGGCATCCAGATCAAGCACCTGGACCTCGGCGGCGGCCTCGGCGTGCAGTACCGTGATGAGCAGCCGCCGCTGGCCGGCGACTACATCAAAGCCGTGCGCGAGCGCATCCAGGGCCGCGACCTGGCCCTGGTATTCGAACCGGGCCGCTACATCGTGGCCAACGCTGGCGTACTGCTGACCCGCGTGGAGTACCTCAAGCACACCACGCACAAGGACTTCGCCATCATCGATGCGGCGATGAACGACCTGATCCGCCCAGCCCTGTACCAGGCCTGGATGGACGTCACCCCGGTACAGCCGCGCGACGGCCAGGCACGCAACTACGACCTGGTCGGGCCGATCTGCGAGACCGGCGACTTCCTCGCCAAGGGTCGCGAACTGGTGCTGGCCGAAGGCGACCTGCTGGCCGTGCGCTCGGCCGGTGCCTATGGCTTTGTCATGAGTTCCAACTACAACACCCGCGGCCGCGCCGCCGAGGTGCTGGTGGATGGTACACAGGCCTTCGAAGTACGCCGCCGCGAAACCATCGAAGAACTCTATGCCGGCGAAAGCCTGCTGCCTTCGGCCCCTCGCGAGTAATTGTCATGCTGCTGCGCTTTACCAAGATGCACGGCCTCGGCAACGACTTCATGGTCCTCGACCTGATCAGTCAGCACGCGCATATCCAGGCCAAGCATGCCAAGGCCTGGGGCGACCGCAACACCGGTGTCGGTTTCGACCAGCTGCTGCTGGTCGAAGCGCCGAGCAACCCGGACGTCGACTTCCGCTATCGCATCTTCAACTCCGACGGCTCGGAAGTGGAGCAATGCGGCAATGGCGCGCGCTGCTTCGCGCGCTTTGTGATCGACAAGCGCCTGACGGTGAAGAAGCAGATCCGCGTCGAAACCAAGGGCGGCGTCATCGAGCTCAACCTGCGCGCTGATGGCCAGGTCACCGTCGACATGGGCCCGCCACGCCTGGTACCGGCCGATATTCCGTTCCAGGCCGACAGCCAGGCCCTGAGCTATCCGGTCGAAGTCGACGGCCAGACCGTCGAGCTGGCCGCCATCTCCATGGGCAACCCGCACGCGGTGCTGCGCGTCGCCGATGTCGACAGCGCGCCGGTGCACAGCCTCGGCGCCAAGCTGGAACATCACCCGCGCTTCCCGCAGCGGGTCAATGTCGGCTTCCTCCAGGTGGTCGACCGCCAGCATGCACGCCTGCGCGTATGGGAACGCGGCGCCGGGGAAACCCAGGCCTGCGGCACCGGCGCCTGCGCCGCGGCAGTGGCCGCGATTGGCCAGGGCTGGATGGATTCGCCCCTACAGCTGGAATTGCCCGGCGGCAAGCTGTGCATCGAGTGGGCAGGCCCGGGCCAGCCGGTTATGATGACCGGACCCGCCGTTCGTGTGTACGAAGGACAAGTCCGTCTATGAGTGACCAGGATCAGCCCGTTCAGCTCGACTCCGAGAGCGTCGCCGCCTACCTGCGGCAGCACCCGGAATTCTTCGTCGACCATGATGAGCTGATCCCGGAGTTGCGCATCCCGCACCTGCCCGGTGAGGCGGTGTCGCTGGTGGAGCGCCAGGTCAAGCTGCTGCGCGAACGCAACATCGACATGCGCCATCGCCTGTCGCTGCTGATGGACGTGGCGCGCGACAACGATCGCCTGTTCGACAAGACCCGCCGCCTGATCCTCGACCTGCTCGATGCCAGCAGCCTGGAAGAAGTGGTCGGCGCCGTCGAAGACAGCCTGCGCCACGAGTTCCAGGTGCCCTTCGTCAGCCTGATCCTGTTCAGCGAAGCACCATTGGGTGTCGGCCGTGCAGTGACCAGCGCCGAGGCGCACCAGGCCATCGGCAACCTGCTGAGCGGCGGCAAATCCACCTGCGGCGTGCTGCGCCCCAACGAATTGCTGTTCCTCTTCGGTGAAGCCGAATATGAGCAGGTCGGCTCGGCCGCCGTGGTCTCGCTGACCCACCAGGGCCTGCACGGCGTACTGGCCATCGGCAGCCCGGACCCGCAGCACTACAAGAGCAGCCTCGGCACCCTGTTCCTCAGCTATGTGGCTGAAGTTCTGGCCCGCGTGCTGCCGCGCTTTGCCGCGCCCCTGCGCTCGGTGCGCTAAGCAGCTGCAGCGAGCCACACTCGCTCCTACCCGGCGCCTATGCGCTAAGTGAGCCTTATGCAGGATCACCTCGACGCCTATCTCGAACACCTGCGCCGCGAGCGTCAGGTGTCGGCGCATACCCTCGATGGCTACCGTCGCGACCTGCTCAAGGTCGTGGTGCTGTGCGAAAAGAACGCCATCGGCAGCTGGAGCGACCTCGATAGCCGCAGCCTGCGCAGCTTCATCGCCCGCCTGCATGGCACCGGCCTGGCCAGCCGCTCGCTGGCCCGCCTGCTGTCGGCGGTACGCGGTTTCTACCAGTACCTGAGCCGTGAAGGCCTGTGCCGGCATGACCCGGCCGCCGGCATCAGCGCACCTAAAGGCGAACGTCGCCTGCCGCGCACCCTGGATGCCGATCGCACCCAGCAACTGCTTGATGGCGCCGTGGAAGATGACTTCATCGCCCGGCGCGACCAGGCCATGCTCGAACTGTTCTATTCCTCCGGCCTGCGCCTGTCCGAACTGGTCAGCCTCAACCTCGACGGCCTCGACCTGGCCGGCGGCCTGGTACGGGTCACCGGCAAGGGCAACAAGACTCGCGAGCTGCCGCTGGGCAGCAAGGCCCGCGAGGCCTTCGAGCAATGGCTGCCGCTGCGCGCGCTGGCCAATCCGGCCGATGGCGCCGTGTTCATCGGCCAGCAGGGCCGCCGTCTGGGCGCCCGCGCGGTGCAATTGCGCGTGCGCCAGGCCGGGGTGCGTGAACTGGGTCAGCACTTGCACCCGCACATGCTGCGGCACAGCTTCGCCAGCCACATGCTGGAGTCGTCGCAGGACCTGCGCGCCGTGCAGGAGCTGCTCGGCCACGCCGATATCGCCACCACCCAGGTCTACACCCACCTGGATTTCCAGCACCTGGCCGCGGTGTATGACCGCGCCCACCCACGCGCCAAACGCAGCAGCGGGAGCGACGAATGAGCCTGCGCCTGATCACTTTCGACCTCGACGACACCCTGTGGGATGTCGCCCCGGTCATGCACAGCGCCGAGGCCACCCTGCGCGACTGGCTGGCACTGCATGCCACGCGTCTGGGCCCGGTTCCCATCGAGCACCTGTGGGCGATCCGCAGCCGCCTGCTGAGCGCCGATCCCGGCCTCAAACACCGCCTCAGCGAACTGCGCCGGCGCATCCTGTTCCACGCCCTGGAAGACGCCGGCTATGCCCATGGAGAAGCGCAGGAGCTGGCCGAACAGGGCTTCCAGGTGTTCCTCGCCGCGCGCCATCAAGTCCAACTGTTCCCCGAGGTGCATCCGACCCTGGAGCAACTGGCCGAACGTTTCATTCTCGGCGTGATCACCAACGGCAATGCCGATGTGCGCCGCCTGGGTCTGGCCGATTACTTCCAGTTTGCTCTGTGCGCCGAAGAGCTGGGCATTGGCAAACCCGACCCGAAGCCCTTCCTCACCGCCCTGCAGCACGCCGACGTGTCCGCTGCCCAAGCGGTGCATATTGGCGACCATCCCAGCGACGATATCGCCGGGGCGCGGGCCGCAGGCCTGCGCGCTATCTGGTTCAACCCGCAGGCCAAAACCTGGAGCGGCGAGCAGTTGCCGGATGCAGAGATCCGCAGCCTGGCTGAGCTGCCAGCCCTGCTGCAAAGCTGGCAAGCCCAGCCTTAGAAGCTGGTGCTCGAGAGCAGTTCGCGCCTACTGCCACAGACATGAAAAAGCCCGCCAATTGGCGGGCTTTTTCATCGGTGAACCGGGCTCAGATGGGCCGGCTGCCGTATTTGCTGTCTGGCTTTTTCGGCGGATCGGCGACCACGTTGGCCTCGATCTCCTGCACGGCGCCACCACGCGAGAGGAACTCTTCCATGGCCTTGGCCAGGGCATCACGTTCCTTCTGCTTGGCTTCTACGCTAGGCAGCTCCTCGACATCAACGGCGGCCTTGGCTTTCTTGCCAGCCTTGCCGGATGGCGCGGCGACTTCGCCATCGTCATCGTCGGCATCGCCATCATCGGCGGCAGCCAGCTCCTCGCCTTCATCCTCGTCGCCCGCTTCGAGCTCGTCTTGTTCCAGTTCTTCGTCGCTCATGTTTTACCTCATGACTTGCGAAAAGCACGTTACTTATAGCCCAGCGGCGCGCTTTGCAAAAACGCCACTGGAAAAATTATTGGCCCGGTACGTGTTCAGTCGAACTCGCCCTGGAGTGTTGCCAGTACCCGACGTGCGCCCGCCTGATCACGGTGCTCGCCCAGGTAGATGCCTTGCCAGGTACCCAGCGCCAGCTGCCCTGAAGTTATCGGCAGGCTCAGCTGGCAGCCCAGCAAACTGGACTTGAAATGTGCCGGGAGGTCGTCCGGTCCTTCGTAATCATGCTCGTAACCGTCTTGACCCTGGGGCACAAGACGATTGAAGAAGCGCTCGAAGTCACGTCGGACCGCACCATCGGCGTTCTCGTTGATGGTCAACGAGGCCGAGGTGTGCTGCAGCCACAGGTGCAACAGACCCACCTTGCAGCGCGCCAGTTCCGGCAATGCCGTCACCAGTTCATCGCTGACCAGATGGAAACCACGCGCTCGCGCACGCAGGGTAATCACCCGCTGTTGCCACATGACCGCCACCTACTGGCTCCATTCGCGGCGCATTTTAGAGCCTGCGCGCCGGTATTTCACCTAGGGATTGATGAAGAAATTGCATCGGCCACACATGACAAAGGGCGCCGTAGCGCCCCTTGTCATGCATGACGACTGCGCTATTTGCGGGTGAACTCCGGATAGGCCTCCATGCCGCACTCGACGATGTCGACGCCTTCGTACTCGTCTTCCTCGCTGACGCGCAGGCCCATCACCAGCTTGATCACACCCCAAACCAGCAGGCTGGCCACCAGCACCCAGGCGAAGATGCACGCCGCCCCCATCAGCTGGGCACTGAAGCTCGCCGAAGAGTTGGTCAGCGGCACAGCCAGTAGCCCCCAGACGCCGCCGGCGCCATGCACCGAGATGGCGCCCACCGGGTCATCGATGCGCAGCTTGTCCAGCAGCAGGATGCTGAACACCACCAGCACGCCACCCACCGCTCCGATCAACGCGGCCTGCACGCCGGTTGGTGTGGACGGCTCGGCGGTGATCGCCACCAGGCCAGCCAGGGCGCCATTGAGGATCATGGTCAGGTCGGCCTTGCCGAACAGCAGGCGCGCCACCACCAGCGCCGCCAGCAGCCCACCGGCCGCCGCCAGGTTGGTGTTGACGAACACCGAGGCCACCGCATTGGCGTCTTCGATGCTGCTGATCTTCAGCTGCGACCCCCCGTTGAAGCCAAACCAGCCGAACCATAGGATCAGCGTACCGAGCGTGGCCAGCGGCAGGTTGGCGCCGGGGAAGGCGTTGATCTGGCCATTCGGGCCGTACTTGCCCTTGCGCGCGCCCAGCAGCATGACCCCGGCCAGTGCCGCAGTAGCGCCCGCCAGGTGCACCACACCGGAACCGGCGAAGTCCTTGAAGCCGGCGTGCTTGAGGAAACCGCCGCCCCAGGTCCAGTAGCCTTCCACCGGGTAGATCACGCCGCACATGACCACGGCAAACGCGAGGAAGGCCCACAGTTTCATGCGCTCAGCCACGGCACCGGAAACGATCGACATGCAGGTCGCAGTGAACACCACCTGGAAGAAGAAGTCGGCACGCTTGGCGAATCCGGGAGCCCCTTCGCCGCCGGCCGCGACCGTTTCGACTGCATGCTCGCTGCCAATCAGGAAGCCGAAATTGGGCAGCACGCCACCGGCGTCGCCGCTGTACATCAGGTAGTAGCCCAGCAGCAGGTACATCACGCAGGCCAGGGCATAGAGGACGATATTCTTGGTGAGGATTTCCGCGGTGTTCTTGGCCCGTACCAGACCGGACTCGAGCATGGCGAAACCGGCCGCCATCCACATCACCAGGGCCCCACAAATCAACAGATAGAAAGTGTCGAGCGCATACTGCAAGGGAATCAGAGCCGTGCTTTCCATGGGTACTCCTTTGTACCTAATGCCCCCGCGCCGCCATTGGCGCGGACAGAAAAACGCCCGGCGAACCGGGCGTTTTTCAACTCACCTGAAGACTTACAGGTTGTAGCCGCGCTCGTTGTGCTCGGAGAGGTCGAGACCTACGGTCTCGGATTCTTCGGTCACACGCAGGCCCATCACCAGGTCCAGCACCTTGAGGATCACGAAGGTGACCACGCCGGTGTAGACCACTGTGAAGGCGACGCCTTTGAACTGGATGAACAGTTGCGCGCCGATGTCTTCCACCGCACCGAAACCACCCAGGGCCGGAGCAGCGAACACGCCGGTCAGCAGAGCGCCGACGATACCGCCGATACCGTGCACGCCGAAGGCGTCCAGAGAGTCGTCGTAGCCCAGCTTGCGCTTCAGGCTGGTGGCGCAGAAGAAGCAGATCACGCCTGCAGCCAGACCGATGATCAGAGCGCCCATCGGGCCGACAGTACCGGCAGCCGGGGTGATGGCAACCAGACCGGCAACCACACCGGAAGCGATGCCCAGGGCGCTCGGCTTACCGTGGGTGATCCACTCGGCGAACATCCAGCCCAGTGCAGCGGCGGCGGTGGCGATCTGGGTAACCAGCATGGCCATACCGGCAGTGCCGTTGGCAGCGATGGCGGAGCCAGCGTTGAAGCCGAACCAGCCGACCCACAGCATGGCAGCACCGACCAGGGTCAGACCCAGGTTGTGCGGCGCCATCGGAGTGGTCGGGAAGCCTTTGCGCTTGCCCAGTACGATGCAGGCAACCAGGCCAGCGATACCGGCGTTGATGTGCACCACGGTGCCACCAGCGAAGTCCAGTACGCCCCAGTCCCACATCAGGCCGCCGTTGCCGGACCACACCATGTGGGCGATCGGGGCGTAGACCAGGGTGAACCACACGCCCATGAAGATCAGCATCGCGGAGAACTTCATGCGCTCAGCGAAGGCACCGACGATCAGGGCCGGGGTGATGATGGCGAAGGTCATCTGGAAGGTGATGAACACACTTTCCGGGAAGGCCGCTGTCAGGCTGGCAGGTGTAACACCTGCAAGGAATGCCTTGGACAGGCCACCAACGAAGGAGTTGAAGTTAACAACGCCCTGCTCCATGCCAGTGGTGTCGAACGCGATGCTGTAGCCGTAGATGACCCACAGAACGCTGATCAGACCGGTGATAGCGAAGCACTGCATCATTACCGAAAGGATGTTCTTGGAGCGGACCATGCCGCCGTAGAACAGGGCCAAGCCCGGGATGGTCATGAACAGCACCAAACAGGTCGCTGTGAGCATCCAGGCGGTATCGCCAGAGTTGAGGACAACCTCGTCAGCCATGGCCAAGCCTGGCGTTACGAGGGACAAGAGGGCTCCTAGCCCTGCGATCTTACGCAGAGTCATATTGTTTTCTCCTGGGGCGTGGTGTTGGTTTCTGAGGCTTAAACTGCGTCTGTGCCGGTTTCGCCGGTACGGATGCGGATGGCCTGTTCCAGATTGACTACGAAGATCTTGCCGTCGCCGATTTTGCCGGTGTTGGCCGCCTTGGTGATCGCCTCGATGACGCGATCCAGCTGGTCATCAGCGATGGCCACGTCGATCTTCACCTTCGGCAGAAAATCCACCACGTATTCAGCACCGCGATACAGCTCGGTGTGACCCTTCTGCCGACCGAAGCCTTTGACTTCAGTTACGGTGATGCCCTGCACGCCGATCTCCGACAGTGACTCGCGCACGTCGTCCAGCTTGAACGGCTTGATGATGGCAGTGACTAGCTTCATGAAACTCTCTCCCGTATTTGGTGGACTTGCCCCAGGAAGAACAAACCCGG
>JBBNAI010000623.1:0-3281 GCA_037994305.1 Pseudomonas sp. | reverse complement strand
TGTGCGTGGCATCGGGCAACTGGCTGGCCTGGAACAGCCCACTCATTTGCTGCAGGCGTTGCCAGGCCAGCTGGTGGCGCGTGTCGTGGTGCAGCCAGTCCTGCAATTGCTGGTGCAGCTCGGGGTTCCCGGCATTGGCGCGCAGGCGCATCTGCCACTCGATGGCGGTGCGCACGATGGGTTCGGGCAGGCGCTCGACGGCGTTCATTGCTCGAAACACACGCGATAGCAATGCAGCAGGGCGCTCGCCACATGCCGTTCGACGCTGCGGCTGGAAATGTTCAATTCCACGGCCACCTGCGCGTGGGTAAGACCGCCGAGCTGGTACAGCAGGAAGGCTTCGCGCACGGCGGGCTTGAGGCCGTCGAGTATCTGCGCGATGCGCTCCAGGCACTGCAACGCCTCATGGCGAACGTCGGGCGAGGGATGGCTGGGCTCGGGCAACTGCGCCAGCGCCTCGTGATAGGCGCGCTCCAGCGCGTCACGGCGCCAGTGGTCGATCACCAGGCCGCGGGCGATGCGCGCCAGCAGGGCACGGGGCGCTCGGTCGCTGATCGGCTGGCCACGCACCAGCAGGCGCAGAAAGGTGTCCTGGGCCAGATCCGCCGCTTGCTGCGAACAGCCGACCGAGCGCCGCAACCAGCCATGCAGCCAGCCATGATGTGTGCCGTACAGCACATCGAGAGAGACGATCGAATCCATTTCATGCAGCGACATGGCACGCCCCGGGCCGACAAGCGCAAATAACGCCATGGCTGAGCACGGCGACCGCGGGCATCTTATTTGCGAATAATTCCTATTACAACCCCTATGGCAAATGGTTCTCTGTCAGGCGCTCGCTCCAGGGCCACAGGTTTCGCGCAAACGCCTCACTGTCACGATCACCAGCGCCAGGCGCTGCGCTGGCAAGGGCGAAGGGGGTCAGGCCATATCGCTCAGCCGGAATTCCTCGCCGAGAAAGTCGATCAGGGTGCGCACCGAGGGCAGCAGGCCGCGGCGCGAGGGGAAGATGGCGTGGACGATCCCGCACTTGGGTGCCCAGCCGGGCAGCATTTCCACCAGCGTGCCGGCGGCCAGGTCTTCGCGCACCGCCACCCGCGGCAAATGCACGATGCCGACGCCAGCCAGGGCGCCATCGCGCAGGGCACGCAGGTCATCGGTGACCATGCGCGGTCGGTGGCGGATCGACAGCTTGCCCGCGTCTGGGCCGAACAGCTCCCACTGATACTCCCGCTGTGAGCCACCCCAGTGCAGGCTGGGCAGGCGGCCGAGCTCGTCGGGCTCGAAGCCGGCGGGGAGTTGCTGCACGAAATCAGGGTGGCCGACCAGGCACTGGGTACTGTCGCCCAGCACCTTCATCACCATGTCGGTGTTCTCCAGTGGCGGGAAGCGCACCCGCAGGGCGATATCGAAGCCTTCGTGGAGTACGTCGACGCGGCGGTTGGTCGCCTCGATCGCCAGCTCCACCAGCGGGTACTTGAGCATGTAGCGGGTGAGCATTGGCCCGACCCAGGAGTTGAGCAGGGTGGTAGGGCAGGCGAGGCGAACCAGCCCGCGCGGCTCGCAGAGGTTGCGCGCGATCACTTCCGCCGCGCTTTCCGCTTCCACCCGCATGGCCAGGCAGCGCTGGTAATACTCCTGGCCGATCTCGGTGAGCGTGGAGTGCCGGCTGGTGCGGTGGATCAGCCGCACGCCCAGGCGCTCTTCAAGCTGGGCGATGCGCCGGCTGAGCTTCGACTTGGGCATGTCCAGCGCGCGCCCGGCCGCCGCGAAGCCACCGTGCTCCACCACCTGGGTGAAGTAGTAGAGGGTGTTGAGGTCTTCCATCATCGTTCTCCAAATAGAACGCTAGAGGCAATTTTTGCAGTCTAGTGCAGATGGGGTGTCGATTTTAAGCTTTACCCATGCCGCAACGAACACCACGAAGCAGGCAGCGACGTAAACCAAACCCAGCCGAATCGTCGGCACCCAAACAGAAAGCGAGGAACGCACCATGACTACTTCTTACAAATACAACCGTCTCGACAAAGACAACGCCGTGGTTCTGCTGGTTGATCACCAGGCTGGTTTGCTCTCCCTGGTTCGCGATATCGAACCGGACAAATTCAAGAACAACGTGCTGGCCGTGGCCGACCTGGCCAAGTTCTTCAAGCTGCCGACCATCCTTACCACCAGCTTCGAAACCGGCCCCAACGGCCCGCTGATGCCAGAACTGAAAGCCATGTTCCCGGATGCTCCGTACATCGCCCGCCCTGGCCAGATCAACGCCTGGGACAACGAAGACTTCGTCAAGGCGATCAAGGCCACCGGCAAGAAACAACTGATCATCGCCGGCGTAGTGACCGAGGTGTGCGTGGCGTTCCCGGCCCTGTCGGCGATCGAGGAAGGTTTCGAGGTGTTCGTGGTGACCGATGCCTCCGGCACCTTCAACGAGATGACCCGCGATGCCGCCTGGAACCGCATGTCCGCCGCTGGCGCGCAGTTGATGAACTGGTTCGGCGTGGCTTGTGAGCTGCACCGCGACTGGCGCAACGACATCGAAGGCCTGGGCACCCTGTGCGCCAACCACATCCCCGACTACCGCAACCTGTTCACCAGCTACAACGCCCTGACCGGCAACCAGTGATGCCGCGGGCGTGAGCCCGGATGCAAGCAGCAGGAGCCTCGCCCGGGGCTCCTGCTTTTTTGTTTAGCTGGCGTCATGCCCTGGCGCTTTCACCAGGCGAACGACGACCTGCCGGGAGATTGCTGAGCCAGGGCTTTTCTGCTGAGATTCCGTGACGTTAAAACCCAGTGGTGAAGCGGCAATGGCGACCTATCAGCAACTGTGTGAAATCGGCGAAAGCTTCGCTGAATTTGTCGGCCGTGGCCTGCCGTCCGAGATTGCCGCCGTCCACGAGGTGCAGCGCAAGCTGGCCGGGGAGGGTGCAATCAGTGCCGATACCCTCGAACGCTTGAAGCGCGTGAGCCGGCGCTATCACCTGCTGGTGGCCGGCGAGATGTGGTGCCCGGATTGCCAGCTGAATATGTCAGCCTTCGCTTTCATGCAGCGTATCCAGCCGCTTATCGAGCTGGCGATCATCACCAAGGGGCGCGCGGAAGATGACCTGAAGCAGCGCCTCGGCCTCGACACAATCCGCGTGCCAGTGGTTGCCGTACTGGATGCCGAATTCCAGCTGCTCGGCTGCTTTGTCGAGCGCCCACAGCAGGTCATCACCGGCGGCAAGGACGTGATGCCCGACTACCGGGCGGGCAGGTTCCTGGAAAGCAGTATCGGCGAC
>JBBNAI010000622.1:0-1161 GCA_037994305.1 Pseudomonas sp. | reverse complement strand
AGGCCCGGGCTGCTCAGGCCACGCACCACGTCCGGGGAGTACGACAGGGTGATGCCGGCGCGTTCGGCGAAGGTGCTCAGCGCCTGCTCCAGCGACCCGGCCGGAATGCTCGGTGCAGCCACTGCCGGAGCGGGCGAGGCGGCCTGGGCCGACAGGCTCGCGGTGCCACCGACCAAGGCCAGCGCCAGGCAGATGGCGGCGGGCAATGTGCGGGGCTGAAGCTGAAACGGCAGGGGGCTGGCAAAGCGCATGACGGTATCCATTGAGGGAGTGATCATCCCTAACCGGATGAACCGAAAAAGTCCGACAGACTTTTTATGCCACCGACACGATTCGCACCCACCAGCGGGTGCGCTCGACGATTTTCACCGGTAGCAGGTGGGTGATGTTGTGCAGCATCAGCGAGGGTTCATCCAGGCGGAAAACCCCGGACAGGTGCAGGTCGGCCACGGCCGCATCGCAACCCAGCCAGCCTTTGCGGTAGCGCCCGGCCTCGACGAGGAAGTCGCCCAGGCGGATGTTGTTGACCATCAGCAGGCCGCGGGTCCAGGCGAAGGGATCGACCGGGCCCTTGCCGAGCGGGTTCATCTCCCGCTCCGACACGCCCAGCCCCTCGCCGGCACGCAGCCAGCGTTGCCCGGACTCGGCGGAAACCAGCACCTCGCCGCGCTCGACACGGATCTCGCTGTAGCCGTCGCGTTCGCGCAGCAGCACTCGGGCCTGCTGCCCCTTGCACGCGGCGAAACGGCAGCGCACCTGCCACTCGGCGCCATCGACCAGCACTTCGCCGGCGCGCAGCAGCAGTTCGCGGCCTCGTGCGTCCATTGCACTGCCGGTGTTTAGCAGCACCTCGACGCCATCGCCTACATCCACCAGCCGGCGCTCCCCGGTCGCGGTGGCAAAGTCGGCATGCCAGGTGGGCGGTGCCTGCGTGGCCAGCAGCGTCACGCCGCCGACGGCTGCCCCGAGGCCGAGCAGTTTGAGGGTGCGCCGGCGGCTCAGGTCAGCCTCGGCGCGTTGCAGCAGGGGGATGGTGTGCGTGGCATCGGGCAACTGGCTGGCCTGGAACAGCCCACTCATTTGCTGCAGGCGTTGCCAGGCCAGCTGGTGGCGCGTGTCGTGGTGCAGCCAGTCCTGCAATTGCTGGTGCAGCTCGGGGTT
>JBBNAI010000621.1:0-1329 GCA_037994305.1 Pseudomonas sp. | reverse complement strand
TTCCTTGAGAAGCGCGCCAGCCGCGGCTTCGTCCGGAGCAGCTCATGAACTGGGAAGTCATCATCAAATACCTGCCCAAGCTGCTCGAAGGTGCCTGGCTGACCCTCGAACTGGTGACCATTGCGGTAATCGCCGGCTTGATCCTCGCTCTGCCCATGGGCATCGCCCGCGCCTCGCGCCACTGGTACGTGCGCGCCATGCCCTATGGCTACATCTTCTTCTTCCGCGGTACCCCACTGCTGGTGCAGTTGTTCCTGCTCTATTACGGGCTGTCGCAGTTCGACTCCGTCCGTAGCAGTGCACTGTGGACCGGCACGCTGCTCAGCCACACCTTCGCCCTGGGCGACTGGAGCTGGGATTTCAGCCTGCGCATCAAGGGGCTGCGCGACCCGTTCGTCTGCGCCGTGGTCACCATGACCCTGCACACCGCCGCCTACATCGCCGAAATCATCCGCGGCGCCATCCAGGCCGTGCCACCCGGCGAAATCGAGGCTGCTCGTGCACTGGGCATGTCGCGCGCCCAGGCAATGACCTACATCATCCTGCCGCGCGCTGCACGCATCGGCCTGCCGGCCTACAGCAACGAAGTGATCCTGATGCTCAAGGCCAGCGCCCTGGCCAGCACCGTGACCTTGCTCGAGCTGACCGGCATGTCACGCACGATCATCGCCCGCACCTACCTGCCGGTGGAGATCTTCTTCGCCGCCGGGCTGTTCTACCTGGTCATCGCCTTCGTTCTGGTGCGCGGCTTCCGCCTGCTGGAGCGCAAGCTGCGCGTCGACGCCTGCCAGGGCCGCTAACCGGCCTCTCCCACGCGGGGAGAACGCTGGAGCGGCGCACCTACCACGATGATCCTCACCGGCCCCGACCTGCTGACCCGCTTCCTGGCCCTGGACGACTTCCTTGTCGCCCACCAGGCGCTGTGGCGCCCGACACCCTTCACCCAACTGAGCCTGGCCTGGGAACAGGATCACCCCGAACTGGCGCAGTGGTTGCGCGCACGCAGCCTGGAGCAGGCCGAAAGCAGCCACAACCAGCCCCACCTGCTGGATGCGCCAACCCCCTTCCCTCAGCTGGCCGCCACCGCGCAGGCCCTAAGTGAGCTAGGCGAGCTTCCAGCGCACGCCCTCGGCCCGCTCTCCCATCGCCTGAACGTCGACGTACCCGGACGCAAATGGCAGCAGATCGAAGCCTTCGCCAGTCGCCTGCAATTTCGCCACGCGCCCACCCATTGGCTCGACTGGTGCGCCGGCAAAGGCCACCTCGGCCGCCTGCTCGCCCGCGACGGCAGCCCACTCACCTGCCTGGAATATGACCCGCTGCTGGTCG
>JBBNAI010000620.1:0-6563 GCA_037994305.1 Pseudomonas sp. | reverse complement strand
TTCGATGGTGAAGCCAAGCTGCTCTACGTTGGCAAAGCGTCCAATCTGAAAAAGCGCCTGGCCAGCTATTTTCGCAAGACCGGTCTGGCACCCAAGACGGCTGCCCTGGTCGCGCGTATCGCACAAGTCGAAACCACCATCACCGGCAATGAGACTGAGGCGCTGCTGCTCGAACAGACGCTGATCAAACAGTGGCGCCCGCCTTACAACATCCTGCTGCGTGACGATAAATCCTATCCCTATGTGCTGCTCTCCGACGGCGACTTCCCGCGCTTGGGCATCCATCGTGGGGCGAAGAAGGAGAAGGGGCGCTATTTCGGGCCCTATCCAAGCGCGGGTGCGATCCGCGAAAGCCTCAATCTGCTGCAGAAGACCTTTCTGGTCCGCCAATGCGAGGACAGCTATTTCAAGAACCGTACACGGCCGTGTCTGCAGTATCAGATCAAGCGCTGCAAGGGGCCGTGTGTGGGCCTGGTCGACCCGGAAGAATATGCTGAGGACGTGCGCCGCTCGGTGATGTTCCTTGATGGGCGCAGCAGTGCTCTGACCGATGAGTTATCCGCGGCCATGGAAAAGGCGGCGATGAACCTGGAGTTCGAGCGCGCGGCGGAGTTGCGTGACCAGATCGGCCTGCTGCGGCGCGTGCAGGATCAGCAGAGCATGGAAGGCGGTACTGGGGATGTCGACGTGGTTGCAGCTATCGTCAACCCGGGCGGCGCCAGCGTACACCTGATCAGTGTGCGTGGTGGGCGCGTGCTGGGTAGCAAGACCTTCTTCCCGCAAGTGGGCATCGAAGAAGAGGGTGGCGCAGTGCTGGCGGCATTTCTGGCTCAATACTACCTCTCCAGTCATGAGCGCGACCTGCCGGGCGAGCTGATCGTCAACGTGCAGCACGAAGATTTCCCGACGCTGGTTGCAGCCATTGCCGAGCTGCGCGGGCGCGAGCTGGCCATCAGTCATCGGGTGCGCGGTACGCGGGCGCGCTGGCAACAGCTGGCGGTGACCAATGCCGAGCAGGCACTGGGCGCACGCCTGGCCAACCGTCAGCATGTGGCGGCGCGCTTCGAAGCGCTGGCCGAGGCGCTCGACCTGGATGAAGCACCGCAGCGCCTGGAGTGCTACGACATTAGCCACTCCAGCGGCGAGGCAACTGTTGCCTCCTGCGTGGTCTTCGGGCCGGAAGGACCACTCAAGTCCGACTACCGTCGCTACAACATCGAAGGGGTGACGGCGGGGGATGACTATGCGGCGATGCATCAGGCCCTGACTCGGCGCTTCAGCAAGCTGAAAGAAGGCGAGGGCAAGCTTCCCGACATCCTCCTGGTCGATGGCGGCAAGGGGCAGATGGCGATGGCGCGCGACGTACTGCAGGAGCTTGCCGTGCCCGAGCTGATCCTGCTGGGCGTGGCCAAGGGCGTGACGCGCAAGCCGGGCATGGAAGTGCTCTATCTCAATGATCCTGAGCATGAGTTCACGCTGCCGGCCGACTCGCCGGCGCTGCACCTGATCCAGCAGATCCGCGATGAAGCCCACCGTTTTGCCATCACTGGGCATCGCGCGCGTCGCGGCAAGGCGCGGCGTACCTCCAGCCTGGAAGAGGTCGCCGGCATCGGGCCCAAGCGGCGGCGCGAACTGCTCAAGCACTTCGGCGGCTTGCAAGAACTCAATCGCGCCAGCATCGACGAAATCGCCAAGGCGCCGGGGATCAGTAAAAAGCTCGCCGAGTCGATTTATGCAGCCCTGCACAGCGAGTAGAATGCCGGCTCACCTTGCTGGTCAGTAGTCCTGATGAACATCCCAAATCTGCTCACCGTTCTGCGCGTTGCCCTGATCCCGGTCTTCATCCTGTTTTTCTATCTCCCTTTTTCCTGGAGCTACCTGGCCGCCAGCGGGGTATTTGCCCTGGCAGCGATAACCGACTGGTTCGACGGCTACCTGGCGCGTCGCTGGGAACAGAGCACGCCATTCGGCGCCTTTCTCGATCCAGTGGCAGACAAGCTGATGGTGGCGGTGGCCCTGGTGGTGTTGGTCGAGGAGCACGCCACGCTCTGGCTGACCTTGCCGGCGGCCATCATAATTGGTCGCGAAATCGTCGTGTCAGCGTTGCGTGAGTGGATGGCGGAGCTGGGCGCGCGAGCGCATGTGGCAGTGTCCAATATGGGCAAGTGGAAAACCGCTGCGCAGATGGTTGCCCTAGTGATCCTTCTGGGTAACCCACCGCAAATGACCCTGTGGGTCGGGATGGGTTATGTGCTGCTGATTATCGCTGCGGGTTTAACGCTGTGGTCGATGATCCAGTACTTGCTGGCTGCCTGGCCGCATCTCAGCAGCAGTGCGGAAAAGAAATAAAGTTTTATTGAATCAAGGGGTTGACGCGGCGCTGTGAAGATATAGAATGGCGCCCGTCACCAAGACGCGGGAATAGCTCAGTTGGTAGAGCACGACCTTGCCAAGGTCGGGGTCGCGAGTTCGAGTCTCGTTTCCCGCTCCAATTTGTTGACGTTGACGCCGCTTCTTGCGGCGTCTTCGTTTGAGGCCGATTAGCAGAGTGGTTATGCAGCGGATTGCAAATCCGCGTACATCGGTTCGATTCCGGTATCGGCCTCCAGTATAGAAAAGCCCCGTAGATCGCTGATCTACGGGGCTTTTTCTTTGTGGCAGGCTATAGGCGAGCAGCCTTGTCGGAGCGGCTGGGGCTGTATATAGTCCGGCCCTGGCTTTTTCAGCGCTACTGCCCGAATGGCGAAATCGGTAGACGCAGGAGACTTAAAATCTCTCGGCCTTACGGTCATCCCGGTTCGAGTCCGGGTTCGGGCACCATCTGGCGGTTCCAGCTATCTCAATACAGCTGTGGAACCCATATAGGCACGGCACGTGTGGCCGGTTTTTTGTTTTTGCTGCCTGGCGGGCATTTAATTTTTCGTCTTTCACGAATTTTTCACAGGCGCCGGCAGAAGATCGAGACAAGCTAAAGGACTAGCTCCCCATCAGAAGAGGCCCGCTCATTGCGGGCTTTTTCTTGTCTGCGAATTGGTATGAGCACGTCAGAGGCTGGTTCTAGTTCTCGATGTGCGCCGGTAGAGTGCGAGCCGCCCGGTTTGGTGGGTAATCAGCAGATGAGCGTGCGATGTCGCAACGGGTAGAGGCGTTTCTGGAGTGCTGCACCCTGGTGCTGGCCGGGGATGAGGCGTTCATTGCCCGGCTCAGGGAGTGCGGGTTTGTCTGCGAATCTGGTGCCTGGCGCTTCACTTTGCCGGCGCTGTATGAGCTGCTGGCGGCGCGGTTGGGCGGCACCACCCAGGTGCCTTACGCGCAGTTCTGTCAGGAGCTGTTCGCTAGCGAGATCAACCTGCGCCTACGGGCGCAGGGGGCGGAAATCGCGATTGCCGAGAATCACGGCAAGATCAGTCGGAGCCTTTACTGTCTGCGTCGTCTGTCGGCCTGAACAGGTGCTGGGTGGCTTCGTTGTAGAGCGCTGAGTCGGCGAAGTCTTCGGCGCCGAGCACGCGGCCGACAATGATCAGTGCGGTACGCCGGAAGCCCTTGGCGTGAACCTTGGTCTCGATATCGGCCAGTGTGCCGCTGACCCAGTCCTGATCCGGCCAGCTGGCGCGGTGCACCACGGCGATCGGGCAGTCGGCGCCATAGTGCGGCAGCAATTCTTCGACTATCCGCCCCAGATGCTTGACGCCCAAATGAATGGCCATGGTGGCGCCATGCCGGGCGAGGTCGTGCAGTTGTTCGCCGGCGGGCATTTCCGATTTGCTGGCGAAGCGGGTGAGGATCACCGTTTGCGACACCTGCGGCAGGGTCAGCTCGCTTTCCAGCAGCGCCGCGCAGGCGGCGGTGGCAGTAACGCCGGGAATGATCTCGAAGGGAATGCCGTGGGCGCGCAGATGACGAATCTGCTCGCCGATGGCGCCATACAGGGACGGATCGCCGGAGTGCACGCGGGCGACATCCTGGCCGCGCGCATGGGCACTCTTGATCAACTCGACTATCGCCTGCAGGTGCAGTTCGGCGGTGTTGACCACCTGTTCGGCGCTATGTCCGGCGAGTATCGCTTCCGGCACCAGTGAGCCGGCGTACAGGATCACCGGGCAACTGCGAATCAAGCGCTGGCCCTTGACCGTGATCAGCTCCGGGTCGCCGGGGCCGGCGCCAATGAAATAGACCGTCATGCGCGCTCCTGTTTATCGATGAAATCGTCCGCTATGGCCATGACTCCGGCCAGCGAGAAGGTGGCCTGGGCGCTGCTGTGTCGGCTGATCAGCAAGGTGGCTGTTGCGCCAGTGAGCGCTTCGATCTGGGCCAGTGCGCAGGCTTCGGCGACGCTGGCGCTGCCGGTACTGCGCAAAGCTGCAGCGCTGAGCTGTGTCACTCGTTCGGCGAATGGGCTCAACTGGTCAGGGCTGAAAAACGCCAGTGGCAGGTCGAGACGTTGTGACAGGGCGAGCAGGCCCGGCTCGTCGCGTTTCTGCTCGATGCTGGCCAGGCCGCTCAGGTCTGCCGGTTGCAGGCCGTGGGCGCGCAGGGTCTGTGCCAGCAGATCATGCAGTTCGGCTTCCGGGCAGCCACGGCGACAGCCCAGTCCGGCGATGTACAGCGGGTTGTGTGTGATCACGAGCAATGGCCTGGATGGAGACGAAAAACCCGCTGGAGGCAGGGCCGGCAGCGGGTTCGCGGGCGACGAGCAAAGGCGCGCTTACGCGGCGTTGGCACCGGCGAAGCGGCGATACAGCCAGGCGCTAAGCAGACCCAGAGCCGACCAGAACAGCACGTTGGTGATCAGCGAAGCCCAGATGAACTGCTGCTCCAGGGCTTCCGGCGCCAGGCTCGAATGCACCTCCGGTTGCGGCGCGCCGATCACATGGGGAATGGCCAGCAATACCGCGCCGAGCACTTTCACCGCCCAGTGGCGGGCGAAGGCGATCAGGGCCAGGCCGACCGCCGTGGCGGTGGCGGTACCGATCCACCAGTACTGGCGCAGCGCCAGGTCGGCTGCGGCGGTACCGGGCAATTCCGGCGGCAGGCCGAGCGAGGGTGCCAGGCTGAAGGTGGCGAAACCAGCCAGGCCCCAGAGCAGGCCGTCACGGGTGCGGCCCGGTGTGCGCAAGGTGTACAGGCCGGCCAACATCAGGGCGAAGCCGACGGCGATCACCAGGTTGCCGCCCGTGGTGGCCAGCACACGCTGCCAGCCGTCTTCCGGGGCCCAGGCTTCGGCACTGTGTTCGTGAGTGTGGGCGGCGGTGCCAGCTTCATGGCTGTGCTCGGCAACCAGCTCGGTGGCGGGTTCGGCGCTCTCGTAGGTTTCACCCTGAAGAATCAGCGGGGAGACCCAGAGGCTTTGCAGCAGGGTCAGCAACAGGGCTGCCAGCAGGCCGCTGAAACCGGCCGTCTGCGCGATACGCTTGATCATGGCTGGGTTCTCAGTGGCAGGGGAAGGCGGCGCTGTGGCGGGTATCGTGCGCGGCGTTGTGTACCGCTTCGATGTGCGAGAAGCCGGCGAAATACACCAGCAGGGCGCCAAGCAGGCCGGCACCGATGGCCAGGGCCAGGCGCTGTGAGAGCGAGGCGCTGGCCTCGGCAGAATGTGTAAGGGTGCTACTGGACATGACCGTTCCCTCTGAACTGGAAATGAAGACGTAGCAGAAGGGAACGCACGAAGAGCCTGGCGCGAACGCACGCAGGCTTCCGGTTTGCGCCCGCCCACCGCGGGTTTGCCAAACTGTATGGATTCAGGCCGGTCTCCGGGCTTGCGACGACTGCTGAGGGCAGTGTTATGGGGCCGACCTTCCCATGCCGAGGCACAGTGGATACCGATCCCATCGTTCGCTTACCGTTGCGGGGGCAGCGTCGGACTAGCCAGCTCTGAGCGAGACAGGGCGCACCGACTTCCCGTTTCACCTTGCGCACGACGGCGCAAGACACCTGAAACAGCTTTTCTAGAACATCACGAACCCTTGGCGGGCGTCAACTTCGGCGATATTCGGCAGGCGCCGGCCGTGTTGTGCGAATTGACCCTGCGCCATGCACTGCGTAGCCTTGCCGCTTCGAGGTTCTCTGCGCCGCCAGGCGCCAGAGCTAAGAGGGAATGCGGTTCAACGCCGCAGCTGCCCCCGCAACTGTAAACGACTCGATCTCTTCCACTGCCACTGCGCTAAGCGGGAAGGCGAAGAGAGGGCCGCCCTGATCAAGGGATGGCCAAGTCGTGAGCCAGGAGACCTGCCTTCGAACTGCATGATGACAACCGGGCGGGGTGATCCGGTGGCGCACGGCTGACGCGAGCCCGATGGCTCCGTAGCACGCGTCGCACCTGCCTGCCGATCCGATTTAGCTTCGAACCGCACAGGGCAGCGACAGATGAACAGCTTGGCCAAACTTCCCGTCACCATCGTTACCGGCTTTCTCGGCGCCGGCAAAACCACCTTGCTGCGCCACATGCTCAGCCATGCCCAGGGCCGTCGAATCGCGGTGATCGTCAACGAGTTCGGCGAGCTCGGCATCGACGGCGAAATCCTCAAGCAATGCTCCATCGGCTGTTCGGAAGAAGAGGCCAACGG
>JBBNAI010000619.1:0-15735 GCA_037994305.1 Pseudomonas sp. | reverse complement strand
GCCCTCGACCGCTGCGCCCGTGCGCATGCCTGGCTGGCCGGGCGCGACTTCGTCAGCCCGGAAGACATCCAGGCCGTGCTGTTCGACGTGCTGCGCCACCGCATCATCCTGTCGTTCGAAGCGGAAGCCGCTGGCATCGACCAGGACCGCGTGATCCAGCGCATCCTCGACACGGTGGCGGTGGCCTGAGCCACCGTCCGACGAGCCCTTGACCATGCACGCTCAGCCCACGCAACCCGGTATTCGCGTCAGCCTCGCCGAGCTGATCGAGATGCGTCATCGCGTGCGCGAAGTGCAACTGTTCTCCACCCCCGCCCGGCGCAGCCCGCTGATCGGCCTGCACCACTCCAAGCTGCGTGGACGCGGCGTCGACTTCGACCAGGTGCGTGTCTACCAGCCCGGCGACGACGTGCGCACCATCGACTGGCGCGTTACCGCGCGCACCCAGGAGCCGCACACCAAGCTGTTCCATGAGGAGCGCGAGCGACCGATCTTCATCATGGTCGAGCAAAGCCGCCGGCTGTTCTTCGGCTCCGGCCTGTTGTTCAAGTCGGTGCTCGCCGCCCACGCCGCCAGCCTGATCGGCTGGGCCGCCCTGGCCCACAACGACCGCATCGGCGGCCTGGTGTTTGGCGACAACGAGCACCACGAAATCAAGCCACGGCGCAGCAAGCAAAGCCTGCTGCAACTGCTCAACCGCCTGGCGCGAGCCAACCAGAACCTGCACAGCGAAGCGCAGAGCGCACGCGACAGTTTCGGCCTGGCCCTGCGCCGCGCCCGTGAAGTGCTGCGTCCGGGCAGCCTGGTGCTGATCCTGTGCGACGAGCGCGCCCTCAGCGATGCCGCCGAGCAGCAACTGACCCTGCTCGCCCGGCATACCGACCTGATTCTCCTGCCGCTGTCCGATCCCCTCGACCACGCCCTGCCGGCCGCCGGCCTGCTGCGCTTTGCCGAACAGGGCGCGCAGCTCGAACTGGACACCCAGAACCCCGACCTGCGCGCTGCCTACCACGCCCTCGGCGAACAGCGCCGCGCGCGCTGGCAGCGCCTGACGCAGAAGCTCGGCGTGCCGCTGCTGTCGCTGTCCACCGCCAGCGACATGGTCGAACAACTGCGTGACCACCTCAGCGGCCAGCGACCGGGGAAACGGCCATGAACCCGCTCGACCAGTTGCAACCGACAATCGCCCCGCCGCCGGTGTCCTGGTGGCCGCTGGCGCCGGGCTGGTGGCTGTTGCTGATCCTGGTACCACTACTGGGCTGGGGCCTGTGGTACCTGCGCCGCTACCTGCCGCAACGCAAACAGCGCGAACAGGCCGAACAGCTGCTCGACCCGCTGCGTCTGGCGGCACTGGCCGAGCTGGCGCGCATGGTGCGCCCCTACGATGGCCAGCATGCCGGCCCCTGGCTGCAACAACTGAATGCCCTGCTCAAGCGTCTGGCCCGTGCCCACTACCCGCAGGAGCACAGCCATGTGCTCAGCGGGCGCGCCTGGCTGGCGTTTCTCGACAGTCGCTGCCCGGCCGCCGGCCTGACCCGCTGGATGATCCTGGTGGAAGGCACCTACCGCAGCCACTGCAGCCTCGACGACAAGGCCATCAACGGCCTCAACCAGGCCGTCGATACCTGGATCCGCAAGCATGTTTGAATTCACCTGGCTGTGGGTCTTCCTTCTCGCCCCGCTGCCCTGGCTGCTGCGCCGGGTACTGCCGGCGGCGGACAGTGGCGAAGCCGCGCTCAAGGTCAGTTTCCTCGCCGAACTGGAAGGCCTCAGCGGCCGCCGCGCCCGGGCCAACCTGCCAGCCTGGCGCCAGCAGGCGCCGTTCATCCTGCTCTGGTTGCTACTGCTTTGCGCCGCCGCGCGCCCGGAATGGGTCGGCGAACCCCTGCCCCTACCGGCCAGTGGTCGCGACCTGCTGCTGGCGGTGGATGTCTCCGGTTCGATGAGTTACAGCGACATGACCTGGAACGATGAGGAAGTCTCGCGCCTGGAACTGGTGAAGAAGCTGTTCGGCAACTTCATCGAAGACCGCCGTGGCGATCGTGTCGGCCTGATCCTGTTCGGCAGCCGCGCCTATCTGCAATCACCACTGACCTTCGACCGCCATACCGTGCGGGTCTGGCTGGACGAGGCGCTGATCAACATCGCCGGACCGCAGACCGCCATCGGCGATGCCATCGGCCTGGCGGTCAAGCGCCTGCGCCAGCGCCCGGCCGACAGCCGCGTGCTGGTACTGATTACCGACGGCGCCAACAACGGCGGGGAGATCGAGCCACGCACCGCGGCACGCCTGGCCGCCGAGGAACAGGTGAAGATCTACACCATCGGCATCGGCGCCGACCCGCAGGAGAGCGGGATCATGGGCATGCTCGGACTCAACCCGGGAGTCGACCTGGACGAACCGACGCTGATGAACATTGCCGAGCAGACTGGCGGCACCTATTTCCGCGCCCGTGACAGCGAAGAACTGAAGAATATCGAAGCCGCCCTCGACCACCTCGAACCGGCCCTGCAGCAACCGACCCGCGCCCGCCCGGCCCTGGCGCTGTACTGCTGGCCGCTGGGCACCGCGCTGCTACTGAGCCTGCTGCTGATCGCCCGCGAGCTGTGGCCGCATGCCCTGCAAACGCTGAGCAAACGCATCGGGAGGCGTGCCTGATGGAACTCGCCCTGCTCTGGCCGCACTGGCTGCGGCCCTGGTGGTTACTGCTGCTGCCACTGCTTGGCGTGCTGCTCTGGCAACTGTGGCACCGCGAACGCCGCAGCGGGCGTTGGCAACTGCTGCTGCCGCCAGCCTTCCAGGCCGTGCTGCTCAGTGGCGGCCGTACGCGCAACAACCGCCTGCCGTGGATCGCCCTTGGCATCGCCTGGCTGCTGGCCCTGGTCGCCCTGCTCGGCCCGAGCTGGCAACGTGTCGAGATGGCCAGCCAGAAGCGCGCCGACCCGCTGGTGGTGATGCTCGAACTGACCCCGGCCATGCTCGCCACCGACGCCACACCCAACCGCCTGGAACAGGCCAAGCGCAAGCTCCTCGACCTGCTCCAGGAACGTGCAGACGCGCAGACCGCGATCATCGTCTATGCCGGCAGCGCACACACCCTGGTGCCGCTGTCCGACGACCGCAGCACCGCGCGCAACCTGTTGGACGCACTCAAGCCCTCGCTGATGCCGGAACCCGGCCGGCGCGCCGACCTGGCCGTGGAAAAGGCCCTGCGCCTGCTGGAGCAAGGCGCCCAGGGCCAGGGCCGCCTGCTGCTGATCAGCAGCGAACTGAGCGCCGACGAACGCAGTGCCATCCGTACCGCGCTCGGCAGCCAGGGCGAGCGCCTGGCCATCCTCGGCATCGGTACTCCGCAGGGCGCACCAATCCCCGGCGAAAACGGCAGCTTCCTCAAGGACAGCGCCGGCAGCATCCTCCTGCCGCGCCTGGATAGCGCCGGGCTCAAACGCTTCGCCAGCGAAGTCGGCGGCCTGTATCGCCAGGCACGCCTGGATGACCGCGACTTGCAAGGCCTCGGCCTGCTGCAGGGCGCGCAGAGCCTGCGTGAGAACAGCGAGCCGACGCAACTGGCGGCCTGGGCCGACCAGGGCCACTGGCTGCTCCTGCCGTTGCTACTGATCGCTGCCTGTGCCGGACGACGAGGCTGGCTGTTCTGCCTGCCGTTGCTACTGTGCCTGCCGCAACCCAGCTACGCCTTCGAGTTCCGTGACCTGTGGCTGCGCCCCGACCAGCAGGGCCAGCGCCTGATCGACGCACAACAGCCCAAGGAAGCCGCCGAGCGCTTCACCGACCCACGCTGGCAAGGCGAAGCCCTTTACCGCGCCGGTGACTACCCGGCGGCGGCCGAACGCTTCGCCCAGGGCAACAGCGCCAGTGATCACTACAACCGTGGCAATGCCCTGGCCAAGAGCAACGAGCTGGAAGCCGCCCTGGACGCCTACGATCAGGCCCTGGAACTGCAGCCCAACCTGAGCGAAGCCCAGCAGAACAAGCAACTGGTCGAGCAACTCCTGCAGCAGCAAAAGCAGCAACAGCAAAACCAGCAGCAACCGGGTCAGCAGGGCCAGGAACAGCAGAACCAGCAGGCGTCCGACTCGCAAAAGCAGGACGATGCCGGCACCCCGCAAACGGACAAGGATAGCCAGGGGCAATCCGCCCAAGGCGACCCGCAGCCCAGCGAACAGGACGGGCAGAAGCAGGACGGGCAGGCCGACGCGCAGAAAGCCGATGCGCAGGACGGGCAGAAGAGCGCCGACAACAGCGACACCCAATCCGCCCAACCAGGCCGGAACGGCGAACAGCAACAAGCGGCCGCCGCCGAACCGCTGGGCGACGAACGCCGCGACGCTCTGGAACAATGGCTGCGGCAGATCCCCGATGACCCGGGCGAGCTGCTGCGGCGCAAATTCCTCTATGAACAGCAACAGCGCCAGGAACAGTCCCAATGAGTCGTCTGCTTTGCGCCCTCCTCCTCAGCCTGCTCGCCTGGCAGGCCAGCGCCGCCAGCCTGACCGCCACGGTCGACCGCGCCCGCCTGAGCGAAGGCGAAAGCCTCGATCTGATACTCGAATCGGACGATGTCACGGTGTTCGGCAAGCCGGAACTGGAGCCGCTCTCGCAGCTGTTCGAAGTGATCAGTACACGCCAGGAAAACCGCCTGGCCACCTACGACGGCAAGACCCAGGCCACCACCCGCTGGGTCATCACCCTGTTGCCCAAGCAGACCGGCTTCGTGGTGATCCCACCGCTCAAGCTGGGTGATGCCAGCAGCCAGGCGATCACCCTGCAGGTGCTCAAGGGCGACCCGCAAGGCAGCGGCGGTACGCTCTCGCCGATCTTCATCGACGCCAGCCTGGACCAGGAAAGCGTCTACGTGCAGGCCCAAGCGGTGCTGACCCTGCGCATCTACCACTCGGTGTCGCTGTACGACGACAGCAGCCTGACCCAGCTCAACATCCCCGACGCTCGCGTCGAGCAGCTCGGTGATCCGCGCGTCTACGAGAAGACCATCAACGGCGTGCGCCACGGCGTGATCGAAGTGCGCTACGCGATCTTCCCGCAGAAAAGCGGCGAGCTGAACATCCCCTCGCAGACCTTCAGCGCCACCCCGGCCGAACGCGACTCGACGCAGGACTACAACCCCTTCGGTCCACGCCCGGGCCGCCTGACGCGGGTCAAGTCGCCGCAGATTCCGCTGGCCGTCAAACCCAAGCCGGCCGACTACCCGACCGATGCGCCCTGGCTGCCGGCCCGCGCGATCAGCCTCAGCGAGGCCTGGACCCCGGAGCCGGACAAGGCCAGCGTCGGCGACTCGCTGACGCGCAACGTCATGCTGCGTGTCGAAGGCCTGTCCAGCGCCCAGCTGCCGCCCCTCCCCGCCACTGCAGCCAATGGCTTGCGCCGCTACCCGGACCAGCCGCAACTGAATAATGAAGTCAGCGAACGCGGGCTGATCGGCAGCCGGGAGGAGCATGAAGCCCTGGTGCCCAGCCAGAGCGGACGCATCGAGCTGCCGGAGCTGCAAGTGGTGTGGTGGAACACCCACGAGGATCACCTGGAGCGCAGCAGCCTGCCGGCGCGCACCCTGCAGGTGGCCAGCAACCCGACGCTGGATGTGGAAACCCCGGTCGACAGCCAACCTCATCTGCCACTGCCCGGCGAAGGCCCACTGCTATGGCCGTGGCAACTCGCCAGCGGCCTGCTGGCACTGACCACCCTGCTCGGCTTCGGCCTGTGGTGGCATGCACGCCGCCAGCCAGCGATTCTGCCCACGGCACAAAGCGGCCCCAGCCCGCGCACCCTGCTCGACGACCTCAAGCGCGCCTGCCAGGCCAACGACAGCCAGGCCACCCGCCAGGCCCTCGATGCCTGGGCCCGCCAGCAGCCGGAAACCCTGGCCGACATGGCCGCCCGTTTCGTCCCGCTGTCCGAAGCGATGGACGGCCTCAACGGCGCGCTGTACAGCGAGAGCGGCCACCAGTGGCAAGGCGAGAGCCTGTGGAAAGCCATCCGCAGCCTGCCCGCCCTGGAAGCAGCGAGCAGCCCGCAGGAAACCAGCCCGTTGCCACCGCTCTACCCCCGATAACGCTGTAGGCGTCAAGGAAGAACCGCATGACCCTCAAGGAAGAGCTCGCCGCCTTCTACCGCCGCTGCGGCTTCGCCGAAACGGCCGAGCGCAAGGCCTGCACCGTACCGGTCTACACCGGCTGCCTGCTGGTGCCGTTACCGAATATCGAGACCCGCCACCGCTATCTCAAGTACCACGACCTGCATCATCTGGTGACCGGCTACAGCACTGGACGCATTGGCGAGGGCGAGGTCAGCGCCTGGGAACTGGGCACCGGCTCGATGCTCAATTCACCGCTGCTCGGCACCATGAACCTGATTGCCCTGTCCACCGGCCTGGTGCTGGAACCCAGGCGCATGTGGCGCGCCTTCCAGCGCGGCTGGCAGAGCCGCAACCTCTATCCGCTGGCACGCCGGCAACAGATCGATAACGATCACTGGCCCGACCTCGCGACACTGCGCCAGAGCCTGCTGGACAGCCGCAGCAATCCATTGCCGGTGGCCTTGCACGGGCTGGAGTTCGCCGCCTACGCCGGTGTGGCCATGGTCATCCATGCACTGATCGCGATTCCCGCCGTATGCACCCGCGTCATCACCGATATCGGCCTGGGTTACAGCTTCTTCCAGGCGGTGAAACCCGCCAAACGCACAGACCTTTACTGACCCATCAAGGAGAACCACATGGGCAATCTGACGACCGTAGAGATCAAGGCCTTCGTACCGGCCAAGGACTTCGCACGCTCCAAGGCGTTCTACCAGGCGCTGGGCATGCGCATGGCCTCGGACAGCGATGGCGTGGCCTACTTCCATCACGGCAACACCAGTTTCCTGCTGCAGGACTACTACGTGGCCGAGCTGGCCGACAACCTGATGATGCATCTGCTGGTGGAAGACGTTGAGGCCTGGTGGCAGCAAGTGCTGACCTCCAACGTGGCGGAAGACTTCGGCGTGCGCCTGGTACCGCCGCAGGACCAGCCCTGGGGCATGCGTGACTTCGTGGTGATCGATCCGTCCGGCGTGCTCTGGCGCATCGGCCAGAACATCTAAGGCCCAACCCAGCGCTTCCGGCAAAACCATTGATCTGTCGCTCCCGCGAAGGCGGGAGTCCAGGCGCCACAGAGGTTTCGGCCTACTCCGGCAACGGCCCGATAGTGAAGAACTCGCCACTGCTCCACACACCCAGCCAGGTCTGGCCGTCGATCTCGCGCGGCACGGCCAGTTCCACCAGCTGGTAGAACACGTTGCGGTGCACCAGCGCTTCCAGGTTGCTGCGCACATGCAGGTAGGGCGAAGGTTCTTCGGTCTGCGGGTCCAGCTCGACCCGCAACGGGTGCTCGGCACCGGCGACGATCTCCTCCTCGACATTGCTGGTGAATCGCAGCACCTGCTGCTCACCCGCCCCATCGACCTGCAGGCTGACCGCCACGAACGGCGCATCGTCGACGGTGATGCCGACCTTCTCCACCGGGGTAATCAGGAAGTAGTCGTCGCCGTCACGGCGGATGATGGTGGAGAACAGCTTGACCATCGGCTTGCGCCCGATCGGCGTGCCCAGGTAGTACCAGGTGCCGTCGCGGGCGATGCGCATGTCGATGTCGCCGCAGAAATCCGGATTCCACAGGTGCACCGGCGGCAGGCCCTTGCCTTCGCCCTTGGGAATTTGCGCCAGCAGGTCGCCGGCCTTGCCCGGATCACTCATCACACTCTCCTCTGCGCCCGATCCGACGATAACGGAGCCTGGCGGCTATTGATTGCTCACGCCCAGCAGGCTGCGCGCGTACTGCTCGAATGGCGGTCGCAGCAAGTCCTGGGGTTGGGTGTCATACAACGTCAGAAAACCGCCACGATTACGGATACGCGCGGTATCCACCAGGTAACGGGTGTTGGTCTCGATCAGCATCAGCTGGATCACACCGCTGTCCACGCCGAGGCGATCGAGCGCTTCCTCGTCCTCCCACTCCTCCACCGTACCGATGCGGTCGTCGGCATCGGCGAAGCGGGTGTACAGCAGGTAGTTGGCGCCGGCAGTGCGCGCTTCGTTCAGCGCTTCATCCAGACCTTGCGGCTTGGCGGCGCGGCGCACCAGCGGGAAATACTCGACGAAGCCGTTAAAAGCCTCTTCCGCCACCACATTGGGCCGCGGATAGGTGCCGCCGGTGGGCACGAAATGGCTCTGAGAAATGAAGATGAAGGAGTCCGGCTGCAGCCGCCAGGAGTTGCTGCGGCGGGTATCGCTGTGGTCAAGCAGGCCTGCGTCGCGCATGTGGTACTCGGTACCGGCGACCATATCGCTGACCTTCATGCAGCCGCTCAGCCCAATCAGGGCCAGCAGCAGAATCAAGCTACGCATTGCATATCCTCCCGAGCCGGTGTCGGAAAACCGGCGGATAGACGACCACTGCAGCTTCCGCGCCAAGGCTCACTCTCTCCGCGATTCAGCGCACTAATGCCCGCGGTGACGCGCCTCACAGGCCGCGCTGCCACTCCTGACGCAAGCGTGCCGCCTGCGGCTGCTCGATGGCCTGGCGTACCTGCGCCAGCAGACGCGCCTTGTCCGCTCCCAGGTTGCCCTTGAGCACCAGGTAGTTGGAAGCATGGTCGCTGCGGAACACCGTGTCGCGCAGCTCCAATCCCTGCAACAGGCGCTCGACCTCGAGGAACAGGTCCTGCTGACCCAGCGGTTGGAAATCGCTGAAACCCTGGCGAAAGCGTGCCTCGCCCGTCGGGAAGCTGACCACCAGGGTGGAGAGGAATTCCGGCTGGGACTCGTTCATCAGCCGTGCCGAGTTGTCGGCGTGCTGCTGGCTGAGGGTCGTGCCGCCGAGGCCGTTGAGGATCATCACCGAACGGGTGATCCCGGCTTCACCGAGCTTCTCCAGGGCGCTGAGGCTGGACTCGTAGGTCTCACCCTTGTTGACCCGTGCCAGCACCTCGTCGTCACCCGACTCGCAACCGACATAGGCCATCTTCAGTCCGGCGTCGGCCAGTTCCTTGAGCTCGGCCACCGACTTCTTGCGCAGGTTGCGCGGCAGGCAGTAGCTGGAGACGCGCTGCACCTCCGGCATGTGCTCGCGGATTGCAGTGAGGATGTTCAACAGGCGCCGCGTTGGCAGCACCAGGGCATCACCATCGGCAAGGAAAACGCGCTGGACGATCAGCTGCTGGCCGGCCCGGCGGATTTCCTCGAGCACCACGGCCTCGTCGCGGGCGCGGAATTTCTTCTGCTCCTGGGTATACATCTGCCGTGAAGTTACCCCAACACACTCCTAAAACTACACATATTGAGCCACACCTCCCATTCTATGGCCATAAATTTGGGATTAAATTTAGGACGACAGCTAACTCCCACTCCTAAACTTTCGCCCGCCTCAACCATGTGCCAGCGGGCCTCTGCAGTGGTTAGCTTTCCGCCCAGTCCTTCCAATGCTCATATTTAGGGTCGAATGGCCGGGGAGCGAATAAGTATCTCGGCAGTCGATGCGATTTAAAGTTGACTCGGGAATGAATCAAGCATGACGACGCTGTAATTGAAGAGGAAGTCGAGTTCGTCATGGAGATCACCTCGTCGTTCATGAAGCATCTCGTCCGCCTGTCAGACTCATAAAGGGCACTCCACACAGTCTCTCGGCCAAGGGCACTCCCACTCCGGAGAGGACTAAACACCGCAACGGGTCAGAGGCTGCCTTTCTCCAAGAGCAGCAATTGGCCGATAGCTGCTGCCCACGAAGGGAAGCTAAGCATCCGTGATGCACTCGCAACTGAAGCCCATGCAGAGAAGCAACTGGGCTCGCTTAGGTGAGGTTGCTCCCCACTGGGGATCCTCTTCAGATTTGCGCCAAAATTTCTGGCTATCTGTGTCTCCCACAGTTATCAGGTTCTGATTGCGCGATCTTCTTCAATAAGCTTCTGAATACGGCCTGTCTCATCAAGCTTGGCGGTAACGAGTAAGTGAGCTGGAACGGTTCCACCCATTCTGCGTATGTATTCCTCTTTTGCAGCAAGCATGTCCACCTCTCGGGCTGAGGGATAGTGGCGAAGGGCACGCGAGGCCTGACGCTTTATCTCATCGCTGACCTCGCTACTGTTTGTAAGGGCGTATAGAAAACGGCGCACTTCCATAAGAGCAGCAGTACGTTCGATAGGCATGGTCATGGCGAGTCTCCATCGCTGCATTGAGGGACAGGTATGTGAACAACTATTTATGAGTTTCCAGGAGGGGTAATCCACCTCTAGCCGGCAGCTGCCTGATGGGTACCTACTTCTGGTCAAATTTGGCTTGCATTAGGCGGCTGCGAAGGTCTTCAACACGTCCGGGTTGGGCCAAGCCCTGATGGCCATCACAGCAAACCAAATGACCCAGAGCCTTCTTTGGCCACCGAGCGGAGTCGTCGTCGACCGACACCCAACTCGGAAGGTGAGCGCGATCCACGTATCGGCAAATTTGTTCGTATCGAGCGGCTGTGTCCCACCAATTCTGATCAACCCAGCCTTTCCCCATCGCGCTATGCCAAGTCGCACCGATCACCCGTGCCTTTAGCGGAGCGGGCAAGTAACTTCGCGCCCGTGAAAAGCCTAAGTGGCGCACCCAGCTTGTACTCAGTACCACTTGGACATGGGGAAAATCCTCCAGCGCCTCAACCAATATGTCCGCCCACATGAAAAGCGAGCCTTCAGCTCGTAATGTCGGTCCTTTTCGTGTCAGGAAAACGGCGTCCGGATGCAGTACACCATCAAAGTCGAGGAAAAGTACTTTGGCGGGATTGACGGACGGCGGCATCGTGCGGGTATCCAAGTCTATGGTCTAGCGTTCCGCACTAAGCGAAAACCCTGCCCCAATCTCTATCCACCAGAGCAGCGCACGCCTGCGGTGCTCCACCGAAACAGCGAGTCGACACCTTCGAGAACTTCGCCTCACTTTCGTAGGTGATGGGCTCCCCAACCTGGTCGACCAGAACACCGCCAGCCCCTCTGAGAATTGCGTGACCAGCAACCACGTCATGAGCGGACACTGGAACAATCGAGACAGCCGCAACGCCATCTCCTGCGGCTGCGGTAGCGAGGCGGTAGGCGATGCTGGGCATCGGGATCCACTCCGCCGGGGAGCACAGCGCTTCATTGATTTTCGGCTTCGCCAAGGCTCCCGCGCTCACCAGCACTTTGCTGCCGGCTTCCAGCTGGCGATGGCTGATTGAGCTCGTTAGGTGTTGGCCATTTCTATAGATGCCGCCTAGCCCTTCGCACCAGGCGATACAGTCTGGACCTCGATCGTTCGTGACTGGCGCGTACACCACACCCAGGACAGGTTTCGCACTCATCAACAGGCCAACCGAAAGCGCGGTCCCCTTTCGTCCACGAAGAAAGTCAGCAGTGCCGTCGTTGGGATCAACCACCCAACAGCAGTCTGCACCAGTCAACCTTGAGCCCGTTTCCTCTCCCCAGAAATCACAGTCCAGAGCCGCGAGAAGCTGTGCTCGCAGCAGGACTTCAATCTCGAGGTCGACCTCCGCCTTATCCCCGCACCCACGGGGACCAACTGGGCGCTGCCACTCCGCAGCAAGCAGTTCTCCAGCGCCTTGGACGATCTTGATGGTGATGTTTAGGAGTTCGCTAAAGCTCATAGATTTAGGGGCGCGGTCAGGTACGGATGCCCAATGCGATGAATGATGATTGGGGGCGTCAAAAGCAGGCCAGCAATTGTTGCCGATACTGTTTGGAGAAGCTGACCTGATGGCTTGGTTCAGCCACAAATTCCGCCAGATGAAAGGTGGTTGTAGAGCCTATATCGGTAGCCTGCTTAGACTCAGTTCCAGCGCAATTTTCCAGCGCATCGGTATCCCCGGCAGGTTCAATCCAGCCAGTGTTTGAGACTGAAGTGAAGGCAGGTATATGCACCTCATTCAGCACAGCAAGGTCATCCGGGAGATCATCCGCAATTCGCTCAGCAAAGCGCCGTAGCACTGGCTCCGCCAACATGAACAACCAGGCTTGGCCATCGCTCTCGCCAGTGCGCCGAAGTACTCGACCGAGCACTTGGCGATAGTGCAACTCGGTGCGGATTCGGCTGAGGTAGCAGCACACTTGAAGGCGGGGGATATCAGTGCCTTCGCTGATCATTCCAACGGCAACAATCCAACGACATGCGCTATGCCGGAATGTATTGATTACCTGCTGCGCCTCCGGGGTTTTGTTGGTCACAAGACGACAACCTTCGCCTCTGGCTTCTAGAGCCAAAGCAATCTGATGCGCATGCTCAATGTCGGTGGCGACGACCAAACCAGCCGCATTAGGTTTTATCTGGCGAAGCTCCTCCAGTTTCTTGCAGCTGAGGTCCAGCAATTGGTCGATCACCTCGTCATGCCGCAGCAGTTCTTCGTAGGTAACAGGGGACTCCCCCAATAGCCTCGCAATGCTGGGAAACATCCTCACAGTGCTATCAGCACCCAGTTCTTCCGTGAGCTTTACCCTCTGATTATCGAGCAAGACAATACGTGGAGAGCGGCATACTCCGTCGGTAATAGCTTCTTCGAGACCATAGCGGAAGTCGCAAATCAGATGTCCTAGGGGGCTGGAGTAGCGGGCCAATGCAATGGCCCGTTCATCCGAACGCCATGGCGTGCCAGAAAGAGCCAGTGTGTAGGCCGCACGATCCTGTATCCGGTGCAGTATCTGCTGCCCCCAAGCGTTGCTGAGAGTCGGATCATGGCCCGCGCAGTGGTGAATTTCATCGAAGACCACAAGTACACGATAGTCATCAAGTAGCTGCCAGAACCCCTCGTCTCGGAACTCCATGGCTTGGTAGGTGAATGCCGTGCCCACGGCCCCGATCTGGCCATCGAGACGCTTGCCAAGTACTGCAGAAAAGGTTGCGCGGAACCCCTCAACTACCTGACAGGAAGGCGCGAAGCACATCACCAGATCGATGCAGTCCTGCTCAAGTAGTCTGCCAGCGAGTTCTGCGGCCATGCGCGTTTTTCCGGCACCAGGAGTTGCCTGGCAAAAGAAATGCGGAGTGGCGGAAAAATGCTCCAACGCAGTATTGATGCAGCTGTTTTGCCAGCCACGAAGTGATCTGGTCACCATGCGGCGGATAGCGTCTGGAGGGTTTTCTCAATGGCGCGCAGATGTCCCAGCAGGCGCGAGCTGCGGTCTCTAGCCTCCAGGTAATCTCCTTCAATCTTATCCCGAAGCTGCGGCATGTCTTCTAGGAGCAGCTTGAATCGCTCGGCCTCACCCATCGAAGATAGAAAATCCAAGCGGATTTCTTTGTGGAGCGCTTCCAAGTGCTGATCCGCCTCGGATGAAGTCTTTAGCGCTACAGCTTCATCATCGAGCAAAGCAGGTTCCCTCTCAGGCTCACACGCTGGCTTTCGACTGTTCTCGAACCCGTTATCGACCAGCTCCAGATCCAGATGCGCCGGAACCGGCTGCAGGTGATAGACCTGCCCGCGAGTACGACGGTCTTCATCCAAAACAACCCAGCCTGTGCGCAGCATTCGGCGAGTCTGCTCATACACATAGCGGCGCACATCGGCGATACGAAAACTCATGCCATCCAGGCCTTTAGCGTAGGCATCGCGTAGTTCACGGGTCGTGAACTGCGCGCGCCCTTCCTCCTGCAGCAGCTCATACAGACGCCGGTCGAAGATAAACGGTGCCGATTTCATTGAGGACCAGAAGAGTTAACGCGAAATAAATGCGGATTATAATCCGTGGCTCGTGCATCCGCAAACACACGATAGTGCCGGCTCAAGTGGAATTGAGACGGTCATGGGCACGTTGGCGAAAGCGTTAGGGGAACGCATCCGGGCGCAGAGGAAAGCTTGCCGGATTTCTCAGGATGCACTGGCCCTGGCCTGCAACATCGATCGCAGCTATGTGGGGCGGATCGAACGTGGAGAAGTAAACCTCACCGTTGAAAAGCTGTACCGCATTGCAGGCGAGCTTACCTGCGAACCTTCGTATCTTTTGCCTCAGATATCTAAGCTGCAACTGTAGTGGTCTACTGATCCCGGACACCCATTTAGGGCAAGAATACTCGCCATAGAGAGGTGTCTGATGAGCAAGCAACGTCGTTCCTTTACGCCCGAATTCAAACGAGAAGCCGCCTGTCTGGTGCTCGATCAGGGCTACAGCCATATCGAAGCAGCCCGTTCGCTGGGATTGGTTGAATCGGCCCTGCGCCGATGGGTGAACCAACTCCAAGCGGAGCGCCTGGGCGTTACCCCGAAGAGCAAAGCACTGACTCCCGAACAGCAGAAAATCCAGGAGCTGGAAGCCAGGATCGACCGACTGGAACGGGAGAAAACGATCCTAAAAAAGGCTACCGCTCTCTTGATGTCGGACGAGTTCAATCGTACGCGCTGATAGACCAGTTAAGTGACCGGGAGTCGGTGGAAGTGGTCTGTTCAGCCTTCGATGTGGTGCGGTCTTGCTACTACGCCCACCGCCTTCGACGTTGCCGTGTTGACGCACGCCGCGTTGCACTGCGCAGCCAGGTCAATCAGTTGTTCAACCAGAGTCGAGGCTCGGCTGGCAGCCGCAGCATTCTGGGCATGCTGCGTGAGGATGGCGTAAGCATTGGTCGCTTTCGTGTGCGTCGGCTGATGCGTGAGTTGGGCCTGGTCAGCAAGCAACCAGGCTCGCACGCATACAAGCAGGCTACGGTTGAGCGGCCAGATATCCCGAACCGATTGAACCGTGAGTTCACCACCGCGCGCCCCAACCAGGTGTGGTGCGGCGACATCACATACATCTGGGCACAAGGCCGCTGGCATTACTTGGCGGCGGTGTTGGATCTGCATACAAGGAGAGTGGTCGGCTGGGCGCTTTCCGTCAAGCCGGATGCTGAGCTGATCATCAAGGCACTGGATATGGCCTATGAACAGCGCGGCAAACCGCAGCAGGTGCCGTTTCATTCCGATCAGGGCAGCCAATACGCCAGCCGCCTGTTTCGGCAGCGGTTGTGGCGATATCGGATGGAGCAGAGCATGAGCCGTCGAGGCAACTGCTGGGATAACTCGCCGATGGAGCGGTTGTTCCGCAGTCTGAAATCGGAGTGGATTCCATCGACCGGTTACATGACAGCCCAGGAAGCTCAGCGGGACATCAGGCATTATCTGATGTATCGCTACAACTGGGTCAGGCCGCATCAATTCAACCATGGGCTACCACCTGCGGTGGCCGAGGAAAAACTTAACCCACTGTCCGGGATGGGTTGACCACTACAAAATGCCTGCTGCTCAAATCTCCAATTATCAAACTCTGTCGGACATTGAGGTGAACTCAGAGCCCGCCGGCCGAACTCCGATCCAGATTCACCTCGCTATTGGTCGGCGCAGCCACATCACCTTCCATCCAGTACAGCTCCTCGAAGTAATCTTGCTTCAACGCGTCGCGCATGACTTCGCTACGCTTTTTTACCCTCACGACATACATCGACTGCAGGTTCTGGTGATCCAGGGCGCGCCAGGTTTGCAGGTCTTTAAGCAAGCGATATTGATGCCCTTCCAACGCCTTGATAACAGCCGAGACATTGGTGGTGTTGGCTCTGGCCACGGCGTCCGCCCATTGATGAACCACGCCGTATGCCGAGGCCACGGAACTGGTGGGATACTCGCCATACGCTCTGACGAAGGCTTCGACGAAGGCTTGGCCTCGTGGATTTTTCT
>JBBNAI010000618.1:0-12919 GCA_037994305.1 Pseudomonas sp. | reverse complement strand
GGGAGGCCCATACTGTGCCGGATGAACTCTTGCAAGCCAGACACAGCCGCTCATCCGATGAGGTACAAGTGGCAGCCAAATCAACGGTTGTGATTCTTCTCTCGACATTCAATGGGGAGAAGTACCTGGCCGAACAACTCGATTCGATAGCAGCCCAGAGTCATCAGGATTGGGTAATCGTGGCCTCCGACGACGGCTCCCAGGACAGCACCCTGAACATTCTCGAACATTATCGCCGTCGTTTCGGGGATGATCGACTACGGATCGTCAAAGGCCCGGGGAGAGGCTTTGCTGCCAACTTCCTGTCCATGGCGACGGATACGTCGATCCATGGATCGTTCTTTGCCTTCTGCGACCAGGATGACCTCTGGCATCCAGACAAACTGGAGCGCGCCCTTGCTTGGATCGAACAGCAACCGCTCTGCAGTGCTGCGCTCTACTGCTCGCGGACACGCCTGGTCGACGCCACGGGGCATCCCCAGGGGTTATCCCCGCTCTTCGACAAGCCGCCGTCCTTCCGTAACGCACTGGTACAGAGCCTCGCTGGCGGTAACACCATGGTTTTCAACCGCCCCGCACGCGACCTGCTTGCTCAAGCAGGTAACGTGCAGGTGATCTCACACGACTGGTGGTTCTATATCCTGGCCACAGGGCATGGCGGTTATGTCCACTACGACCCCAAACCGACCATCGACTACCGTCAGCATGGCAACAACCTGATCGGCGCCAATTCGGGGATATCCGACCGGATTTTCCGCATCCGCCGTATGTTGTTAGGGGATTTCAACCAGTGGAACGATGTCAACCTGAACGCTCTGGCGCCACAGGTCGGGTTGCTGACCCAGGCCAACAGGGTTGTCCTCGACCGTTTCTCCAGAGCACGTACGGCGCGCCTGCCGTTGCGGGTGCAGACCATGCTGCGGGCAGGGGTGTACCGGCAGACGCTTCTGGGTAACCTCGGCCTCGTCGCCGCGACCTTGCTGCGCAAGATATGAACCACGCGCAAGGCACAGACTCTATAGGTTCAACTTAATTTCAATTCGTATAAGGCACTATGAGCTACCTGCGCTTAACCTCGATCGCCGTGCTGCTGACTGCGTCATGCGCAGCATCCGCCACCTGCTTCGCGGTCACCACCGACATCCTCGACAGCACCACAGTCGGCACTACCGACACCACCTCCGATATCTACTCATCCTTCGGTGACGACAAGATCGTGCTGGCCGCGCGTTACGATGCCACCAGCCAGGGCGATATCCGTGGCGCGCGCCTGGAGGTCGCCCTGCAGCGCATGCGCCAGCAGGCAGCCACAACCGCAGGCCGATGACCTGCAACTGGCCCAGGCCACTCTCATCCTCTAGCGGCTGCAATTACGCAGAGCACGCTGGTGTGCGTGAACGCCGTCGCGCCGGCGCGCCTTCGGGCTTGAACTGGCGCCGAAAATTTTCGTCCAATAGACGGATCAACCCGATTGTCTGGAGCCACCATGCGTAACCTGTTGTCCGCCCTGCTCGCCACTTCCCTTTGCCTAGGCGCCGCCACTGTTCAGGCGCAAACCCTGGTCGCGACCAGCAACATCATCATCCGTGCGCTGGATCGCAGCTTCGATTTCACCTCCGATACCACCACTTCGGTCCGCGACATGAAAGTCGTGCGCGCCGCTCAGGACGATGCTGCCAGCTTCGTTGCCAGCGCTGGCGAGATCCGTGGCGCGCAGCTGGAAGCCGCGTTCGCTACCCTGCGCGAACGCCTGCCGGAAGCTCGCCAGGCCGATGATCAGGCCCTCGCCGAAGCCATTCTCGCGCTGTGATGCCACGCTGGCTGGCAGCCCTGGCGCTGCTGGCCTGCAGTTGCGCCCAAGCCGACCTGCGTCTGAGCCTGGATGCCACCGACCTCAGCCCGCCAGAGCGTCAGGTCAGCCAGAGCCTGCTCGATCAGGCCCTGGCGGCCTTGCCGCCGAGCTTTATCCAGCGTCTCGATCGCGAGGTGCAGGTCAGCTGGTCGGATGATCTGCCGGCCAATGCCTATGGCCGCATTACCCGCCCCGATGGCCTGGCGCTCAATGTCCGCCTGCTACCGCAGCTGCTCGACCCCAAGCAGGCCGATGCGCCATCCGGCCGCGCCCATGGCAGTCTGCGTCGCGAGCTGCTGGCCACCGTGCTGCATGAACTGACCCACCTCTATGACCGCGCGGCCCTGCGCCCGGGCAACGAAGGCCTGCGCCTGCAACACTGTCGCAGCCAGGCCAACAGCACCGGGCTGGTCGGCCTGGCGGAAGGCTGCCGCGGCCAGACCGCGCGCCGCTTCAGCCTCAGTGATGACCCACGGCTGCTCGACCTGGCCGGCTGGCCGCAAGCCGTTGGCCGGCGTGGCAAGCGCGAGCAGGGCAACGGGCAGGACGCACGCAGCCCGGACCTGTACGAGCTGAGCAACCCGCGCGAGTTCGTCGCGGTGAACATGGAGTACTTTCTGCTCGACCCCGCCTACGCCTGTCGCCGCCCAGGCGTGCAGCGTTACCTGCGCGAGCACTTCGCCTGGCAACCGAGCACCCAGGCCGAATGCGCAGCGAGCTATGCCTACCTCAACGCCGGCAGCAATTTCGCCCGTCAGCCGCTGGGCCAGCTCGACCCGGCGCGGGTCTACTCGGTCGACTACCTGCTCGCTGAACCCAACCAGCAATGGGCCAGTCGCTGGGGCCACAGCATGCTGCGTCTGGTGGTCTGCGCGCCGGGTCGGCCGCTGGGGCCGGACTGCCGGCTGGACCTGGACCAACATCTGGTGCTGTCCTACCGCGCCTTTGTCGGCGATGTGCAGCTGTCCAGTTGGGACGGCCTGACCGGTGCCTACCCGTCGCGTCTGTTTATCCTGCCGCTGGAGCAGGTAATCGAGGAGTACACCAAGGTCGAGCTGCGCGGCCTGGCCTCGGTGCCGTTGAAGCTGTCACGCGATGAGCTGCAGCAGCTGGTCGAACATGCTGCCGAAGTGCACTGGAGCTACGACGGCGACTACTGGTTCCTGTCCAACAACTGCGCGGTGGAAACCCTCAAACTGCTACGCAGCGGCACCGGGCGCGCCGGGCTGCAGAGCCTCGACAGCATCATGCCCAATGGCCTGCTGGCGTTGCTCGGTGGGCGCAACCTGGCCGACCTGAGCGTGCTCGACGACCCGCGCGAAGCACTGCGCCTGGGCTATCGCTTCGACTCCTTCCGTGACCGCTACCAGGCGATGTTCAGTGTGTTGCGCGAGCGCCTGCCGATTGCCCAGGTGGATGTCGAGGACTGGCTGGCCCTGCCCGCCACGCAGCGCCGCACCTGGATCGAACAGGCCGACCTGCGCGCCAGTGCCGCCTTGCTGCTTCTGGAACAGGCGGCCCTGCGCCGCCAGTTGCTGTTCGCCCAGGACGAACTCAAGCGCCGCTACCTGAGCGCCCGCGACAACCCGCAGAACGGGCGCTACGCCGTGGCCGACGACACCCTGCGGCAGATCCTCGCCAACAGCGGCTTCCTCAGTCGCCCCGCCGAGCTGCTCGATGCTGGCTACGGCCTGCCACAGCCGGGTGAGTGGCAGCGCCTGGAAGCGCAGAGCAGCGAGCGCCAGCAGACCTTGCGCCGGCTCAGTGACAGCCTCAACCAGGAAGTGCGTCGCCTGCTCGACCCCGAGCGCCTGGCCGAAGTGGATGCCAACGAGGCCAACCTCAAGCAGATCGGCGAGCACCTGCGGGTGTTGCACAAGGCCAACGGCGGGTTGGTGCTGCCCTGAAACTGCCAATGCTCATCCCTATGGAGATGAGCGCAGCGCCCCAGCTACAACTGCTCCTCGTCCTCTTCCGGCAACTGCGGGTCCAGCTGCAACCACGGTAGCCGGCTATTCACCCAGATATGCCGGTCAGCCGCCGCCCGCTCCACCTCATCCAGGGTCGCCACGGTCACGTCCAGGCTGTCCGGGCTCAGATCGGTGAACAGCGCCAGCTGGCAACCACAATGGCGGCAGAAATAGCGCGTGCAGCTGGATGCAGAGGCGTACGCGCCGGGCTGGCCTGCCGTCCACTGGAAGCTTGTGCGTGGCACGGTGATCCAGGTGGTGACAATGCCGCCGCTGGTGCGCCGGCAGATCGAGCAGTGGCAATGGGCGATATCGCGCAGGGGCGCGGCGAAGGCGTAGCGCAGCTGGCCGCAATGGCAGCCACCGGTGTGCAACTCCGTCATGCTCGTCTCCTCATCCGGGGCTATTCACCCTAGTCACTGGCCGGCTGCGCGGCAATCGGCAGACCGCCCGTCGCCATTTCCATCCCGCGGGGCCCTGAATGTTGGGCGAAAGCTGGTTGAAAGTTTCGCCCCTTAGCATCGCCCCACTGCCGGCATCAGACCGGCCGGTCGGGGCTGCCCGGCCAACCCCCGACAACAACAAGATGGGTGATTGCCATGCCTCGTTCCGCCTGCCGCTGCGGCCTCGCCGCGCCTGTTCTCCGCTCGTCGCACCCGCTGCGCTGACCCGACCGGAGAAACCGCCATGCTGACTTTCCTCGGCTTCGCCATGGTCATGACCTTCATGTACCTGATCATGAGCAAGCGCCTGTCCGCCCTGATCGCGCTGATCATCGTGCCCATCAGCTTTGCCCTGCTCGGCGGTTTCGCCGCCGGCATCGGCCCGATGATGCTCGAAGGCATCGGCAAGCTCGCCCCGACCGGGGTGATGCTGATGTTCGCCATCCTCTACTTCGCCCTGATGATCGACTCCGGCCTGTTCGACCCCGCCGTGCGCAAGATCCTCAAACTGGTCAAAGGTGATCCGCTGAAGGTGTCCATGGGCACCGCCGCGCTGGCTCTGATCGTCTCCCTGGATGGTGACGGCGCCACCACCTACATGATCTGCGTGGCCGCCATGCTGCCGTTGTACAAGCGCCTGGGCATGAGCCCGCTGATCATGGCCGGGCTGATCATCCTCGCCGGCGGGATCATGAACATGACGCCCTGGGGCGGCCCCACCGCCCGCGCCGCCAGCGCCCTGCACGTCGACCCATCGCACATCTTCGTGCCGATGATTCCGGCCATGATCGTCGGCTGCCTGGCCCTGTTCGGCGTCGCCTGGATCTACGGCAAGCGCGAGCGCACGCGCCTCGGCGTCCTGCAGCTGCCGGACGATCAGGCCAGCCACGACAGCATCAGCGTCTCGCAGTACCCGGAAGCGCGCCGGCCCAAGCTGCTGTGGATCAACGGTGCGCTGACCGCGACGCTGATGGTCACCCTGATTGCCGGCCTGCTGCCGCTGCCGGTGCTGTTCATGATCGCCTTCAGCATCGCCATGATCATCAACTACCCCTGCCTGCAGCAGCAGAAGGAGCGCATCGCCGCCCACGCCGGCAACGTCCTGGCGGTGGTCGGGCTGATCTTCGCCGCCGGGATCTTCACCGGCATCCTCAGTGGCACCGGCATGGTCGAGGCCATGTCCAAGAGCCTGCTGGCGGTGATCCCGGAAGAGCTCGGCCCGCACCTGGCGGTGATCACCGCGCTGGTGAGCATGCCGTTCACCTTCTTCATGTCCAACGACGCCTTCTACTACGGCGTGCTACCGGTGCTGGCCGAGGCCGCCAGCCACTACGGCATCAGCCCGGTGGAAATGGCTCGCGCGTCGATCGTCGGCCAGCCGGTGCACCTGCTCAGCCCACTGGTACCGTCTACCTACCTGCTGGTCGGCCTGGCCAAGATCGAGTTCGGCGACCACCAGCGCTTCACCTTGAAGTGGGCGGTTGTGATCTGCCTGTGTATCCTGCTTGCCGCATTGCTGATGGGCGTTTTCCCGCTGTTCGGTTCACACTGACAGCCAGCCCCAACAGATTGTGCCGCGCGGGGTCGAGCACCCCGGCGGCGCGCTCGCGCGCTCACCCTATCGATGAAATTCCACGAGGAAATCACACATGGAATGGCTGACCAGCCCGGAAATCTGGGTCGCCTTCTTCACCCTGACCGCCCTGGAAATCGTCCTGGGCATCGACAACATCATCATGATCGCCATCCTGGTCGGCCGCATGCCACCGCACCTGCAGGCCAAGACGCGCTTCTTCGGCCTGGCCCTGGCCATGGTCACGCGCATCCTCCTGCTGTTGTCGATCACCTGGATCATGCGGCTCACGGCCGACCTGTTCCATGTCTTCGACCAGGGCATCTCCGGGCGTGACCTGATCCTGTTCTTCGGCGGCCTGTTCCTCCTGTGGAAGAGCAGCACCGAGATGTATCACGGCCTGGAAGGCGAAGATGAAACCGCTGATGAGCCCAAGAGCATGGCCAGCGGCTTTATCGGCACCATCATCCAGATCGCCATCATCGATATCGTGTTCAGCCTGGACTCGGTGATCACCGCCGGGGGCATGGTCTCCAACGTGCCGGTGATGGTCGCCGCCATCATCGTCGCCGTGCTGGTGATGATGCTCGCCGCCGGCACCATCAGCGACTTCATCGACAAGCACCCCTCGCTGAAGATGCTGGCGCTGTCGTTCCTCGTGGTAGTCGGCACCGTACTGATCGCCGAAGCCTTCGAAGTCCATGTGCCGAAGGGCTATGTCTACTTCGCCATGGCCTTCTCCCTGGCCGTGGAAGCGCTGAACATCCGCATGCGCACCGCCCGCGGACGCAAGGAGCAGGATCCGGTGAAGCTGCGCAAGGATATTCCGGGCGAATAAACCGGAACTGCGCAAATGCAAACGGGGCCGAATGGCCCCGTTTTCGTTTGTGGCCGACACCCCTGCCGCACAAGCCCGACCTAGAGCGCCTAGCGCATTGAGCGGCGGGCATTTCCTGACCTTTTGTGCGATTTTTAATTGGCGCCATTGAAGTGCCATCATCATTCGTGATGAAATCGAAAAAAGGCGAATTTAGAACATTTCGCAATAAATAATTCAGGGATGAATGCAGGTAGCTCTTGCGCTGCCGTTGCTCGCCCCTGAAGCACAGTCGCCTGCCTCAGGAGCTCCCTTTGACCCGCATCCAGTCTCCCACCAGCGCTCGCGGCTTCCGCAACACGGCCCTGGCCGTCGCCATCTGCCTGGGCACCAGCAGCTGTGCCACCGTCGACAACTTTGCCAAAGACAACAGCAAGACCGCCAATTGCATCGCCGGCGGTTTGTTCGGCGCCGTTGCAGGCGCAGCAATCGGCGCGGCGACCAAGGGTGACACCGGGGCCATCATCGGCGGGGCCGTAGTAGGTGCAACGGCCGGCTGCGGCTTGGCGTTGGCGTACAAGAGCCGGGTTGACCGCTTGCAGAAGCTCGCGGCGGAAGAAAACCTCAAGATGCAGGTGGAAACCCTGCAAACCGAGGGCAGTACGCCCAGTGCTGCCCCGGAGACCGCCGGCATCGTCGCCCAGGTGGAAGACCAGGGCATGTTCGCCACCGGTAGCGCCGAGCTCAGCGTCGATGGCCAGCGCCAGGTCCGCAAACTGGCCAGCGCCTTCGATGCCAAGGAAAGCACCGCCATCCTGGTGGTCGGCCATACCGATGCCACCGGCAGCGCAGAGACCAACCAGAAGCTCTCCGAACGTCGAGCCCGTGCAGTGGCGAGCATCCTCGCCGAGCAAGGCATTGCTGCCGACCGCATGTATTTCCAGGGCGCCGGTGCCTCGCGGCCGATCGCCGACAATAGCGACTCGATGCAGCGCGGCAAGAACCGCCGCGTGGAGATCGTCGAGGTCAACGACAAGGCGATGCTGGTCAAGCGCGTCAACGCCGAGCAGAACAACCCCAAGTACCTGGCTCATGGCACCTCGACCACGCCAGCGCCGACAGCAGCAAGCACACCTGCCAGCACCGCAAAAGCCCCAGTAGCGAGCAGCAAGCAGACGGTGACAGCGGCCCCGGCGAAGCCCAAGGGCAGCCCGGCCTTGATCGACTTCGGCGGCCAGCCGGAGCGCAACACGCCCTGGACCCTCGGCCAGACCATCACGCCGAAAAGTGGCGGCTTCGCCATCGTCTCCAGCGCCTATGCCACCGACCTGCCGATGAGCAGCTGCGCCCAGGACAGCCCGCGCCTGAGTGGTGAAGTGAAGAACCTCGCAACCGGCCAGGCACTGGAAGCGCACGCCACGCGCGACTACCTGCCAGGCATGAACGGCCGCTCGTGGGCCGGCTTGGTCAACGGCCACCTGGTCACCCTCTCGCCGGTCTCGGTGCTGCGTGAAAGCGCCACGGTCGCCGCGCCGCCGGTGATCTATGTCACCCGCGACTATGCACAGAACAAGGGCAAAACCAGCGCCACGCTGCGCGCCACGGCCAACACCTACGAGGGGGAAGACGCCGTGCTTTATCGCGTGTTCGTCGACCAGCCAGCCAAGGCGGCGGTGTCTTGCGTCGACGTGGTCATGCGCAAGGCCGGCGACAAGAGCCTCGACGGCCAACTCTTCTACAGCGATGGCGGGGAAACCTTTGCCGCCGCCTACACACCTGCACGTAGCTGAACCAGGGGAACACAATGGAACTCTTCGAAACGCTGTCCACGGCACTCGCCGCCTACCGCTACGTGGTCTGGCCCCTGGTTGGCTTGATGATCCTGACCATCGTGGTGATCCGCTGGTGGGATCAGGTCAAATACTTCTTCCTCAACCTCGGCTGCTCGCTGCCCTTCTTCGGTTTCATCGCCCGCGCATCCGGCCGCTCGCAGGTTGAGGAGCGCGAGGAAGGCGGGGCCACCTGGTACAAGACCGAGCGCGAGCTGTGCGCCAAGTACCACCGCTTCTACGAGCGGGTGAACAAGGACGCCACCTTCTACGAGAAATGCGCCAACTACCTGAACAAGGTCGAAGAGCGCGGGCGCAAACCCACCGGGGTCGTGCTGTGGGGCGCCAGTATCTTCCTGGTCATCCTCGAAGCCTTCATCTTCGCCCTGGTGCTGTCGCCGTTCATCGCTACCAACATCTCCGCCAACCAGGCCGAGTTCTCGGCGATCATCATTTCCCTGCTGATCGGCACCATCCTGGTTCCGGCGACCCACCTGATGGGCGCGGAAATCCACAAGAACGGCCTGATCAGCAAAGCCCGCCTGTGGCACATGCAAGCCAAGCGCGACAACGATGCCCAGCGCCTGCAGTCCGACAGCAACGTCGACCTTGACCACACCGACCTCGACAACGGCCAGCCGAAGTACCTGCACATCATCAACCGTGTGCAGCACAACGCCACCGTGACTGCGACCTGGTGGAAAACCATCATTGCCATCGTGCTGATCAGCGTGTTCGCCATCGGCGCCTACCTGATCCGTGCCTCGACCATCAACGAGATGGAAACCCAGCAGGTCAATGCCTCGCCCTACAGCACCGAGGCCGACTCGCCGTTCGCCGAGCCGAGCAGCTCGCCCTTCGAGCTGCCGAGTGAAGCCGTCGCCGATGGCCAGAAAGCCGACGAGCGCGCCGCCAGCGAAGTAGCCAGCGACCGCATCTTTGCTTACCGCCTGACCTTCATCATCCTCTCGGTGATTTTCATCGGCGTGCAGATCATCGGCGTGCTGATCGGCGTATTCCGCTCCTTTGCCGGCATCCAGTCGAAAGAAGCAGCGGGCTACATCACCGGGTTCAGCAGCGCTGGCGAATTCGCCGCCTACCACGAACTCAAGCGCGAACAGGTCGCCCGCGATGCTGAATCCAAGCTGAGCAGCCTGCAGGAGCGTATCGAGCATCGTCACGCCCTCGGTGGCAGCACCGACCGCGGCGAACGCCGCAGCTTTGCCCTGTATGCCAGCGAAGCAGAATCTCGCAAGACCAACGCCCAGGAGGCTGCCGAGCGCAAGCGCTTCAACGACGAAGAGCGGGCCAACGAAGCCGAGCTGGAAAAACTGCGCCGTGAAGTGGCCCGCCAGCGTGAGCGCGACGCCATCCTCGCCGGCGCCGCGCAGCCAGCACCGGCAGCTGCACCAGCTCCCCAAGCCGCCGTTGCGGTGACCGTCACTACCGTCGCCGAAGTGCCTGCGGCAACCGTAGCGGCAGCCGTGCCGGCCCAGGAAGACCAGTCCGCATTGATCGCCGGTCTCGGCGACCTGACCCTGTATTCGGAAAGCGAGCTGCTGAGCATCGGTACTGAACTGGGGATCGACCACGCCACCCTGCAGAGCAAGCAGAAAGTGCAGAACGCCATCAAGCGCGCCAAGGCAGGTGCCTGAGATGCGCCGCCTGGCAACTCTGGCCCTGGCCTGCGCCCTGCCGTTCGGCGTGGTGCAGGCCAACGAACGCAACGACATCCCGGGCTGCTACCCGCATGCCCAGCTGACCGAGCACCAGCCCGCGCCGTCGGGGCGCGAGCTGGTGGTGATCATCGATGAAACCGTGCAGATGCCCCAGCCGCTGCAGCGCAGCGCCTGGGAACACGCCATGCGCTATGTGCAGCCGGGCGACAGCGTGCGCCTGTACCAGTTCTCCGCATTCCTGCAGAACCACTACATGAAGCTGCAGTTCGCCGGCCAACTCGACTCGCCGCTGCAAGGCAAGGTACGCAACAGCCTGGGTAGCACCAGCCTGAAGCAACTGGACGCCTGCCTGCTGCAACAAGCCGCCTTCTTCAAGAAGAAGTTCGGCCAGCAGTTCGTCGCCAGCTTCGGCCAGCCAGGCACCGAGATTGCCCGCAGCGAAATCTTCGGCAGCCTGCAGAAGATCGGCGAGGAAATCGCCAGCCGTCCGGCCCAGGAAAAAGTCGTTCTGCTGATCTCCGACATGCTGGAAAACAGCGACTTCGGCAGCTTCTACAAGAACAACCAGATCCGCGACATCGACCCCGCTGCGGAGCTGGACAAGGTGCAGCAGAAGAACCTGCTGACCGACTTCGGCGGCGCGCGCGTCTACGTGCACGGCGCCGGACTGGTCGGCGGTGACGCCAAGGAAGCCTACCGCTCAGGCAAGACCCTGCAGCACCTGGAAAGCTTCTGGAGCAGCTACCTGAAGCAGTCGAACGCCAGCCTGATGGCCTTTGGTTCGCCCAGCCTGAACGTCGACCTGAAGTAGCCGCGGCTGAAACAGGCAGTGACCGCGATGGGTCACCGCCAGACTGCGACAAACACCGGCCTAGCGCCGGTGTTTTTTATTGCCTAAGCGGTAAAGCGGCAGCCATCACCCCCGTATTACGAGAGCCTGTACCGCCACCATCACTCCAGGGTGAACCACTGCACCTCGACGCGGCGGTTCTGCTCGCCATCCTGGCCCAGAGGCTCTTCCCAGCCACGGCCGACCAGCTCGATGCGGTCTTCCTTGATCCCCGGGTGACGGGATAGCAGGGCTTCCTTGACGGCCTGGGCACGCTCGCGCGACAGCTCCATGGCCTTCAGCGCCATGCTGCGTACCAGCGCCGAACCACCCTGGCGCTCGAAGTCGGCGACCATACCGTTGTCCACATGGCCGCGCAGCAGCACCACGGAGCCGGGGCTGACCTGGAGGAACTTCTTGATGGTGTCCAGGTAGTCCTGGTTTTCCTTGGCCTGCTTGTCCAGCACGGCCGAGTTGGCCTCGAAGAAGAAGCGGATGTCCTTGCTCAGCAGCGCATCGCCTTCCAGGGCCACCTTGCCGGTGGTGCGGATCGGCGCGATGGCGATGCTCTGGCCCTTGAACTGGCCACTGCCATCCAGCGCCTTGAGGTATTGCACATCGGCGAAGCGGGCCGGGTCGGCCGGGTTCTTGATCAAGGCGCCGTAGGCGAGCACCGAGGACTGGAAGATGCCCTGGAACGAGCCGGCCGAGTCGATGCTGCCGTCGAAGAAGGCGAGGTTTTCCGGCAGGTTGCTCAGGTGCACCTTGCTCAGTTCTTCCAGGGTTTCCGCCTCGGTCCAGCCGAACGCCTTGGCCACCACGCCGGCATTGGCCTGCGGGTTGTCGCGCAGTTGGCGGTTACCTTCCAGCAAGCCGTGTACCAGGCCCTTGGCCACTTCCGGGTGCGCAGTGGCAAAGCCCTTGTTGAGCACCAGGATGTCCGCCACCACCAGCAGGTTGCGGTTGGACACCAGCATCTTCGCCGCACCAGCGGATTCCGCCACCACCTGATCGGTACGCGGCGACCAGCCGACGCAGCCGTTCAGGCGCTGCTCGCCAGTCAACTCGGCGGCATAGGCGTCGCAGGCGACGAAAGCATCCTCGTAGAACACCAGGCCCAGCTCGTTCGGCCCCGGGCGGCTGTCGAGGTCACGCAGCACCTTGACCGGTACGCCGGCCTCGGAGGCCAGATAGCGGATAAAGAACTCGCTCTCGTTGAACTGGGTACCGGCCAGAGTTTTGCCCTTGAGCTGGTTGACGCCAGCGATTCCGCTGTCCACTACCACCTGGTCGGCGCCGCGGGAGAAGGCGATCTGCGCCGGTACCGTGACCTCGAACTGGCGACCGAGTACTGCCAGCACATCGGCGGTGGTCGCCACGCCGGCCATCTGGCCGTTGTTCAGCGCCGACCATTCCTCGCTCTCGCCCTTGTTCAGGCGCACCTGGAAGCCGTACTGCTTGGCGAAGAACGACTCGGGGTTGGGCGCCAGGCCACCGTTGGCGACGATCAGGCCGCCATAGCCGGCGTACTCGCTGAGGTCGATGTCGATGATGTTGTTCTTCATCTCGTAGGGCGCGGCGGACTGCAGCTTGGGCGTGCCGATCACCGGCTCGCTCGGCTGCGGCACGGCAGCGCTGGTGACCGCAGAGGTCAGCGAACCCAGCGGGCTGGCAGCGTTTTTCTGCAGCATGTCCTTGCTCACCAGCCAGCCGCCCAGGCCGATCAGGCCGAGCACCAGGACTATGGTCAGCAGCTTGCCGGCGGCGCTGCCGCGCTGGCGCCAGCGGGAAAGGGTTGAATGCATGACGTGTCTCCCTGTCAGTAGCGGGCAATCGCCCACCAATCAGTGTCCGGCCGATTCGGCCGTGGCTGTTTTCTTGCCGTGGCCCTGCAGCACGTAGCGCGGCAGGCTGTGTTGTTCGTTGA
>JBBNAI010000617.1:0-10275 GCA_037994305.1 Pseudomonas sp. | reverse complement strand
TTGGACATCATCCCGCCCGGCACCTGGTTGACCTGCACGCGGGTATCCACGGCGGTGAACTCGCTCTCGAACTGGTGGTACTTCTTGCGCACGGCGTGGAAGTACATGCCGATTTCCTGGATCAGCGGCAGGTCCAGGCCGGTGTCGTACTCGCTGCCACGCAGGGCGGCGACCATCGACTCGGTGCCCGGGTGGCTGGTGCCCCAGGCGAAGCTGGAAATGGCGGTGTCGATGTGGTCGGCACCGGCCTCGATGGCCTTGAGCTGGCACATCGAGCCCATGCCGGCGGTGTCGTGGCTGTGCACGAACACCGGCAGGTCGATCTCGGCCTTCAGCGCCTTGACCAGTTCAGCGGTGGCGAACGGCGTGAGCAGGCCGGCCATGTCCTTGATCGCGATGGAGTCGATGCCCATCGCCTGCATGGCCTTGGCCTGCTTCACGAAGGCCTCGACCGTGTGCACCGGGCTGGTGGTGTAGCTAATGGTGCCCTGGGCGTGCTTGCCGGCGGCCTTCACCGCCTCGATGGAGACACGCAGGTTACGCACGTCGTTCATCGCGTCGAAGATGCGGAATACGTCGATGCCGTTGACCGCGGCCTTGGCCACGAAGGCGCGCACCACGTCGTCGCTGTAGTGGCGGTAGCCGAGCAGGTTCTGCCCACGCAGGAGCATCTGCAGGCGGGTGTTGGGCAACGCGGCCTTGAGCTGGCGCAGGCGCTCCCACGGGTCTTCCTTGAGGAAGCGCACGCAGGCGTCGAAGGTCGCGCCGCCCCAGACTTCCAGCGACCAGTAGCCAACTTTGTCGAGCTTGTCGCAGATCGGCAGCATGTCTTCAGTACGCATGCGCGTGGCGATGATCGACTGGTGGGCGTCGCGCAGGATGGTGTCGGTGACAGTGATTTTCTTAGCCATGTCTCAATTCCTCACAGGCCGGCGTGGGCGGCGATGGCGGCAGCGATGGCCAGGGCCAGCTCGTCCGGTTTGCGTTTGATCGAGTAGTTGGTCAGTTCCGGGTGGGCTTCGACGAAGCTGGTGTTGAACTGGCCGCTGCGGAACTCGGGGTTGCGCAGGATTTCCTGGTAGTACGCGGCGGTGGTCTTCACCCCTTGCAGGCGCATGTCGTCCAGCGCGCGCAGGCCGCGGTCCATCGCCTCTTCCCAGGTCAGTGCCCAGACGATCAGCTTGAGGCACATGGAGTCGTAGTACGGCGGAATGGTGTAGCCGGTGTAGATCGCCGTGTCGGTACGCACACCGGGACCGCCGGGGGCGTAGTAACGGGTGATCTTGCCGAACGAGGGCAGGAAGTTGTTCTTCGGGTCCTCGGCGTTGATGCGGAACTGCAGGGCGAAGCCGCGGTACTGGATGTCTTCCTGCTTGATCGACAATTCCAGGCCCGAGGCGATGCGGATCTGCTCGCGAACGATGTCGATGCCGGTGATTTCTTCGGTGATGGTGTGTTCCACCTGCACCCGGGTGTTCATCTCCATGAAGTACACCTCGCCCTCGGCGAGCAGGAACTCCACGGTGCCAGCGTTCTCGTAGCCCACCGCTTTCGCGGCCCGCACGGCCAGGTCGCCGATATAAGCGCGCTGTTCGGGGGTCAGTTGCGGGCTGGGAGCGATCTCGATCAGCTTCTGGTTGCGGCGCTGGATCGAGCAGTCGCGCTCGTACAGATGCACGGTATTGCCGAAGCTGTCGGCGAGAATCTGCGCCTCGATGTGCTTCGGGTTGACGATGCACTTCTCGAGGAACACTTCGGCGCGGCCGAAGGCCTTGGTCGCCTCGGAGATCACCCGCGGGTAGGCCTGTTCCAGCTCCTCGCGGCTGTTGCAGCGACGGATGCCGCGGCCGCCACCACCGTTGGTGGCCTTGAGCATCACCGGGTAGCCGATGCGATCACCTTCGCGCAGGGCTTCGGCGACATCCGCCACGTTGCCCTCGGTGCCCGGGGTGCAGGGCACGCCGGCGGCGATCATGCTGCGCCGCGCTTCGGTCTTGTCGCCCATGCGGCGGATCACTTCGGCCGATGGCCCGATGAACTTGATCCCACGCTCGGCGCAGATATCCGCCAGCTCGGCGTTTTCCGAGAGGAAGCCGTAACCCGGGTGGAGGGCATCGCAGCCGGTCTCCACGGCCAGGTTCACCAGCTTGCGCGGGTTGAGGTAGCCGGCCAGCGGGTCGTCACCGATGCTGTGGGCTTCGTCGGCGCGCTTGACGTGCAACGCCATGCGGTCGGCTTCGGCGTAGACCGCCACCGAGCGGATGCCCATCTCGGCGCAGGCGCGCACGATGCGGACGGCAATCTCGCCACGGTTGGCAATCAGGATTTTCTTGATCACGAGCCTGGTTCCTCGATCACGTGAACAAACGGCCGCTAAAGGGCGGTCGACGGGTGACCGCACAGCCCGCGGCGGTCTTGGCTTTACCCTACGCCCGCATGTTGATTAACCAAAATCAATATTTGTTGGGTTAGCCATTAGCAAAGACTTATAGTTGAGCCGGTTGATTCGCTCACACAGGTGCCTTGCATGCGTAAATCACTGATGCGCATGACATTTCGTCAGCTACAGGTATTCCGCGCGGTGTGCGAAAGCCGTTCCTACAGCCGCGCCGCAGAAGAAATGGCGCTGACCCAGCCAGCCGTGAGCCTGCAGATTCGCCAACTGGAAGAGCTGATCGGCCAGCCGCTGTTCGATTACGTGGCCAAGAAGCTCTACCTGACCCCGGCCGCCGAGGTGCTGCTAAAGGCCAGCGAAGATGTCTTCGGCCGCTTGGAAAGCCTCGACATGCAGCTCTCCGACCTGCAGGGATCGTTGCAGGGCCAGCTCAGCCTGGCGGTGGAATCCAGCGCCAAGTACCTGGTGCCACACCTGTTCGCCGCCTTTCGCGCGCAGCACCCGGAGGTCAGCCTGCAACTGGTGGTGGTCAATCATGCGCAGGCGGTACGACGCCTGTCGGTCAGCCGCGACGACCTGCTGATCATGTCCCAGGTGCCCAGCGAGCTGGCACTGGATTTCTTTCCGTTCTTCAACAACCCGATCGTCGCCGTGGCACCACCGACCCACCCGCTGTGCTCGCTGCAACGCCTGCGCCTGAGCGACCTCGGCGCCTTCCCGCTACTGGTGCGCGAGGTCGGCTCGGGCACGCGCAAGGCCTGCGAGGAGTATTGCCACCAGAAGCGCGCGCACTTCGCCCAGACCCTGGAAGTCGGCTCCAGCGAATCCCAGGTCGAGGCGGTGATTGCCGGCCTCGGCCTGGCCCTGCTGCCGCGCCATGCCGTGCGCCTGGAACTGGCCGCCGGCCTGCTCTGCGAGCTGCCGGTGGAGGAATTGCCGCTGCTGCGCAGCTGGTGCGTGGTGCACACCCGCGGCAAACGCCTGTCGCCGGTGGCGCAGGCGTTCCTCGAGTTCATCCGCGCCGAACGGGCGCAGATCAGTGCATTGGGCGAGCGTTTCGCCGCTCCGCAGCCGGCACCGCAGCCATGAGGCCGGCCGCGACCTGCTCGGGGAAATCGCTGATTTCCGCGCTCAACCGGCGCCGCTCCGAGTAATCCTCGATCGCCCGGCGAAACTGCATGCGGCGCAGGTCTTCCTGCTGACGGCGGGATCGACTCGCCGAATTCGATTCATCCAGATAAGCAGCCATCTCAGGTCTCCCAGCAATGGATTCGGGGAGCACCAGCATGGGCGCGGCACACGACAATTACGTGCCAGGACGATGAACAAGCGATGACCAAACGGCCACAAAAAAGCCCGCACTGTCTGCACAGGGCGGGCTTCTCGTGGAGCCCTCGGCTCAGTCGGCGCGGCCTTCATCGGTGTTCTTCACCGATTTCGGCGACAGGCGCAGGCTACGCAAGCTGCGCTTCACACTCTTCAGGTGATTGACAAGGCTCGGCCCGCGCGCCATGGCCACGCCCATCGCCAGCACGTCGATCACCACCAGGTGGGCGATGCGCGAGGTCAGCGGGGTGTAGATCTCGGTGTCTTCCTGGACGTCGATGGCCAGGTTGACGGTCGACAGGTCGGCCAGGGGCGTCTGCCCCGGGCACAGGGTGATCAGCGTGGCGCCGGATTCGCGCACCAGGTTGGCAGTGATCAGCAGGTCCTTGGAGCGGCCCGACTGGGAAATGCAGATGGCCACGTCGGTGGGCTTGAGCGTCACCGCCGACATCGCCTGCATGTGCGGATCGGAATACGCCGCCGCGGTCAGCAGCAGGCGGAAAAACTTGTGCTGGGCATCCGCCGCCACCGCGCCGGATGCACCGAAGCCGTAGAACTCGATGCGCTGGGCATGGGCAATGGCGTTGATCGCCTTCTGCAGGGCCTGGGTGTCGAGGCGCTCGCGCACTTCCATCAGGGTATGCAGGGTGGTGTCGAAGATCTTCAGGCTGAAGTCGGTGACCGAGTCATCTTCGTGGATCGCGAACTGGCCGAAGCTGGCGCCTGCCGCCAGGCTCTGCGCCAGCTTCAGCTTGAGGTCCTGGAAGCCGCCGCAACCGATGGCGCGGCAGAAGCGCACGATGGTCGGCTCGCTGATCCCGACCTCATGGGCCAGGTCGGCCATGGAGCTGTGCATCACCGCCGAGGGGTCCTGCAGGACATGGTCGGCGACCTTGAGTTCGGACTTGCGGAGCAGGTGGCGGGACTGGGCGATATGCTGCAGCAGATTCACAGGCGGGACTCGGGTTATGATCGGTCTGTAGTGGCCTTGTAGTTATACTACATGAGCGTCCCAGCCGCACAGGTAAACCCCGCCGGAGTCCTTTTGTTGAACACCCCTTGCGACATGCTGGTCTTTGGCGGCACGGGCGATCTGGCCCTGCACAAACTGCTACCGGCGCTCTATCACCTGCATCGCGACGGCCGCCTGCCCACCGGCATGCGCATCCAGGCAGTGGCACGCAACGTACTCGGCCGTGGCGAGTACCAGGCCCTGGCCGAGCGCCGCTGCCGCGCCCAGGTGGCCCGCAAGGATTTCGACAACGCCACCTGGGCCAGCTTCGCCGAGCGCCTCGACTACTTCGCCATGGATGCCTCGCAGAGCGCCGAGTTCGGTCGCCTGGCGCGCTTCCTCGGTGCCGACGCCAGCCAGCGCGGGCGTATCTACTACCTGGCGACCGCGCCCAATCTGTTCGAAGCCATCACCGAGAACCTGGCCATCGCCCGCCTGGCCGGGGACAACACGCGCATCGTCCTGGAAAAACCCATCGGCCACTCGCTGGAGTCGGCCCAGGAAATCAACGCCACCATCGGCGCCGTGTTCAGCGAAGCCCAGGTGTTTCGCATCGACCACTACCTGGGCAAGGAAACCGTGCAGAACCTGATGGCGCTGCGTTTCGCCAACGCCCTGTTCGAACCGATCTGGCGTGCCGGGCATATCGATCATGTGCAGATCAGCGTCAACGAAACCCTCGGCGTGGAAAATCGCGGCGCCTACTACGACCACTCCGGTGCCATGCGCGACATGGTGCAGAACCACCTGCTGCAGCTGCTGTGCCTGGTGGCCATGGAAGCGCCGGTGCGCTTCGACGCCGAGTCTGTACGCAACGAGAAGCTGAAGATCCTCGAGGCGCTCAAGCCGATCAATGGCCTGGATGTGCAGGACAAGACCGTGCGCGGCCAGTACACCGCCGGCAAGATCGGCGGCCAGGAAGTGCCGGCCTACTACTTCGAGAAGCAGGTCGACAACGACAGCGACACCGAGACCTTCGCCGCCCTGCAGGTTGAGATCGACAACTGGCGCTGGGCTGGCGTGCCGTTCTACCTACGCACCGGCAAGCGCATGGCCAAGAAGAGCTCGGAGATCGTCATCCAGTTCAAGCCGGTGCCGCACCGCCTGTTCGAAAGCAGCCAGGCCAACCGCCTGGTGATCCGCCTACAGCCGGAAGAAAGCATCAGCCTGCAGCTGATGGGCAAAAGTCCGGGCAAGGGCATGCGCCTGACGCCCATGGACCTGGATCTCAACCTGGCACAGGTATTCCCGCAGAAACGCCGCTGGGACGCTTACGAGCGCCTTCTGCTGGACGTGATCGAGGGCGACTCGACACTGTTCATGCGTCGCGACGAAGTGGAAGCGGCCTGGGCCTGGGTCGATCCGATCCTCAAGGGCTGGCTGGAGTACTACCAGAATCCGCGCCCCTATCCGGCCGGCAGCAACGGCCCGGAACAGGCGCAGAGTCTTCTGGAACTGCAGGGCCGCAGCTGGCAGGACTGACTGCGCCAGTTCCTGCGCAAGCTGGCCCTCACTGCAACGCGATAAACGCGGCGCAGGCTTTACCCCACACGACTAGCAGCCTGCTGCGCAGCTTCCTGCACAAGCCTGCGCAAGCCGTTGCGCAGCTTTCTGTGCGGGACTTGGCACCTGCGCCCAGCAGGTCACAAAAGCGAAATCTAACTTAATGTTTTAAAAGGGAAAATTATTCCTGGCACAGCGCTTGATGACACTTCGGCTCCCGGACCAGACACGGTCCATGACCCAAGCAAGGAGCGCACTCATGCCAACACCCGCCTATATGACCCTCGAAGGCACCAAGCAGGGCCTGATCACTGCAGGTACCTTCACCGAGGATTCGGTCGGCAACATTTTCCAGGAAGGTCATGAAGACCAGGTGCTGGTTCAGGCCTTCAACCACCAGGTGATCATCCCGCGTGACCCGCAGTCCGGCCAACCGACCGGCCAGCGCGTGCACAAACCGCTGATGATCACCAAGGTGTTCGACAAATCCTCGCCGCTGATCTTCAACTCGCTGACCTCCGGCGAGCGCCTGAACAAGTGCCGCATCGAGTGGTATCGCACCTCCTCCACCGGTACCCAGGAGCACTACTACACCATCGAACTGGAAGACGCGGTGATCGTCGACGTGCAGTCGCGCATGCCCAACTGCCAGGACCCTGGCATGGCCCACTTCACCCACCTGGAAGACGTCTACTTCACCTACCGCAAGATCGTCTGGACCCACGAAGTGTCCGGCACCTCGGGCTCCGACGACTGGCGCTCGCCGATCTCCGCCTGATTGCGGGCGCCTCTCGGCGACAGCGTAAATTTGCGCCACGCTTCAACGCAGCGCGCCACGCAGTCGTCGAGAATGCACCGGACTGCAGGGAAGCAGACCGTAACACCTGCAGCGGCCAGGCCTCCTGGCCGCTGCCATTTCGGCAAGAGGAACAAGGATGTTCGCCCCCGCCAACCAGACCCATTTCAGCCTGAGCATCGACGGCGTCGCGCACGATCTGCAGGTGCTCGAATTCACCGGGCATGAAGCCCTCAGCCAGCCCTTCACGTTCAACCTGGAATTGGTCAGCGAACAGCCTGATCTTGATTTGCAGAGCCTGCTGCACCAGCGCGCTTTCCTCGCCTTGTCCGCCCAGGGCAACGGCATCCACGGTTATATCCAGCAGATGGGACGCGGTGAATCCGGCAAGCGCCTGACCCGCTACCAACTGATCCTGCGTCCGCAATTGGCCTACCTGGCCTATCGCAGCAACCAACGCATCTTCCAGCAGCTCAGCGTGGCCGAAATCATCGCCATGATCCTGGAAGAACACGGTATCCAGAGTGGTGCCCACCGCTTCCAGCTCGGCGCCAGCTACCCCAAACGCGACTACTGCGTGCAATACGACGAGAGCGACCTGCACTTCGTCCAGCGCCTGTGCGAGGAAGAAGGCATCCACTACCACTTCCAGCACAGCCCGGACGGCCATGTGCTGGTGTTCGCCGACGACCAGACCGCCTTTCCACGTCTCGCCGCGCAGGCCTACCAGCAGGACTCCGGCCTGGTCGCCGATGACCCGGTGATCAAGCGCTTCGGCCTGCGCCTGGCCACCCGTACCAGTCGCGTCACCCGGCGCGACTACGACTTCGAGAAACCACGTCTGCTCCTCGAAGCCGCCCACAAGGGCGACGCCACACCTGACCTGGAAGACTACGACTACCCCGGCCGCTTCACCGACCGCAGCCGCGGCAAATACCTTAGCCAGCGCACCCTCGAGCGCCACCGCGCCGACTACCAGCTGGCCGAAGGCAGCAGTGACCAACCGCTGCTGCTCAGCGGCCACTTCCTCGAACTGACCAGCCACCCGCGCAGCGACTGGAACCAGCTGTGGTTGCTCAATGAGATCCACCACCAGGGCAAGCAGCCGCAGGTTCTGGAAGAGTCGGTGACCAGCTTCCTCGGCGCACGCCAGGAAACGCAAGGCGCCGAAGACGGCTTCCATCAAGGCTACCGTAACCGCTTCAGCGCCACCCCCTGGGACGTGCCCTATCGCCCGGCCTTGCAACACCCCAAGCCCCGCATTCTCGGCAGCCAGAGTGCCGTGGTTACCGGACCCAAGGGCGAAGAAATCCACTGCGATCAGTACGGCCGGGTGAAAGTGCAGTTCCACTGGGACCGCCACGGCCAGGCCGACGACAAGACCAGCTGCTGGCTGCGCGTCGCCTCGAGCTGGGCCGGTGACCGCTATGGCGCCATCGCCATTCCACGCATCGGCATGGAGGTGCTGGTTACCTTCCTCGAAGGCGACCCGGACCAGCCGCTGGTCACCGGCTGCCTGTACCACGCCGAACATGTAGTGCCCTACGACCTGCCGGCGAACAAGACGCGCAGCGTGTTCAAGACCCTCAGCTCACCCGGTGGCGGCGGCTACAACGAGCTGCGCATCGAGGACCGCAAGGGCCAGGAGCAGATCTACCTGCACGCGCAGAAGGACTGGGACGAGAACGTCGAACACGACCAGAGGATCCGCATCGGCCATGAGCGCCACGACACCGTCGAAGCCAACAGCTACACCGAACTGAAGGCCGAAGAACACCGCACCACCCACGCCGATCGCAAGGTGGAAATCCGCGCCAACGACCACCTCACCGTGGCCAACAACCAGCATGTGAAGATCGGCACAGGCCAGTTCGTCGAAGCAGGCACCGAGATCCACCTCAACGCCGGCCTGAAGATCGTCCTCGAAGCCGGCAGCGAACTGACCCTCAAGGCCGGCGGCAGCTTCGTCAAACTGGATGCCAGTGGCATCACCCTCAGCGGGGCGACGGTGAAGATCAACTCGGGCGGGGCGCCGGGGTCGGGCAGTGGCAATGCCGGCATGCTGCCGATGATTCCATTGCCAGCCGCCGCCGACAAAGCCGGCAAGCTACTCAAGCAAGCCCTCTCGCAACCTGCGCCGGATGTCATCCACAAGCTGAGCTTGTTGATCAGCCCCCTGCCTGGGCACCGCGGCTACAAAGACGAGCCCTACACCCTGTATGCCGACGGTCGACAGATCCAGGAAGGACTGACCGGCAAGGACGGCCTGCTGATTTTCGATCACCTGCCCGGTACTCGTCAGTACTCGGTCGAGCTGGTCAACGGCCATCGTTTTGACGTCGATGTCGGTGAAGAGCCGGAAGAGTCCGCCGCACCACTGGCGGAGAACCTGGCCCGCCGCGGCTATCGCGACTATCAGGCGCAAGTCGAGCAATTGCAGCCGCTGCAATCGGCAGAGGACTACCGGCTCGCCTCCTGGACGCCCACCGGTGAAACAGAATCGTGAGTGCACGCAAGGACGCAAGATGACCACGGACTACAGCTCTCAGGCCCTGAAGCTCAATATCAAGCAATACAAAGACGGCAACACGACCATGGACTGGTTCGCGCGCAAGGCGCTCTATCCGCCACGCGCCGGCATCGAGATCACGCCACTGATCAATGGTGACGCCGCCTTCAGTGCCGTGCATGACGCCATCCAGTGCGCACAGAAGAGCGTCGAGATCATTTGCTGGGGCTTCGATCCGGCGATGCGCTTCAAACCAGAAGGCGATCGCATCGGAGAATTACTGGATTTGCGAGGCCGCTTTGGCGTCAAGAGCCGGGTACTGATCTGGAAAAACCCGTTGGCCAACATCATGGAAAATACCGTGATCGGTGATGGCCTGATGGGCTCGGGAGGCACTGCCGCGGGCTCGGGCGTAACGGCAGGAAAGCCGGCCAAACAGCCAGAGGAAATTACCCGGCTGCAGATGCAGCGCCAGCACAACCAGGCCACCATCGAGCGCCTCCAGTCAACGCTGGACAGCGCTCGGCAACGCCGCCGACAGGGTGATATTTCCGGCTACGACTCGGCCATGGAACGTGATACCCAGGGGCGGATAGCGCAGCTGGAAGCAGAGAACCGAGGCATCGACAAACGTATCGAGGAAGTGACCGAGGCCACTACAGGCTATGGCGGCATGTCCGGATCCGGTGCCCCCAAGCTCGACCCGCAAGACCAGGAGTTCACCCGCAACTGGT
>JBBNAI010000616.1:0-10074 GCA_037994305.1 Pseudomonas sp. | reverse complement strand
GCTGGCACATGCTTGAGCATGCCGGTGACTACGACCGCAGTGACTGGCAGCCGGCACGCAGCGCCCGTCGTTTCGAGTGCGGCAGCCCGAACATGCTCGGCGCCATGGCCCTGGAGGCCAGCCTGTCGCTGCTGGAGGAAGTCGGTATGAATACGGTCGCGGCACGCGTGGAAGAACGCATGCTGCACCTGCAGCAGGGCCTGCAAGGCATCCACGGCGCCAACCTGCACAGCCCGCTGCTGGCAGCTCGCCGCGCCGGGATCCTGACCTTCAGCCTGGACGGCTGGGACAACCAGGTGCTGTTTGCCCGCCTCAAGGCCGAACAGGTGATCTGCGCCCAACGTGGCGCCGGCATACGCTTTTCACCGCACTTCTACACGGATCATGCTGTGATCGATCAGACACTGGTCCTGCTAGGCCAGCTGGCACAAGGCTGAGTGCTCAGCAGCGGGTCGGGTATTCCAAATCCGTTTAAAAAACCGCTGCAACCAGCCTGGACGATGGGGAAACATAGCCAATACTGGAACTACTGGCGTGCAGCATCTCCCCCCAAGTGCTCCGCCAGTCGAGGTACCGTGGATCGTGTACCTTTGTTTTACTCCTAATGGTCTTGACCCGGATTCATCCCCCAGAACCCGGGTTTTTTTTGCCTGCGATTTGGCTAGACCACGCGATCAGACCACCCGGGCCAACGGGAACAGTCGCTTGAAGTTGGCTGTGGTCTGCTCGGCCAGCGCCTCGAAGCGCTCGCCCCGCACCAGTGCCAGAAACTCCGCCACTTCGCGTACGTACTGCGGCAGGTTGGCCTTGCCGCGATAGGGAATCGGCGCCAGGTACGGGGAATCGGTTTCCACCAACAAACGGTCAGCAGGCACCTTGCGCGCCACTTCGCGCAGGGCATCGGCATTGCGGAAGGTGACGATACCGGACAGGGAAATATAGAAACCCAGGTCCAGCGCCGCCTTGGCCATGTCCCAGTCTTCGGTGAAGCAGTGCAAAACGCCCGCCTGCGGCAGTGCCGCTTCGCGCAGCAGGGCCAGGGTATCGGCACGCGCTTCGCGGGTATGCACGATCACCGGTTTGCCGGTGATGCGCGCGGCGTCCAAATGCAGGCGAAAGGACTGCTGCTGCAGCTCCGCCGCTTCCGGTTCGTAGTGATAGTCCAGCCCGGTCTCACCAATCGCCACCACATGCGGGTGGTTCAGCTCATCGAGCAGCCAGTCCAGCACCGGCGCAGCGCCCGGCTCCAGGTCAAGCGGGTGTACGCCTACCGAGCAATCCACATCGGCGTACTGCTCCGCCAGCCCCTTGACCGCCGCGGCATTGGCCGCGCTGACCCCGATACACAGGAAGTGCTGCACACCCCGGCCGCGCGCGGCCTCCAGGGCAGCGTCGAGGGAACCGTTATGCGCCGCCAGATCCAGGCGATCGAGGTGGCAGTGAGAGTCAACCAGCATGTGAGGTACCACTTAAACGAAAACGCCACCCGTAGGTGGCGCGAGCCGTGGGGCCCGGATTACATGGTATGGGTCGGGCGATCCGATTTGAGTGCGCCGGCCAGGTACGTTTCGATCTTGTTGCGCGCCGTATTGTCGCCATCGTTGAACTGCACGCCAACACCAGCAGCACGGTTGCCCTGAGCGCCCTTGGGGGTGATCCACACCACTTTACCGGCGACCGGGATCTTCTCCGGCTCGTCCATCAGGTTGAGCAGCATGAATACTTCATCACCCAGCTTGTAGCTTTTTGCCGTGGGGATGAACAAGCCGCCATTCCTGATAAAAGGCATATAGGCGGCGTAGAGCACGGACTTGTCCTTGATGGTCAGGGACAGTATTCCGTTACGCGGGCCGAGATTGGGTGGCAGACTCATTCGACATTCCTGACAATCTATCCAATGGCCGATTCTAGCCCGGTCCGGGGAGGCTTGCCCACTGCACCAGCAGGGCTTCGAGAAGCAAAGCACCATTCAGGTTGGCTTTACCCAGCACTTTCTGCCGCTGCATCAACAACCAGTCCTGCATGGCCAACACTTTGTGCTGTGGCGCCTTGTCCGCTAGGTACTGCACCACCTTGCGCATGTCGGTCAGGCCCAGGCCATCCTCATCGCGAGTGAGCTGATAACGCAGCATCAACTGGGTCCAGTCGCAGAACCAATCGAACAGCATGATCATCGGCATGGTCTTCCAGGCTTCGGCCAGCTGACTGACGCCGGCCTGCTGCTTGAGCAGCTTCTTCACCCCATCGACCACCAGCGCACGTTGCTCGCGCACACCTTGCTGTTGCAGACGACGCGCGGCCAGCGGCGAACCGCCAGCCAGGGCCAGCAACTCACGGCGCTCGGCTTCATCGCTCTCGGGCAAGGCCTGCGCCAGCCAGGTCAGGCTGGCCGCTTCATCCGGCAATGGGCAGGCCTGCTGCACGCAGCGGCTCTTCACCGTTGGCAGCAGGCGACTGGGTTGATGGCTGACCAACAACAGCACAGTGTTGCCGGCCGGCTCTTCCAGGCTTTTCAGCAGGGCGTTGGCGGCGTTGATGTTCATCGCCTCCACCGGCTCCAGCAAAACCACCTTGCGCCCACCAAGCTGGGCGGTCTGTACCACGAAGTTCACCAGTTCACGGACCTGATCGACCTTGATCGCCTTGTCCGCCTCCTCCGGCTCCAGCACGAAATTGTCCGGGTGAGTACCGGCTGCCAGCAAATGACAGGCCTTGCATTGCCCGCACGCATCCAGGCCATCCGGGCGCTGACAGAGCAGTCGCGCCATCAGGCGCTCGGCCAGGGCGCGCTTACCGATACCCGCCGGGCCATGCAGCAAGTAGGCGTGCGCATGCTGGGTGCGACCCGCCAGCTGCTGCCAGAGCCCTTGCTGCCAGGGGTAGGCCTCAGCCACGGCAACGCTCCAGGATTTCCGGGAGCAAGGCATCGATGGATTGCTGCACCGCGTTCAGGGACTGGCTGGCATCCAGTATCCGGCAGCGACTGGCCGTCGCCGCAGCACGCTGCAGGTAGGTCTGGCGTACCGCCTCGAAGAAGCCCTGCCCTTCCTGCTCGAAACGATCCAGGCGACCACGTGCCGCAGCACGGGCCAGACCCACTTCCACCGGCAGGTCGAAGACCAGGGTCAGGTCCGGACGCAAATCACCCTGAACGAAATTTTCCAGAGCGGCAATGCGCTCGATGGAGAGGCCGCGCCCCCCGCCTTGGTAGGCGTAGGTGGCATCGGTGAAGCGATCGCAAAGCACCACCGCGCCACGCGCCAAGGCAGGACGGATGACCTCGGCCAGATGCTGGGCACGCGCGGCGAACACCAGCAGCAATTCGGTATCGGCCGCCATCTGCTCATCGCTGGGAGCCAGCAGCAGTTCGCGAATACGCTCGGCCAGCGGCGTGCCACCCGGCTCGCGGGTCAGCAGGACATCGATGCCCTGCTCACGCAGACGGGCGGCGAGGTATTCGCGGTTGGTGCTTTTGCCGGCGCCTTCCGGGCCCTCGAGGGTAATGAACAGACCGCTCACGGCTTTTCCTTGTCGGTTTTGGGGCTGGAGCGGTAATCGCTACGACGCTTGAGCTGAAACTCACGCACCGCACGGTTGTGCGCATCCAGGCTGTCCGAGAATACATGGCTGCCGTCGCCACGCGCGACGAAGTACAGGCTCTTGCCATCCACCGGATGCAGCGCGGCATGGATCGCCTCACGTCCGGCCAGGGCAATCGGCGTCGGCGGCATGCCGTTGATCAGGTAGGTGTTGTAAGGGCTCGGCATCAGCAAATGGTTGCGGGTCAGGTTGCCCTTGTAGCTATCGCCCAACCCGAAGATAACGGTCGGATCGGTCTGCAGGCGCATGCCGATGCGCAGGCGACGGACGAACACCCCGGCGATCTGCCCGCGCTCTTCCGGCACCCCGGTTTCGCGCTCCACCATCGAGGCCATGATCAGCGCGTCGTAGGGTTTGGCGTACGGAAGGTCTGCAGCACGCTGCTGCCATTCCTGATCGAGGATCTGATCGAGGCGCAGCTTGGCTGCCTTCAGCAGATCCAGGTCGCTCATGCCACGCACATAGCGGTAGGTATCGGGGAAGAAGCGCCCTTCCGGGCTGGCATCTGTCTCGCCCAGCGCGGCCATCAAGGCCTTGTCGTCGAGCGCGGGCAGGTTTTGCTGCAGGGCCTTCTGGCGCGCCAGGGCAGTGCGAACCTGACGGAAGTTCCAGCCCTCCACCAGGGTCAGGCTGTACTGCACCACTTCGCCACGCTGCCAGAGACCGAGCACGTCGCGGGCATTCAACTGAGGCGTCAGTCGGTACTCGCCACTGTGCAACGGCTGACCAGGCAGGTTGAAGCGCCAGTACAGGCGGAGCCAGAACGCCCCCTCCAGCACACCCTCAGCCTGCAGACGGTTGAGCACCCCGCTGGGAGTATCGCCAGGTACCACTTCGATCAGGCGTTCGGCCGAGAGCTGCAACGGCTGCTCCAGCGCAACATGCAGCCGCCAGGCTGCGACGGCCAACGCCAACACAGCCAAGAACAGGCCGGCAAGGAGCAGCAGCAATAACTTGCGAATCACGAATCAGGAATCCAGAAGGCTGCGGATAAGGGCCTGCAGTTTACGGGTCAACGGGCCTACCGACCAGCCGCGCCCCTGCAACTCGCGCACCGGCCAGATGCCGTAGAGGCTGTTACAGAGAAATACTTCATCGGCAGCCAACAGCTCTGCCAGGGTGATATCGCGCACCTGCACAGCAATGTCCGACTCGACTGCCCGCTGCAGCAACTCGGCACGCATCACCCCCGCCACACCGCAGCGCGATAGATCGGCCGTCAGCAACACACCATCGCGGACCAGGAAGAGATTGCTGAACACGGCCTCGATCACCCGGGCACTGCTGTCGCACATCAGGCCTTCGGCATAGGCAGGATCCTGCCATTCGCCACGGGCAAGTACCTGCTCGAGGCGATTGAGGTGCTTGAGCCCGGCCAGCAGTGGCTGTTCGGCCAAGCGAGTGGCACAGGGAAACAGCCGCACACCCAGCTCTGCATTATCTGCCGGATAGGCTGGCGCAGGATTACCCAGGAGAATACGCCGAGGCTGTGCAGCGTCTGGTGCTGCGTAGCCGCGCAACCCTTCGCCACGGGTGACGATCAACTTGGCCACGCCCTCGCCCAGCTCACCACTGAACGCCAGCAGCTCCGCCTCCAGCTCAGACAGATCAAGCGTAATGCGCAAACGCTGCAAACCTTCCTGCAAGCGCGCCAGGTGACGAGCCAGCAGGCGCGGCCTGCCATGGCGCACGGAAAGGGTCTCGAACAGGCCGTCGCCATAGGCCAGGCCGCGATCGAGGATCGACAGCTGCCCGGCCGGACGGCCGTCGACCCAGCTCAGCATCAGCCGGCGAACCGGCTGAACACCAGCGAACCGTTGGTGCCACCGAAGCCGAAGGAGTTGGACAACACCGCATCGATAGCCATGGCCTTGGCCTGGTGCGGCACGAAGTCGAGGTCGCAGCCTTCATCCGGCTCATCGAGGTTGATGGTCGGCGGAGCCACCTGATCACGCAGGGCCAGCACGCTGAAGATCGCCTCCACCGCGCCGGCAGCGCCAAGCAGGTGACCGGTCATCGACTTGGTCGAGCTGACCGACAGCTTGTACGCCTGCTCGCCGAACACCGACTTCACGGCAGCCGCTTCGGCCTTGTCGCCTGCCGAAGTCGAGGTGCCATGGGCATTGATGTACTGCACCTGATCGGCATTGAGGCCGGCATCACGCAGGGCATTCTTCATGCAGCGTGCAGCACCGGCACCGTCTTCCGGCGGCGAGGTCATGTGGTAAGCGTCGCCACTCATGCCGAAACCGATCAACTCGGCATAGATGGTCGCGCCGCGGGCCTTGGCGTGCTCCAACTCTTCCAGCACCAGGGCACCAGCACCATCGGACAGCACGAAGCCATCACGACCCTTGTCCCACGGACGGCTGGCGCGGGTCGGGTCATCATTACGCGTGGACAACGCCCGCGCCGCGCCGAAACCGCCCATGCCCAGACCGCTGGTGGCCATTTCGGCACCACCAGCAATCATCACATCCGCTTCGCCATAAGCGATGTTGCGCGCAGCCATGCCAATGCAGTGGGTGCCGGTGGTGCACGCGGTGGCGATGGCATAGTTGGGCCCCTGCAGACCCAAGTGGATCGACAGGAACCCGGAAATCATGTTGATGATCGAGCCCGGCACGAAGAACGGCGAAATACGTCGCGGCCCCTGCTCGAACAGCGATTTGCAGTTGCTCTCGATATTGGTCAGGCCGCCGATGCCGGAGCCCATGGCTACACCAATACGCTCGCGGTTGACGTCGGTGACTTCCAGGCCGGAATCGCGCATCGCCTGAAAGCTGGCCGCCAGGCCGTACTGGATGAACAGATCGAGCTTGCGAGCTTCCTTGGCCGAGAGGTAATCCTCGACATTGAAGCCTTTGACCGAGCCGCCGAAACGCGTGGAATAGGCGGAAAGGTCCATATGCTCGATCAGGTTGATGCCACTGCGACCCGCCAGGATGCCCTGCCAGCTACTCGCCACATCAACGCCCAACGGCGACAGCATGCCCATACCGGTAACCACTACGCGTCTACGCGACACAGCGAAATCCTCTTGTTTTGGTTGAAACGCTACAGCCCACTAAAGAAAAACCGCACGCCTCGCTAGAGGCAGTGCGGTTTCTCCTGGTCCGAAAACCGTCGATTACTGATCAATCAGCCGTGGGCGTTGATGTAGTCGATAGCTTCCTGAACGGTGGTGATCTTCTCAGCTTGCTCGTCCGGAATCTCGGTCTCGAATTCCTCTTCCAGAGCCATCACCAGCTCAACGGTGTCAAGGGAGTCGGCGCCCAGGTCTTCTACGAAGGAAGCGCTGTTGGTGACTTCGTCTTCTTTAACGCCCAGTTGCTCGGCGACGATTTTCTTGACGCGTTCTTCGATGGTGCTCATGTCTTGTTTTCACTCCTATGGAAAAAATCCGTGCAGCTGAGCCGCAGTGTATAGAAAGGGTTTTCTAACTTTCAAGCCAAACGCCCGACCCTTCTGGAACAGTTCACGTCGCTGTCTACGGCCAGTTGCACTTTTGTAACGACTTTAGACAGGTTTTATGACAGTTTCCTGAACGCTCGAGTCACATTCAGCTCATGTACATGCCGCCATTCACCGGTACGGTAGCACCTGTGACGTAGGCTGCGCCGTCGGAGGCCAGGAAGCCAACTACTTTGGCAATTTCTTCCGCCTGACCCAGGCGCCCCAGGGGAATCTGGGTCAGCAACGCTTCGCGCTGGGCTTCCGGCAACTCGCGGGTCATGTCGGTATCGATAAAACCTGGCGCCACCGAATTCACGGTGATCGAGCGCGAGCCGACTTCACGCGCGAGGGCGCGACTGAAGCCTTCCAGCCCGGCTTTGGCCGCCGCGTAGTTGACCTGCCCGGCATTGCCCATGGCACCTACCACAGAGCCGATACTGATAATGCGCCCCCAACGTGCCTTGGTCATACCACGTAGCACGGCTTTGGACAGGCGGAACAGGCTGTTGAGGTTGGTATTGATCACATCAGACCACTCCTCATCCTTCATCCGCAACATCAGGTTGTCGCGAGTGATTCCGGCGTTATTGACCAGAATGGCCACGCTGCCGAAATCCTTCTGGATCTGCTCCAGCACAGTGCTTACCGACTCACTGTCACTGACATCCAGCACCAGACCGGCACCCTGGATGCCATTGGCTTTCAGCGCCTCGCCGATACGCTCGGCGCCAGCAGCGGAAGTGGCTGTACCAATGACCAGCGCCCCCTGACGACCCAGCTCGAAAGCAATCGCCTGGCCGATGCCACGGCTCGCGCCCGTTACCAATGCAACCTTACCTTGCAGACTCATGTGCTTTCTCCTTGCCAGATCAGACCAGGGCCGCACGGGCCGCTGCAAAAGCGTCCGCACTGTCCAGATTATGGGTAGTGATGCCTTTCACGCAGCGTTTGTTCAAGCCAGCCAGCACCTTGCCTGGGCCACACTCGACCAGCTCAGTCACGCCCTGCGCCGCCAGGAATTGCACGCTTTCCACCCAGCGCACCGGGCTGTAAAGCTGCGCCAGCAAATCGCGTTTGAGGGTCTCCAGATCGGCCGGGACCACTGCACTAACGTTCTGTACCAGGGCAATGCTCGGCATATGCCAATTCAGAGCTGCCACAGACTCGGCGAACTTCTCCGCCGCCGGGCGCATTAGCGCACAGTGCGACGGTACGCTGACCGGCAGCGGCATCGCACGCTTGGCGCCACGGGCCTTGCAGGCCTCGATCGCACGCTCGACAGCAGCCGCACCGCCGGCAATTACCACCTGGCCCGGTGCGTTGAAGTTCACCGCACTGACCACTTCGCCATTGGCCGCTTCGGCACAGGCGGCCAGTACATCGGCGTCCTCCAGACCGAGAATCGCCGCCATGCCACCCTGCCCTGCCGGCACAGCCTGCTGCATCAATTGACCACGCAATTCGACCAGCTTGACCGCCTCGATGAGACTCAGACTGCCGGCAGCCACCAGCGCCGAATACTCACCCAGGCTGTGCCCAGCAACGAAAGCAGGCTGCGCACCACTATCAGCCAGCCACTGACGCCACAAAGCGATGGAAGCAGTGAGAATGGCCGGCTGCGTCTTGTCCGTCTGATTCAGACGCTCTTCCGGCCCCTGCTGAGTCAGCGCCCACAGGTCATAGCCAAGCGCTTCGGAAGCTTCGCCAAAAGTATCCAGAACACGTTGCTGCTGCGCGTGCTCGGCCAGCATGCCGAGCGACTGCGAGCCTTGGCCAGGAAAGACAAATGCGAGGGAGGTGGGCATCAAAACATTCCCTTATCAATGAGTTGGCTGGCGCGACAGCACCAGACTGCGGAACTGCACATTGGATGACACGGAAAAACCTGCGGTCACAGTGCGGAGCAATCTCGAGTTGGAACGAGTGAACTCAACGGAGTTCAGCAGGCAGGACAGAGTCCTGACGACACATTGCCTAGAGAAGAAGATCTTCCAGGCGACCGTGTAGGCGCTGCGGCAGATTTTCGCGCACTTCGACCAGCGCGCGACGAATGGCACTCTGGAAGCCTTCGACGCCAGCCGCACCATGGCTTTTCACCACGATACCCTGCAGGCCGAGAAAACTTGCGCCATTGTGCCTCGCAGGAGCGAGGTCGCCACGCAGGCGTCGCAGCAGCGGCAAGGCCATGCTACCGACCAGGCGTGCCGCCAGGCCGTCATTGAACAGCACCTCAATACGCGCCAGGATCATCGACGCCAGGCCCTCGCTGGACTTGAGCAGGATGTTGCCAACGAATCCGTCGCACACCACCACATCCGCCTCGCCGCGATACAGGCCATCGCCCTCGATAAAGCCGGTGTAATTCAGGCCGTGCGCCTGCTGCAGGAGACTGGCAGCCAGCTTGACCTGCTGATTGCCCTTTATCTCCTCCATGCCGACATTTAGCAGCGCCACGCGCGGACGCACCACGCCCAGCGCTTCGGCAGCCACGGAACCCATGACAGCGAACTGATAGAGGTGCTCGGCGCTGCAATCGACATTGGCACCCAGATCGAGCAAATGGCATACGCCTTTCGCGGTCGGCACGGCACTGACCATCGCCGGGCGATCGATTCCCGGCAAGGTTTTCAGTACATAACGGGAAAGTGCCATCAGCGCACCGGTATTGCCGGCACTGACACACGCCTGCGCCCGGCCGCTACGCACCAGCTCGAGCGCCACACGCATCGATGCATCGGGCTTGCCACGCAAGGCCTGGGACGGGCGCTCGTCCATGCCGATGACTTCACTGGCGTGCTCGACACGCAGGCGTGCGCGATCGACACCTGGATGGCGTGCAATCAGCTCTTCGAGAATGGGGGCTTGGCCGACAAGGACCAGGTGCAGCGAGGGGAACTCAGCCAGACAGGCGACGCTGGCTGGAACAATGCAGTGGGGACCGAAGTCCCCACCCATTGCATCAATCGCGATCAGCGGAGCGGACAAGGATTACTCGTCAGCGCCCTTGTCGATCACTTT
>JBBNAI010000615.1:0-2281 GCA_037994305.1 Pseudomonas sp. | reverse complement strand
TGACGCAGACCACGTGCTTGCCGTCGTAGGTGCATTCCGAATGCGGCTTGGTGACCAGCACCGAGAAGCCGAAGCCCTGGCCAACCATGCCGCGCACCATCTCGATCGAGGGTGAGCTGAAGACGATGTTCGGCGTCAGGCCCAGTTCCTCGAAGATGCTCACGAAGTAGGTACGGCTCGGCAGCACGTCGAGCAGGATCATCGGCTCCAACGCCAGGTCGCGCAGCGATACCTGGGTCTGGCTGGCAAAGCGGTGGCCTTCGGGCAGCAGCGCGTAGGGGCGCTGCGGCGGCATCAGCGATTCGGTTTCGATGGTGCTGTCGAGGTCGTGCTCGTAGAAGATCGTCAGGTCGAAGCGCCCGCCGGTGAGGCCTTGCACCAGCTCCTGCTGCTCGCCATCGTGCAGGCGGATTTCCACACCGGGGAAGCGCTCGCGAAAGCCGGCGATCAGGCGGGGCAGGTACAGCGGGGCGACGGTCTCGAAGCAGCCGATGTCGATCTGCCCGGCCACCACGTCGTTGTCGGCCAGGGCGTTCTGTTCGAACTCCTTGGACATGCGCAGCAGTTCCTGGGCCTTGCGGTAGAAGCGCGCGCCACTGGGGGTCAGCGATACGCCCTGGGCGTGGTGGCGGATGAACAGCTGCACGCCGAAGCTTTCTTCCAGGCCCTTGATCGCGGTGGAAATGGACGGCTGGGCGATGTACAGCTTGCGCGACGCTTCGGCGACGCTGCCGCACTCGACGGTGGTGACGAAATACTTCAATTGACGCAGGGTGTAGGAAGCCACGACAAACCTCGGTCGATCTTTTGACGTCCACCATAACGCGTCTGACCCGGTTGGATGGGCGGCGATGGTGAGCATTTTGTTCGGCAGCGAAGATATTTTTCATGGCCGTTGGCCTGGCTTCTGCTGCCACGGGGGAGCGATTCCTGCTTGCAAGAGACGTACACGCTTTCACTTCTGGAGATCTGACGATGCGCTTGGCCCTATGGCAAACCCAAGGCTTTCCCGGCGATGTAAGCGCCAACCTGCAGGCGCTCGAAGCCCAGGTGCGCGCGGCGGCGGCCAGCGGCGCGCAGCTGCTGTTGTGCCCCGAACTGTGGCTGGGTGGCTACAACCTGCCGGCGCAAATGGCGACCCTGGCCGAAGCGGCCGATGGCCCGGCGGCGCAGCGCATTGCCGCGCTGGCGCGCGAGCATGGCGTGGCCATCTGCTACGGCTATGCCGAACGGCACGAGCAGGGCGGCAAGCCCTACAACTCGGCGCAGCTGATCGATGCGCAGGGGCGTAGCCTGGCCAATTACCGTAAGACTCACCTGTTCGGGCCGATGGAGCGCGAGCTGTTCACCGCGGGCGACAGCCTGCAGGCGCCGATCGAGTTCGCCGGCTGGCGGGTCGGCCTGTTGATCTGCTTCGACGTGGAATTCCCGGAGAACGTGCGCACCCTGGCCCTGGCCGGCGCCGAACTGGTGCTGGTGCCCACCGCGCTGACCCCGGAATACACCGCCGTGCCGGAGCTGATCGTGCCGGCGCGGGCGGTGGAGAACCAGGTGTTCGTCGCCTACTGCAACCACAGTGGCGTGGAGGAGGGCTTGGCCTTCCTCGGTGGCTCCTGCGTGGCCGCGCCGAATGGCCAGCGCCTGGTGGTGGCGGCCGGTGGCGAGGCGCTGCTGGTGACCGATCTGTCGCGCGCCAACAGTGCGCAATGGCGCGAGGTTTTCCCCTATCTGCAGGATCGCCGCCCGGCCTTGTATGGGGCGCTGACGGGCGACTGATTCATCCGCGCCAGGGCCTGCCGGTTGCCCCGCGATGGGGCGTTGGCGGGTGCGTGGCGGGCGTTTCTCGCCTGTTTCCCACGGCGCGGGCGAACACGCCGTGCGGGTGCTTAACGGGCGCGCTGCTCGTCTGGCGCTGCTGATGCGGAGCCAGGCGCCATGCGGTATCCAGGCCGATCCTGAGTGACGGCCCCGGCGCTGCGTCGGGGCGCTAACGGCGTGCCGTTGCAGCCACTCCAGGCAGGCTGGACGACGCCAATTCCGCAGGTTGCACAACAAGCCGGCAGGCTGCGCGAAAGTGGTGCGGGGCAAGGCAGCTTTTTCGTATGTCCCGATGACATTTTTAATAATTTTCCTATCCCCCCGCTTCGGCCACCATCAGTCCGCAACAACCATTCAATCGGTGGAAGGGGATAGCGGTGTACGAGCTCAGTGACTGGCAACAACGGGCACAACAGCAACGCTTCATCGATCGTGCTCTGATCGGCGGGCGCCTGGTCGCCGC
>JBBNAI010000614.1:0-3457 GCA_037994305.1 Pseudomonas sp. | reverse complement strand
TGTCGTTGCGCCAGGCGCTGATCAGCAGGTCGGCGGTGGCGCTGATCACCCCGGTGACGCCGACCACCAGGGCCCAGGTCAGGGTGACGATGCCGATCAGGTTGTGCAGGTCCAGCCAGCGCACGCGGGTGGCCTTGTGCTGGCGCACTTCGGCGAATGGCAGGCGACGCATGAACGGCGCGTAGAGCACCGCGCCGGAGATGATCGCCAGCACGAAGAGAATGCCCATAAAGGCCAGCAGCAGCTTGCCCGGAAGCCCGGCGAACATGTCCACGTGCAGGCGCAGCATGAGCATCATGAAGCCGCCGTTGGCCGCCGGCATTTCCACCGCCTCGCCGCTGCGCGCATCGAGCATGAAGGTGTGCGAGGAGTTGGGTTCGGTGCCGGCGGTGGCGGCCATGATGGTGACCACGCCATTGGGTTCGTCCTCTTCCCAGCCGAGGTACTGCACCACTTCGCCGGGGCGATGGCGCTCGGCTGCCTGCACCAGCTGTTGCAGGTCGAGATGCGGGGTGTCGGGCGCCATTTCGCGCAGCTCGGGCGCTTCGCCGAGCAGGTGTTCGAGTTCGTGGTGGAAGATCAGCGGCAGACCGGTCAGCGCCAGCAGCAGGAGAAACAGCGTGCTGACCAGGCTGGTCCAGGTGTGGATGAAGGACCAGCGGCGGATGGTGGTGGCTTTCATGGCGGATGGGCGCGCAGAGCAGTCGGCGTAGGGCCGGCCAGTCTAGTGGCTGCCCGGCGCCGGGGAAATCGAGAATAGTTTACAAATGGTATTGAGCCAGACTATCGACCGGTTTCACAGCGACGGTGCCTGGCGGCGCTGGCGCCAGGCGCGCAGGCGCAGGTCGAGGCTGGCCAGGTCGAGCAAACCCTGCTGCCGCGCCTTGCTGATCAGGATCAGGCTCAGTTCGGCAGTGGCCAGGGCATCGGCGCTGGCGTTGTGGCGTTCGCTGGCCTGCAGCTGGAAGTGGCTCAGCCAGTCGTCCAGCCCACCCTGGCGAATGGGCGCTTCGGGGCAGAGCAGCGGTGCCAGTTCGGCGACGTCGAGAAACGGATGACGCAGGCGCAGGCCGAGGCTTTCCTTGAGCGCGCGGGCCAGCATGTGCTGGTCGAAGGCGGCGTGGAAGGCCAGCAGCGGGCTGTCGCCGAGGAACTCGAGGAAGGCCAGTAGCGCCTCGCCGGGCTCCATGCCGGCGGCAATGGCGCTGGGGGCGATGCCGTGGATCAGGGTGCTGGCGCTGGCCTGGTGGTCGGCGCGGCACAGGGTGGCTTCGAATTGTTGACTGAAGTCGATGGCACCGTCTTCGATCACCACCGCGCCGATGGCCAGCAACTGGTCGCGCTGCAGATCGAGGCCACTGGTTTCCAGGTCCAGCACCACCAGGCGGCGACGGGCCAGCGGCTGTTCATCCAGCGCCGGTGCAGCAGGCAGGCGGGCCAGGCGTTGCTGCTGGATGGCGCTCAGTTCCGGGACGGTGCGGCGTAGCCAGTCGGGCAGTTTCATAGCTGGTAACGCAGCGCGAGGCTGGCCTGCAGGCGTTGGGCCTGGCGGAACGACTCGCGCAGGATGCGCCGGTCGAGGTGGTTGAGGCTGTCCGGATCGAGGCGATTGGAGAAGGGCAAGCCCTGGGTTGCCTGCTGCTGGTGCAGTTGCAGGCGGGTCTGCTGGATGAAGTGGTAGGCCTCTTCATACGCGGCGCCGTCGAGGGCGTCGATCACCCCGCGCTGCACCAACTCCGCGAAGCGCCGCTGGGTGTTGCAGTCGGCAATGCCGTGGGCCAGGGCCAATACGCGGGCGCCGTCGACGAAGGGCGTGAGGCCCTCGGTCTTGAGGTCGAGGGTGTCCTTCTCGGCGCCTTTGCGCGCCACCACGAAATCGCGAAAGCGTCCCACCGGCGGCCGGTGTTGCAGGGCATTGGCCGCGAGCAGGCGCTGGAACAGGCTGTTGCCGGCGACATCGGCGAACAGTTGCTGACGCAGCCAGGTGCCGCCGCTTTCGTCACCCCAGACCACGCGCAGGTCGAAATAGATGCTCGAGCCGAGCAGGTTTTCCGGCGTGGCCTCGCGCACGAAGGCGCTGAAGCGTCGCGCCCACTCGTTGCGCGACAGGCACAGCGCCGGGTTGCCGGCCATGATCTGCCCGGCGCAGAGGGTGAAGCCGCACTGCGCCAGTTGCTGGTTGATGCGCTGGGCCAGCGGCAGCAGGCGCTGGCGGATGCCATCGGCCTCGCGGGTGTCGCGGGCGTCGAAGAGGATGCCGTTGTCCTGGTCGGTGTGCAGGGTCTGTTCGCGGCGGCCTTCGCTGCCGAAGCACAGCCAGCTGAACGGCACGCCGGGGTCGCCCAGCTCCTCGATGCACAGTTCGATCACCCGACACACGGTGTGGTCGTTGAGCAGGGTGATCAGCTGGGTGATCTGCGTCGAGCTGGCGCCGTGGGCGAGCATGCGCTCGACCAGCAGGTGAATGTCGTTGCGCAGTGCGGCCAGGGTCTCGACCCGCCCGGCATGGCGAATGGTGCGGGCCAGGTGGACCAGGTCGACACGTTGCAGGGAGAACAGGTCGCGCTCGGAGACCACGCCGACCAGCCGCCCCTGCTCCACCAGGCAGACGTGGGCGATATGCCGCTCGGTCATCGCCAGGGCGGCGTCGAAGGCGCTGGCGTCGGGCGCCAGGTGAAAGGGTTTCTGCGTCATCAGGGCGCTGATCGGCTGCTCCAGCGAGCTGCCGTCGGCCACCACCCGGCGCAGGTCGCGCAAGGTGAAGATGCCCTGTGGGCGCTGCTCGGCATCGGTGATCACGATGCTGCCGACATGCTGCTCGTGCATACGCCGCACGGCTTCGCGCAGCGGGGTGTCCGGCGCGCAGCCGACCGGTTGCTGCAGCGCCAGTTGGCGCAACGGGGTGTCCAGCGAGTACTGCGCGCCGAGGCTTTCGGCGGCGCGCAGCTGCACCTGCTGGTTGACCTGATCGAGCAGGCTGCTCACCCCGCGCAGGGCGAAATCGCGGAACGGCGCGCTCTGGCTGAACAGGCGGACGAAGGCGGCCTTGTCCAGCAGCAGGCAGAAGCTGTCCTCGCCGGCCAGGTGTTCGGTACGGGTGGCGCGCTCGCCGAGCAGCGCGGCCAGCGGGAAGCATTCGCCGCTGGTGATCTCGAAGGTGGTTTCCGTGCCGCGCCGCGCCGAGTGCGGGCGTTCGCCGACCACCCGGCCCTGCTTGACGATATAGAAGTGCCGCACCGGGCCGTCGCCGGGTTTGATGATGCTCTCGCCAGCGGCATAGAAGCGCAGCTGGCAGTGCTCCACCAGGTAGGCCAGCTCGGCGCTGTCCATCTGGTTGAACGGCGGGTACTTGCGCAGGAACTCCATGGTGCCGTGGATGTTCTGCAGCACGGCGGTCTTGCCAGCGGCGGTGCTGTCCCTGGACTGCATGGCGGCGGTTCCGGTGGCCGAGGAGGTA
>JBBNAI010000613.1:0-9493 GCA_037994305.1 Pseudomonas sp. | reverse complement strand
TCTGCGCGGTGTCGAAGTCGACCTGGGCACCCTCGACGGCGGCGCACATGATCTTCTCCGGCGCCGGGAAGCAGCCTTTGGTCTTGTCACGTAGCACGCTCGGGGCGATAGCCAGCATCTGCGCCACGTTCGGCGAACTCGGCGTGCCACCGGGAATCTTGTAGCCCTGTACATCCCACGGCTGCTTGGCCGCCGGATTGGCGAGAATCCAGGTACGCGCCTTGCTCAACATCTCCTCGGCATTGTTGGCGGTGTCGTGGATCAGGCCAGCCTTGAGCGCCGCATCCGGGCGCACCTTCTTGCCTTCGGCCAGGTACGGCAGCGCCTTCTCCAGACCGAGCAGGCGCACCATGCGCACCACCCCGCCGCCGCCCGGCAGCAGGCCGAGGGTCACTTCCGGCAGACCGAGCTGCACGCTGGGGTTGTCCAGGGCGATGCGGTGGTGGCAAGCCAGGCAGATTTCCCAACCGCCGCCCAGCGCGGCACCGTTGATCGCGGCCACCACCGGCTTGCCCAGGGTCTCCAGGCGGCGCAGTTGGCCCTTGAGTTCGAGAATGCCCTCGTAGAACACCTTGGCGTCGGCCTTGGTGACCTTGATCAGCTCGTTGAGGTCACCGCCAGCGAAGAAGGTCTTCTTCGCCGAGGTGACGATCACCCCGGCGATCGAATCCTTCTCGGCCTCGAGACGCACGATGGTCTTCTCCATCGCCTCGCGGTAAACCCCGTTCATGGTGTTGGCGCTCTGGCCAGGCATGTCCATGGTCAGGACGACGATATTGTCCTGGCCTTTTTCGTAACGGATGGCGTCAGTCATGTGTATGTCCTGTCGATAGGTGCCGCATAGGGTGGAAAACCCGCAGAGCGGTTTTCCACCAGGCAGCTACTCGGTGGATGAGCTTGGCGTCATCCACCCTACAAAGTCCTTAAATGCGCTCGATGATCGTCGCAATGCCCATACCGCCGCCGACGCACAAGGTCGCCAGGCCGTAGCGCAGCTCGCGCTTCTCCAGCTCGTCGAGCAGGGTGCCGAGGATCGCGCAACCCGTGGCGCCCAGCGGGTGACCCATGGCGATGGAGCCGCCGTTGACGTTGACCTTGTCCTCGGACACGCCCATGTCTTTCATGAACTTCATCACCACCGAGGCGAAAGCTTCGTTGACCTCGAACAGGTCGATGTCTTCCACCGACAGCCCAGCCTTGGCCAGGGCCTTGCGGGTGGCCGGCGCCGGGCCGGTGAGCATGATGGTCGGATCGGTGCTGGTCACCGCCGTGGCGACGATGCGCGCACGCGGCTTGAGGCCCAGTTCCTTGCCCTTGGCGGCGCTGCCGATCAGCATCAGCGCGGCACCGTCGACGATGCCCGAGCTGTTGCCCGGGGTGTGCACATGGTTGATCTGCTCCACATGGCTGTACACGCGCAACGCGGTGGAGTCGAAGCCCATCTGGCCCATCATCTCGAAGCTTGGCTTGAGCTTGCCCAGGCCTTCCAGGGTGGAATCGCCACGCACGAACTCGTCGTGATCAAGCAGGACGATGCCATTCTGGTCAGCCACCGGAATCAGCGACTTGGCAAACGAGCCGTCGGCACTGGCACGGGCAGCCTTCTGCTGCGAACGCAAGGCGTAGGCATCAACGTCGGTGCGGCTGAAACCCTCGAGCGTGGCGATCAAGTCGGCGCCGATGCCCTGCGGGGTGAAGTGGGTGTGCATGTTGGTCTCCGGGTCCATCACCCAGGCGCCGCCGTCAGAGCCCATCGGCACGCGCGACATGGACTCCACGCCGCCGACCACCACCAGGTCCTCGAAGCCGGAGCGGACCTTCATCGCGCCCAGGTTCACCGCTTCCAGGCCGGACGCGCAGAAACGGTTGATCTGCACACCGGAGACGCTGACGTCCCAGTCAGCGGCCATCACCGCGGTCTTGGCGATATCAGCGCCCTGGTCGCCCACCGGCGTTACGCAGCCAAGCACCACGTCGTCGACCTGGCGGGTATCCAGGCCATTGCGTTCCTGCAGCGCGCGCAGCAGGCCCGTCAGCAGGTTGACCGGCTTGACGCTGTACAGCGAGCCGTCCTTCTTACCCTTGCCGCGCGGCGTGCGCACGGCGTCGAAAATCAGTGCTTCGGTCATGACGTCCTCGGTAACGGGCAGCGGCGGATGCCGGGTCACCTAACCTTACTGCCACGCGGCCTGGACTCAATGACCGATGCGCTCAGGTCCATTGACCGTTGGGCTCAGACGGGCGGTCAATTTTTGTGCACCCCGCCCATCTGCTGAAGCGAAGGCTCTGGCGCAAGGCCTGGCCGGGGATTTCAGGTGCAAGCCAATAACCACGCGGCTTTGCCTGTTATGTCCTAGAAACGAAGTCGTCTAAGCCAGGCGTGACGCGGGCCCTAGAGTTAGCAGTGCAAGGTACCGCCGCCGGGTTTTGCCGGGGCGGTTTTTTATCCGCGCCACGGCGTGGAACGTTGTCCGAGACACTAAACGCGGACGACAGCCGAAACGCCAACAAGAACAAAGGCAGTCCACCATGTTCAAACACGCCAAGTTCCGCCAGGCCACGCTGATCGTGCTGGCCACCACCATCATCCTGATCCTGCCGAACGTCACCCGACTGGTCAGTTGATCACAGCCACCCTACCCAGTTGCTGCGCCCCGCCTGGAGGCGGCCGGCGCAGCGCTGATCGCTCTGCCTGATTGCCCTGTGCTAGGTTCTGCACGAAAAGTCGCCGAGCGAAGGTCAGGCAAGGCAAAAACAGGCGAAGAAGCGCAGTTTACGAACTGTAAATGAGCATTCTGAGCCTGTTTTTAACGCAGCATCACCGATGCGTAGGCACTTTCCGTACAGAACCTAGCGTGCCCCGGCGCCAGAATCCGGAGGTATCACCATGCGCCACCTGCTCACCACCCTGCTCTTTTGCCTCGGCCTGCCCTGCGCCCAGGCCGCGCAATTGCAGCTGGAACTGCCGAGCGGCACACGTAGCTGGGACAGCAGCGAACTGCTGGCCCACCCTCAACTGCGCAACGTGCAAATACTCGGGGATGTGGCCTACAAGCGCGACATGGACTTCCTCGCCGTGCCCCTGCCCGCCCTGCTCGATGGCGTGGCACCGGGCGATCACCTGCAAGTGCTGGCCCTCGATGGCTTCGCCGCCGAACTGCCAGCCGCGGCACTGCTGGCTCATCAGGGCGCGCAAGCCTGGCTAGCGGTGGAAGACCCGAGCAAGCCCTGGTCGCCACTGGCCCCCGGCAAACCCAGCGCCGGGCCGTTCTATCTGGTGTGGGTGAACCCCGAAGCCGGGCAGATCGGCCCCGAGCAGTGGCCTTTCCAGATCGCCCGCATCCGCGTGCTGACGCCCGTGGCCGAGCGTTTTCCAGCATTGCTGCCGGCGGCCAATGCACCCGCGAAGGTGCAGGCCGGCTTCGTCCAGTTCCAGAAAAACTGCCTGGCCTGCCACCGCCTCAACGGTGCCGGGGACTCACACTTCGGGCCGGACCTGAATATTCCGCACAACCCCACCGAATACCTGGCTGGCGACTACCTGCGCCAGTACATCCGTAACCCCCAGAGCTTGCGCAAATGGCCGCAGGCGAAGATGCCGGGGTTCTCTGCGGATGTATTGAGTCGCGGTGAGCTGGATCAGCTACTTGCCTACCTGCGCCATATGGCAGCGCGCAAGATCGGTGGATAATGTCTTTCACTGCTCGCTCCCACGCCCCTGCATCGGAGCCATCGGCAATGTACACACCGAGTCGAACAACATGAATCGTCGTAAAAAGATAAACCAGCTGCTAAAAGCCCACGCCAAAAAGGCTAGCGCCAAGTTGGCGCCCAAGAGCAAGACCAAGTACATCAGCAAAGCTGACCGACTGAAGCTGGCGGCTGAGGCTACTCAGGGCACGGAAGTTTCTGCTGAAAGCTAAACGCTCGTGATTGATCGTTCCCACGCGGAGCGTGGGAACGATCAGGGATGGAACCTCTGCTTTTAGCTGTCGATGCGTTTGCGGACGCTGTAGAGCAGTGACCCCGCGCTTGCTGCGCAGGATCACCAGCCCCCCCCGTCGTTCCCGCGCAGGTGGGAATGACGAGGTAGAAAGAAGGAGCGGTGTTCCTTCTCCGCAACCTACGCAGTTGCAGGCAGGCGCGGAGTGACGGGTGTAGCACCCTCACCCCTGCCCCTTCTCCCAACGCCCAGACAGCCAGACAGCCAGACAGCCAGACAGCCAGCGACAGCGTTTATTACTGCTGTTGCACCTGCATCAACGCCGCCACATTGACCCGTGCATGCATCTGCTCGCCACCACCGCCACGGCGCATGCCGCGGACCGGGCAGGCATCGAGGTAGTCGAGGCCGACAGCCAGCTTGAGGTGCCGCTCGGGCTTGTCCAGCTGATTGGTCACGTCGAAGCTGTACCAGGCATCGTTGAGCCACGCCTCGACCCAGGCGTGGCTGGCCAGGTGGCCACTGTCCTCGGTGTACAGGTAGCCGGACACATAGCGCGCCGGCACACCCAGGCTGCGGGCGCAGGCCAGGAAGGCGTGCGAGTGATCCTGGCAAACGCCGGCGCGGCCGGAGAAGGCTTCGGCAGCCGAGGTATCGACCTGGGTCGCACCCGGCACGTAGGCCATGTGCTCGTGCAGGCCGTGCATCAGGTCGTTGAGACCATCGCGGTCGGTGCGCCCGGCGCTGCTGGTCTGGGCGAAGTCGCGCAGGGCATCGTCGGCATGGGTCAGCCGGGTGGTGCGCAGGTACGGCAGTGCCGAATGACTGTCGCGCTCCGACTCGCACAACTCGTCGATCTCGACCTGGCCACGGGCACCGATCACCAGCGCTTCGTGCGGTTCGTCGAGGGTCAGGACGTGGAGGATATTGCCGTAGGGATCACGCTGCGCACGCACCGGTCGCGGCAGGTCGAGTTGCCAGCTGATCACGCGCTGGCGGGCGCTTTCCTGGGGTGTCAGGCGCAGGTACTGGATGCTGGCACGCACCTGGTCATCGTAGTTGTAGGTGGTGTCGTGACGGATCGAGAGTCTCATACAACCTCCAGATAGGAAGTGTGGATGGAGCTGCCCAACTGGCGAACGAGCAGGATGAAATCGGTGAGCCAGACATGCAGTCCTTCATCTAGGACCTCGTCAATGCTGGTATAGCGCAACCGTGCGTCGAGTTCGGCGGCCATGCGCTGGGCCAGGCGACCGTTCTCGCCTGGCAGCCCGGAGAGCATCAGGTTCAGCTCCTCCATGCAGGCGCGCAGCGAGCGCGGGACCTCAGGACGCAACAGCAGCAACTCGGCAATCTTGTGGGTGCGGGGCGAGCCACGGTAGATCTCGGTGAAGGCCTCGAAGGACGACAGTGCGCGCAACAATGCACTCCACTGATAGTAGCCACGCGCCGAGGTGTCGCTGACCGCATCGGCTTCTTCACCAAGCATCTCGTAGCGCGCATCGAGCAGGCGCAGGGTATTGTCCGCGCGCTCGATGAAGGTACCGAGACGGATGAAGCGATACGCCTCGCCACGCATGATGGTGCCGAAGGTGGCGCCACGGAACAGGTGCGAACGCTCCTTGACCCACTCGCAGAAATGGCTGATGCCGTAGCGTCCCAGGCCGTTGCTGGCGATGTTGCGCATTTCCAGCCAGGTGGCGTTGATGTTCTCCCACATGTCGGCCGTGATTCGCCCGCGTACAGCGTGGGCGTTGCTGCGCGCCCCTTCCAGGCAGCAGTAGATGCTGGCCGGGTTGTCCGCATCGAGGGCGAAGAAGTGCAGCATGCGCTCGGCATGCATCTGCCCGAAGCGTTCCAGGTAAGCATCCAGGGTGCCGGTGATCAGCAGCGGCATGGCCAGTTCTTCGAGGCCATCGCCACGGCCATCCTGCGGCATCAGCGACAGCGAATAGCTGACGTCGAGCATCCGGGCGAGGTTTTCGGCGCGCTCCAGGTAGCGCGACATCCAGTACAGATCGGAGGCAGTTCTACTCAGCATGATGCGTTTCCTTAATCCTCGACCACCCAGGTGTCCTTGGTCCCGCCGCCCTGCGACGAGTTGACCACCAGTGAGCCCTCGCGCAATGCAACGCGGGTCAGGCCACCAGGCACCAGGCGGGTTTCACGACCGGACAGAACGAACGGGCGCAGGTCGATATGGCGCGGCGCAATGCCGCTTTCAACGAAGGTCGGACAGGTCGACAGGCACAGCGTGGGCTGCGCGATATAGGCTTCCGGCTTGGCCTTGAGGCGGGCACGGAAGGCTTCGATTTCAGCTTTGGTCGAGGCCGGGCCGACCAGCATGCCGTAGCCGCCGGAGCCCTGGGTTTCCTTGACCACCAGATCGGGCAGGTTGGCCAATACGTGGGAGAGGTCTTCGGGCTTGCGGCACTGCCAGGTGGGCACGTTCTTCAGGATCGGTTCTTCGTCCAAGTAGAAACGGATCATGTCGGTGACGTAGGGGTAGATCGACTTGTCGTCCGCCACCCCGGTGCCCACGGCGTTGGCCAGCACCACGTTGCCGCTGCGGTACGAGGCCAACAGGCCAGGCACGCCGAGCATGGAGTCAGGGTTGAAGGCCAGTGGGTCGAGGAAGGCGTCGTCCAGGCGCCGGTAGATCACGTCCACCGGCTGCGGGCCGGCGGTGGTGCGCATGAACACCTTGTCGTCACGCACCAGCAGGTCGGCCCCTTCGACCAGTTCTACGCCCATCTCGCGGGCGAGGAAGGCGTGTTCGAAATAGGCACTGTTGAAGCGCCCCGGGGTGAGCACCACCACGTTGGGGTTATCCAGCGGGCTGGAGCTTTTCAGGGTATCGAGCAGCAGGTTCGGGTAGTGGTCGATGGGCGCCACGCGCTGCATGGCGAACAGCTCGGGGAACAGGCGCATCATCATCTTGCGGTCTTCCAGCATGTAGCTGACGCCGCTCGGTGTGCGCAGGTTGTCTTCCAGCACGTAGTAGCTGCCATCACCGTCACGCACCAGGTCGACCCCGGCGATGTGCGCGTAGATGTCGCGGTGCAGGTCCAGGCCCTGCATCGCCAGTTGGTAACCTTCGTTGGCCAGCACCTGTTCGGGTGGAATGATGCCGGCCTTGAGAATGCGTTGATCGTGATAGAGGTCGGCGAGGAACATGTTCAGCGCCTTGACCCGCTGGATACAGCCGGCCTCGACCATGCGCCATTCGCTGGCGGGGATACTGCGGGGGATGGTGTCGAAGGGAATCAGGCGCTCGGTGCCCTGATCGTCGCCATACAGGGTGAAGGTGATGCCAGCGCGGTGGAACAGCAGATCGGCTTCGCGCCGGCGCTGGGCCAGCAGTTCTTCCGGCGTGTCTGCCAACCAGCGGGCAAACTCCCGGTAGTGCGGGCGGACGATACCGCTCGCGTCATACATTTCGTCGTAAAAGATACCGGCCATGCCGTACTCCTTGTCACCCGGACAGAGGAGTCATCGCAAGGGCCGTGCCATGGATTTTTATTGTTATTTTTCAATAGGTTGATTATTCAATCGACCAACGGAGCACCGCTTTGGTGCAACTCACCCGATCTCGCGAGCAGCCCCGCCCCACGGAATGGCAGGACTGCCAGCCCTCCACGGGGCAGCGTATTTTCACTCGCAGGAACAACGCCGCCCCTGTAGGCCTGAGGTCAAACAGCCTGGGCGATGGGTTGCTCGCCCAAGGCCAGCGCCAGCCAGTGTCGGTAGAATCCCTCGGCCACTCGATTGAGCGCCGCCACTCGCGCGGGCAGGTCGGTCAACATCTGGCGCATGCCCTGCTGGCTGGCTTGGGTTTCGTCGAGCAGGTGCGACCAGTCGCTCAGCCAGCCGCGCACCAGTTCCTCGGTCATTTCCGGGTGGCCTTGCAGGGCCAGCACCTTGTCGCCCCAGGTGAAGCCCTGATTCGGGCACCAGGGACTGGACAGCAACCACTCGGCGCCTTTCGGCAAATCGAAGGTGTCGCTGTGCCATTGGTAAACCGGAAATTCGACCGGCAGGTGCGCCAGCCAGGGACTGGCGCGCTCGCGGCGGATCAGCGGCTGCCAGCCCACTTCGGTGTAAGGCATGCGATGCACCGCAGCACCCAGGGCGCGGGCAATGAGCTGCCCGCCCAGGCAATGACCGATGATGGGAATGTCGCGCTGGATGAAGTGCTGCAATGCGGCAATTTCTGCCCCTATCCAGGGCAGCGGATCGTTGACGCTCATCGGCCCGCCCATCACCGCCACGGCACGCGGGCTGTCCAGGTCATAGCCGTCGAGCTCGCCAAGATCGGTGCGCAGCACTTTGTAATCGAGCTGATGGGCCTCAAGCACGGTGGCCAGATGGCCCGGAGCACAATAATCGACGTGAGTTAGAATTAGAATGTCGGTCATGACTACCCTCCGGTGTCCGCAGTCAAAGGCAAAGCGCGTGCCGAAGCAAGCGCCCTCCCCCGAATTTCCCGAACATTTATCCGCAACGTGACCGAACCCACCGGAGCCCTCAGCGAAGGCCCCGGCTTTCAGCGCGCCACTAAGGGACGCGCACGCCCTGCTTGTCGCTTTGCGCGAGGTCCATCAGCTCGCGGTTAGCCACGGCGTACATGGCGTAATCCGTGCCGGTTGCTGCACGCAACTCGCCCAGCATCACCAGCCAGCGCTGCACCAGGGTGCGGTGCTGCTCCAGCCAGAAGACCACCCGTTCCTCGATATCTGCCGGCCCTTCGGCCATCTGCAGCACCGCAATGGTGATAGCCCGCTGCTGCCAGTCCAGATCGTCGCGGAACGCTTCGCGGGCCAGGGCCTGCCAGTTGTTTTCAACCGGCAAGCCGGTGATCTGCTGCAGGTACCAGGACAGCTCCAGCGCACCACCCACGGCGAAGTAGGCAGTGGCCACTTCCGAAGCAGGCTTGCCGGTGACATCCGCCGCTTCGATGATCGGCAACAGGGTGTACAGGTGACTGGTGCCAGCCACCACACGGGCCAGTTCCTCCGGCGCACCGGCTTCGACGAAGCCCTGGTAGCGCGACAGCCACAGCTCGCGCGCCGGGCCTTCCAGCAGCTCGTCCAGGCGCATGGCCAACTCGGCCACGCGCGGGCCGAAGTGACCGACATCGCGGGCGGCATCCAGATCATCGCGGCGGCTGCGCAGGAACCAGCGCGTGGCGCGGCGCCCCAGGCGCATCAGTTCATCCATCAGCATCAGCTGCAGTTCGGCCGGCACCTGGTAGTCCAGCGCCTCGATCTGCTTCCACCAGTGCGGCAGGCGGAACACGTCACGCACGATGACGTAGGCGCCGGCGACATTCGCCGCGCTCATGCCAGTGGACTCCTTGAGCCGCTGCACGAAGGTGATGCCCATGTGGTTGACCAGATCGTTGGCAATCTGCGTGCTGACGATCTCGCGCTTGAGGCGATGGCGACGCATCGGCTCGGCGAACTTCTTGCTCAGCTGCGCCGGGAACGCGGTTTCCATCTCACGCGCCAGGTAGTCGTCGTCCGGCACCAGGGATTTGAGCAGCGCCTC
>JBBNAI010000612.1:0-1835 GCA_037994305.1 Pseudomonas sp. | reverse complement strand
CCTGCACATCCTGGTGCGGCGCAGCCACCCGTTGCACCAGCAGATCGTCGACGACTTCAACCGCGCCATCGTGCAGATGCGCGCGGATGGCACCTACGCGCAGATCTACCAGCGGCACGGCTTGCAGTGATCCGTATGGCGGTATGCCGTCACTATTTCTTAACGCAGATTCTCAAAGCGCTTGCGGTAAGCACTGGGTGCCAGCCCGACGCGTTGCTTGAACAGGCGGCGGAACGAATTGTCGTCGGCATAACCCACCTGCAGGGTGATCTGCTCGAAGCCTTGCTGGCTGCTTTCCAGGAGAAACTTGGCTTTCTCGATGCGCAGGTTCTGCAGGTATTCGATGGGGGTCTGTTCGGTGGCGTCTTTAAAGCGGCGGATAAAATTGCGCATGCTCAGGCCGAACTCGGTGGCCAGTTTCTCCATGACGATGCACTGGGCCAGGCGCTGTTCCAGCCAGATCTGAACCCTGAGGATCTCGGCGTCGGTATGGTTCTTCTTGAAGGTGGTGCTGGCGTATGGGCTCTGGCTGCGCACGGCCAGATCGACCAGCAGTTTTTTCGCGCATTCGGCGGCCAGCTGCGGCGAGGCGAATTTGCGAATCAGGTGCAACAGCAGGTCGCTGCCGCTGGTGGAGCCGCCTGAGCACAGCAACTGGCCGTCATCGGTGACGGTGCGCTCGGGCTGCAGCCTGACTTTGGGAAAGCGCCTGGCGAACTGCTCGCTGAACGCCCAGTGGGTGGTGGCGCTTCGGCCGTCCAGCAAGCCGGCCTGGGCGCTGACAAAGGCGCCAGTGCACATGCTGGCTATATAGCTGCCCTGCTGGTGCTGCAGCTGCAGCCAGTCGATCATCTCGCCCAGGCTGGGCAGCACAGCCAGGATATTGAACATAAAGCCCGGCACTATGATCAGCTGCGGCTGCCGTACTTCGGCCAGCGCCTTGTCCGGGGTCAACTTCAGGCCGCCGGTGCAAGTGACGCTTTGTCCGTCGATCGAGGCGGTTTCCAGCTGGAATAGCGGCACGTCGCTGTGCCCCGGGGCGGCGCCTTTTCTGGCTGCGTACTGGTGCAGGACGTTGGCGGTTTCGAAGAACTCCAGGGTGGCGGCCACGCTGGTGGAAGAGCAGTGATTGGCCATCAGAATGCTGACGTGCATGGTGTTTCTCCGGCGCTGTGCAGCGCCTGGGTAAAAAATCGCATGTTATATGTCATTTCCGCCCATGGAGGCAGCCTAGGGCAGGTTCTAACCTGTGCCGGTCTTCTCTCTGCACGGAATCTACCCCATGAAGCACGCGGCTTACCGACTGTTCAAGAAGCCATTTTTCGGGCGTTTTATGCGGCCCTGGCGCTGGCCGGAACAGGCCGAGCAGAGCCAGTGGCAGCGGCTGAGCATCGACAGCGGCTCCGGGGCGCGTATCGCCGCGTTACTGGCGACGGCGCACACGGCAGAGGCCAGGGGCGCGGTGCTGCTGGCGCATCCCATGGGTGTGGCGGCCAAGGGCTTCTGGATGAAGCACGGCCACGCCGAACTGCTGCGCCAGGCGGGCTATCACGTGATGCTGTTCGATCTGAATGGCTTTGGCGAAAGTACCTCCAGCAGCATGGATTACCCCCTGGATGTGCTGGCGGCCGGTCTTGCCCTGCAGGCCCTCTACCCGCAGTTGCCGGTGGCGCTGCTCGGCGCGTCCATGGGCGCGGCCATGAGCCTGTGCGCCATGGCGCAGCCCGATCATCCGTTCAAGGCGGCGGTGCTGGAGTCGGCCTTCCCGACCCTGCTGCACTTCTGGTCGCGTTATCCCATCCCCAGGCTGGGCATCCGCCTGTCGCAGCTGCTGT
>JBBNAI010000611.1:0-8727 GCA_037994305.1 Pseudomonas sp. | reverse complement strand
ACCGTGCTCAGCGCCAACCTGGGTGCCGGCTACGACGCGATCAACGAAGACGGCTCCATCACCTCGACCTACGCCGGCGCCTCAAGCGCTGCGTTCAGCACGCCAGGTTTGGACATGGAACCCTGGTTGGCTCGCGCCGGCCTGGGCCTGAACCACACCCTGGAAAACGGCACCGAAGTCAGCCTGCGCTACGACGCCGAAGCACGCAGCGACTTCACCAACCAGGGCGCCTCGATCAAGGCACGCTGGGCGTTCTGATGCCGAGCCGGCTCACCCAGCGGGTGAGCCGGCAGCTTCAGTGCGTTGGCAATGGGTGTCCGGCAACCTATGCTGGGCACCTTCTTGCCGTGGCGCTTGTGCTTCATGCCTGACCTCCGCGTTCTCGCCCTACTCCTGACCTTTCTGCTCAGCGCCTGCGCCTCGGCGCCTTCACCGGACACGCGCCGGCAACTGGCTCTGGACCTGGTCCACTCGCGCAGCTGGCAGAGTGTCGAAATCGACGCCCAGCCCTTCGTTCTGCAAGCTTTTATCCCCAGCCACTTCGCCAACGACCGACATCTGGTGCTGTATCTGGAAGGTGATGGATTCGCCTGGGCCAGCCGTAGCCGCCCTTCCAGTGACCCAACCCCACTCAACCCGCTGGCCCTGCGCCTGGCGCTGGCGCAACCGGATGGCAATGCCGCATACCTGGGCCGCCCGTGCCAGTACCTGGGTACTGATCGTACGATCTGTGCGCAACGCTACTGGACCGACGCACGCTTCGCCGAAGAGGTGGTTGCCAGCCTCGACCAGGCTGTCAGCAAACTGAAGGCTCGCGCCAACGCCAGCGAGCTGACGCTGGTCGGATACTCTGGTGGCGGGGCACTTGCCCTGCTGCTTGCCGCCCGCCGCGACGATGTGCAACGCGTCATCAGCGTCAGCGGCAACCTCGACCATGCGGCCTGGACGGACTATCACCACGTCCAGCCACTGAAGCAGTCGCTCAATCCGATCGATGTAGAAGCCGAGCTGGCCAAGGTCGAGCAATGGCACTTGGTCGGCGCGGATGATCGAATCACCCCGCCAGAGTTGGCCAAGCGCTTTGTAGCCGGCTACCCGGATATAACCAAGAGCCGCGTTTGGGTAATGCCGGGCTACGACCATGCCTGCTGCTGGGCGCAACACTGGCCCGAGCTCTGGCGTAGCATTGAAGCCTCGCCGCGCTGACTAGTTGCGAAACTTGAACTGCAGCTCGGCACCTTCGACCGAATCCCAGTAGTCGTCAGTACGATCATTGGTGATCAGGCGGCCGTTGAGCTCGAAAGGCCCAGGTTCCTTGGGCTTCTTCACGAACATCTCGGGCAACAGCGGTTGCTTGGCCAGGTCTACTTCGGCCGACTCGTCGGGCTGTAGCTGCTCGACCATGTCCGGTGGCAGGCGCAGGTCCAACTTGGCCGGCGGTAACGGTTTGCTCGAGGAAACCTTGGCCGCCGGCTTGGGCTTGTTGTCTTCGGGCTTGGGCAGGCTGGTGTCTTTCACCGCCTGGCTGCCCAATGCCGGTAGGACTGGCGGTGTTTGCTTGGAGGCGGCCTCCGCTGGCTTGGCAGCATCGCGCGCTGGCGTTGCTGGCGTATCCGCTGGCGGTGGCGGCGCTTGCACTTCGGGGGGGCTGGCTGGGGGCGTTGAAGAGGGCGCAGCGTTGTCATCACAAGCGGTGAGCAGGCCCAACACCAGCAGCAAGGTCAGAAAGCGATAAGGGAACATGGCAGGTAGGTATGACAGAGGACGTCCTATGCTCCCCCCTGCCCTTCATTCTGGCAAGCCAACCGCTCTGCCCCAGCGATCGCATCTATAGCTCGCGCATGCCTGCCAGACAGGTAGGGCTCCTTGCGCAACAAAGAGCCGTGACTCCATCAGGCAGCTCGCCGATTAACGTGAACCACCCGATTGCTCCGCCTGATCCTGTAGACGCTTGAGCGCTGCCGGCAGGTCCTGCTGCGGATACTCCGCCTGCAAGGTCTTCAGCAACTGATCGGCCTGCGCCTGCTGGCCCTCCTCACGCAGCCTCAGTACTTCGCGTAAACGCACGTCCAAAGGCGGCGCCTCCTCGGACAGGAACTGCTGCCCCTCGGCGTTGCCCTGGGACTGCGTCGTTGCCCGCGCCGCGGCCTGAGCTTTGGCCTTCGCATCGGCCGCTGCCTGCGCCTTGGCCTTGGCTTGCCCATAAGCCTTGGCTTCAGCTTCGGTCCTCGGAGGCGGCTGGACCATGTCGGAAGCCGCATCGCTCAGCGCCTCGACCTGTGGTGCGGCTGGCTTGGCCAGGGGCATCTGTCGCGCGAGGATCGGTGCGGGTGCGGGAGCAGCATAGGAGGCATCAGGGTCGATCGCGCCAGCCACGGACTCGGCTGCGTCCATCTTCTTCTGCACCGCTTCGGCCTTTTTCTCCTCGAACTCGGCGGATTGCTTGTGGGCTTCGTTGGCCACGCGGGGCGCCATTTCCCGCAGCATCGGCGCGGCAGGCGCCTCGGCCGCAACGGGTGCAGGCAAATCGTAGGTGCTCGGCAGTTGCTCCTGGGTACGCCAGGTCAGGCTCACTCCCACACCGACGATGGCCAGGCTGGCAAAGGCCGCCGACCAGCGCGTGCGGTTGCCGGGGCCGAATAGCCAGGCATGCACACGCTGGCTCCAGCTGGCTTCAACCACGGCTGTAGCCACGGCCTCGCGGGCCGCATCGAGGATCCGCGCATCCAGTGCAGCAGAAGGCTCGCTCTGGCTGTGCTGGCGGAAATGCTGGAGCAACTGCTGCTCCTGCTGCAGGTCTTTGTCGGACGGGCTCATGCGGATACCTCCTCGGCCGAAGCCGGATCGGCCAACAGCCGACGTAACTTGTTCAGGGCGTAACGCAGACGGCTTTTTACCGTCTCCGCCGGAGTACGAGTGAGCTCGGCGATCTCGTGCAACTCCAGATCGCCGTGGGCGCGCAGCAGGAACACCTCGCGCTGCTCCTCGGGCAGATCTGCCAGGGCGGCCTGCAACCGTTCCTGGTCGCGACTGAGCAGCAGGTGCTGCTCGGGCCCAGGGCCTGGGTCAGCGCTGGCGTGTTGCTGCTCGTCGTACTCATCGAGCTTTCCCTGATGGCGACCGGACTTGCGCCAGTGGTCGATCAGGCGGTTACGCGCGATCTGGTACAGCCAGGTCTTGAACAGCACCGCCTCGCGTTGCTCGCTGGCACTGCGGATCAGGCTCATCCAGGTTTCCTGGAATACTTCCTCGGCCAGTGCATGATCGCCGCACAAACCGAGCAGAAAACGGAACAGGCCGAGGCGATGGCGCTCGTAGAGCTGCGCAAACGCCGCGGCCTCGCCGTTGCGATAACGCCGCAACAAGGCGGCGTCATCGTCTCTCAAGGGTTGGTTCAATTAGTCGGCCCTGACTTGAACGTTTTGCGGAGTTTGCAGGCTTTGCGCCAATTCCACCAACTGCACGAACTCGGCACGCAGGCCGTAGCGGTCCTCACCCTTGGCGCCACGTGCCAGCCGGGCACTGTCGGCGAGGTCGAACTCGCCGGTGTATGGGCCATCTTTGAGCTGCTGGGCGAAGGCGGCCACGGCGGCAGCAAAGCGCAGGTCCTCACTGGCGTTGGCAATCGGCGTAGCGCCCTCGCCCTTGCCAATCGGCACTTCGATCAGCTTGCTGTTGCCACCTTGGGGTGATTTGTAGCGCAGGCGCAGCCAGGCGATTTCACCCGGCTTGCCCTCGCCCTTGCCGGCCTGGGCATAGCGCAGCGGCTCCAGCCAGCCCTTGGCCCCGACCGGGACGATTTCATACAGCGCGGTGACCGTGTGCCCGGCACCGATTTCACCAGCGTCGACTTTGTCATTGCTGAAGTCCTCGCGCTTCAGTGCCCGGTTCTCGTAGCCCAGCAGGCGGTACTCACTGACTTGCGCCGGGTTGAACTCGACCTGGATCTTCACATCCTTGGCGACAACCGCCAGGGTCGAACTCATCTGCTCCACCAGCACCTTGCGCGCCTCGCGCAGGTTGTCGATGTACGCATAGTTGCCGTCGCCGGCATCGGCCAGCTGCTCCATCAACTGCTCGTTGTAGTTGTCGGTGCCGAAACCCAGGGTGGTCAGCGACACGCCACTCTTGCGCTTGTCGGCAGCCAGTTGCTTGAGGGTCTCGAAGTCGCTGATGCCGACGTTGAAGTCGCCATCGGTAGCCAGCAGGATGCGGTTTATCCCGCCCTTGAGCATGCCCTTCTGCGCCTGCTGGTAGGCCAACTGGATGCCCGACTCACCGGCGGTGGAGCCACCGGCGCTGAGCTGGTCGATGGCCGCACGAATCTTGGCCTTCTCGCTGCCCGCAGTGGATTCCAGCACTACGCCGGCCGTGCCTGCATAGGTGACCAGTGCTACACGATCCTGCGGGCGCAGCTGGTCGACCAACAGTTTGAGGGTGCTCTGCACCATCGGCAGACCTTCACGACGATCCATCGAGCCGGACACATCGACCAGGAACACCAGGTTGGCGGGCGGCAGGTCGGCGGCCTGCATATCCGAGGCCTTGATCGCCACGCGCAGCAGGCGAGTCTGCGGATTCCACGGCGAGGTCGCCAGCTCGGTACCGACGCCGAATGGGGTGTCGCCCGTGGGCTGCGGATAGGCATAGGGGAAGTAGTTGACCAGCTCTTCCAGGCGCACCGCCTCCTGGGGAGGCAGGCTGCCGTCGTTGAGGAAACGCCGCACGTTGGCGTAGCTGCCGGTATCTACATCGATACTGAAAGTCGACACCGGCTGCTGGGCCACGGCCTGCACCGGGTTATCGGCGACCTTCTGGTACTGCTCGCGGTACACATCCTGATAGCCAAACTGCGCACTGTCGGCCATGGGTGCCGGCGCCACCATCGGCAGGCTCTGCGGCATCATCTTGCGTGCCTCGACGACACCCGCGACGCTGGCAGCCTCGGCCTTGACCTTGGCAGGGGCGCTATAGGCGGCGTTGGCTTCCACTTCTTCGTGCAACACTGCCTGCCGCGTCAACGACTCGGCAGGCTTGGCGTCGGCTTTTTTCTCGACATCGTTATTGGCCACGCTGCAGGCGGCCAAGGCAAGGGCCAGACCAGCGCTGAAGCCGGCGAGCAGGGGTTGGCGGAGCAAGGTAGTGAGGTCGGACATGGCGGCGGTCTCCTGGGGCGAAAGGTCCATTCGCTGAGGTAGACGCAGCCGCCGTAAACGACGGGTTAACCCATGCCGGAAAAAATCAGCCCGCCGCTTCCTGGCACAACTGCCCGGCCAACATGCCGAGGGTCATGATCGCCCGCTCGGCCTCGCGGCTCCACGGCACGCCACAGGTCAGGCGCAGGCAGTGGTTGAACTGCTCGGTGTTGCTGAAGATCAGCCCCGGTGCACTGCTGATGCCCTGCTGCAAGGCGCGCACGTGCAATTCCTTGGCACTGATCCGACCCGGCAGGCTGACCCAGAGGATGAAGCCGCCGTTGGGGCGGGTCATCTGCGTGCCTTCCGGGAAGTACTGTTGCACCGCCAGTTGGTAGGCGGTCATGTTCTTGCGGTACTCCTGACGGATATAGCGCAGGTGGCGGTCGTAGCCGCCGTTTTCCAGGTAAGCGGCCACGCCCATCTGGGTGACGCTGCAGGCCGAGTGGGTGCTGAAGGTCTGCAGGCGCACCACCTCTTCCTGATGCCGGCCGGCGATGATCCAGCCGATACGCACACCGGGCGACAGGGTCTTGGAGAAGCTCGAGCAATACACCACCTGGTCATCGCGGTCATGGGCCTTGAGCGCCTTGCTCGGACCCGGCTCGAACAGCAACTCGCCGTAGATGTCGTCCTCGATCACCTGGATGCCATAGTCAGCCGTGAGCTTGAGCAACTGTTTCTGGCGGTCCTCGGGAATGCTGCCACCCATGGGGTTGCTCAGTCGCGCGGTCAGCACCAGGGCCTTGATCGGCCATTGGTTGGCGGCCAGCTGCAAGGCCTCCAGGCTCATTCCGGTGCTCGGGTCGCAGGGAATCTCGATGACCTTGAGGCCAAGCAACTCGGCCAGTTGCAGCAGGCCGTAATAGGTCGGCGATTCGGCGGCAATCAGGTCGCCCGGTTTGGTGGTGACACGCAAAGCCATGTGGATGGCATCCACGCAGCCGTGGGTAATCACCACTTCCGAGGGATCGACCATCACCCCGGCATCGCGCATGCGGATGGCCACCTGGCGCCGCAGCGGCTCGAAACCCGGGCTGAACATGTAGCTGAAGGCCCGCGGACTGTGGAAGCGCGTGACCTTGGCCAGTTGCTGGTGCAGCGCCCGCACGGGCAGATAGTCCACATGCGGCACGGCGGCGCCCAGGGGAAAAACGCCCTCCTGGCGCGAATCGGTGAGTACCTGGCTGATGATGCTGCTGCGAGTGACCATGGATGGCCGCTCGACCCGCGCAATATCGGGAGTGGGAACGGTCAGCGCGGCGGTCTGGTGCACATAGAAGCCGGATTGCGGGCGTGCGCGAATCAACCCCTGGTCTTCCAGATTGGCGTAGGCCTGCAGCACGGTAGCGTGGCTGACACTGAGCTGCGAGCTCATCTTGCGCACCGAAGGCACACGCTCGCCGGGCTGGTAGACGCCACGGCGAATGTCTTCAGCCAGTTGCTGGGCGATGCGCTGATAGAGCAACAAACTGGTCATGCGGGCGATCCTTTCGCGACTGAACCGTAACAGTAGCGGAGCACATCACAGCTGTGGCGATACAGATAAGGAGTTTACGAGCGATACAGTTGCCGCTGCTACATCGATTAGACGCATTGCAGCAGTACAGTCTGCCCTTTCGATCTAGCAAGAAAAAACCCCGGGCAACTGCACCGGGGTTTGGGTGAGCAGCGTGACGATCAGCGACTGGGCGCGAGACGGCCTTTGTCGTCGGAGAAGAGAATTTCCACACGACGATTCTGCGCGCGTCCCTGCTTGGAGGCGTTCTCTGCCAGCGGATAGGCCTCACCATAGCCTTGCACCGCGATACGTTTGGCGTCGATACCCAGGTCGACCAGCATGTCTGCCACCGCCTGCGCGCGGGCACGCGACAACTCGAGATTCTCCTTGGGATCACCGCGGCTATCGCTATAGCCCTCGATACGTACGGTGCGGCGCGGGTTGATCTGCAAGAACTGCACGAGTTTAAGCAGGGCACGGTTGGCGGAGGTATTCAGGTCCGCACGACCCGCATCGAACAACACGTCGCCCAGGGTCATCACCAGGCCGCGATCGGTCTCGCTGGCCGCCAGGCTGATCATCTGCTCGTCGAGCTGTGGCCCCAGTTGCTGCACGCTGAGCAGTTTGGCCTCGCGCAGCGCCAACTGCAGACGTTCACGCTCAAGATCGAGCTTGGCCGCGCGCTCATGGTTAAGGTTCAGCTCACTGTGCTGCGTGGCGATTTCGCTGTAGCGCTGGCTGAGGTAGGCGTAATGCACCACGTCCTCGTCACTGCCCCAATAGCTGGACAGGCGATCGGCGCGCGCCAGCGACTCGCCGGCCCGTATCACATCCTTCGGTGCGCTGCGCAGCACATCGGTGTTTTCCTTGACGCGCTGGAAGCTGGCTGCAGCCTGCGCCAGTGCCTCTTCGCTCTCCTGGCTGGCGCAACCGCCCAGCAGGGTCAGAGCCAGCAGCAGAGCGCTGCCCTGGGTGATTTTAGCCGTCACTGCACATCTCCCAACTGCTTGCGCAGGCGCGTGATGCGCGCGTTCAGTTCATCCAGCTGTACCTGGCTCTTCTGATTGAGCACCTTGGCCTCGGCCAGGCGGGCGTCCAGCTCGGCCTGCTCGGCAAACACACGAGCTCGCTTGTAGTCTTCCTCGCTCATGTTCTTTTCCGCGCGAGCGAGTTTCTTCTCGGCCAGCTGCATTTCTTCAATCTGCTGATCTGCACCTACAGCGCGAGCCTGTTCTACCGCCTGGGTGGTCAGGCGCATCTGTTCGGAGGGGGCTGGGTCGTTGGCACAGCCAGCCAAAGCCAGCAGCGCCAATACGGCGCTAAGACGTCGCTTGTTCACAAAGAACCTTCCTGCTCTTTCGGAGGGGCACTCGCCGGCTGCAACTGTTGTGTCTTCCAACGCTCCAGGTTGCGCTGCAGGAGAGTCTCCGGCAGGCCAGCGGCGGTCAATTCTGTCATCTTTTTCGCCAGCTGTCCGCGCAGCCAGGGTTCGTTGCAGGCAGAGTCATGCGACAGCGTGAGGTACAGCCCTTCACTGGAAATCGGTGGCTCAAGGGTTTCCAGATCCGCCAGCATGCCCAGGGTATCCGCTACCGCAACGCCAGGATAACGCTCATAAAGTACATAGTCGGTACGCCCCAGCAGTAGCTTCTGGAAGGCCTGGGTTAGACTCGGTACGGTCTCCAGATTGAGGTTGGCCTTGGCAAAACTGTCGAACTGCTGGCCGAAGCTGTTGTTGACCAGAGTGCCGCCGGTACGACCGCGTAGGTCATCCCAGCCTGCGTAGGGAAAGCCCTTGCCCTTGCGCACCCAGACCACACTGGGCGTAAGGAAGAAGGCGGGATGCACGTAGTCCATGGTTTCCAGGCGCGGCAGGGTCAGGAAGGCGCCAGCCAGAAGATCGACACGGCCAGTTCGCACTTCATCCTGAGCCCGCGACCAGGGACCGGTGTAGATGACTTCGATCTTCACGCCCAGTTGCTCGCCGATGTGCGTCAGCAGGTCAGCATTAGCCCCGATCAGGTGTTCCGG
>JBBNAI010000610.1:0-3260 GCA_037994305.1 Pseudomonas sp. | reverse complement strand
CCGGCTACAACGTCGGCGTGCTGTACTGGAACCAGTTCGCCGACGAGGGCGAAGTCACCGATGCCGAAGCCAAGATCTGGAGCACCAGTGGCCCGCGCGCCATGCGCTGGCGCAACGCCAGCGGGGTGTATGCCAACGGACCGAGCCAGGCGGTCGGCGATCTGCTGTTCAAGAGCTACAAGGACAACCTCGCAGGCTACAGCGGTAGCAACATCCGCATCCTCGGCCACTCCCTGGGCAACCAGTTGGCCATCGTCGTGAGCAAGAAGATCAGCGATGCGGTCACTGCCGGCACCCTCAACAGCAAGCTGCTGCCCAAGCGCGTGGCCCTGCTCGATCCGTTCTATTCGAACAACGCCAAGAGCTGGCTCGGCAACCAGTGGACCGGCGCGGTCAGCCGCAGCTATGTCAGCGAGCTGAAGGGCAAGGGGGTGATCTTCGAGGCCTACCGTACCTCGGCCGTCACCAGCACCATTTTCGTCGGCGATGCCAACCCGGACTTGATGAAGATGACCGCCTTCAGCGAGCTCAAGCCCTGGTACTTCAATGCCACGCAGATCACCGAGAAGCACAACGCCGCGGTCTGGCATTACCTCTGGTCATTCAGCTTCAACCCACCGCTGGTCACCGGCACCAGCAACCAGGCGGCCTCGGCCAAGACGGCTGACAGCCGCATTGCCACCCTGATGAATGGCACGCAGAAGCTGGTACACGACCAGGGCGCCTACACCAAGGAACCCTCGGACGATAACTTCAAGCTGCAAGCCCGCTAACGGCTGAGCGCAACCTGATCCAGGGCAATCAGGCTTGCGACCCGGCAAGTACCCCGTGCCGCCCCGCTCCCGCCTGAAAGGCGGTACACCGGCACGGGTTTCACCACGCAGCAGTTCCCCCCCTGAATTCCGCACACAAAGCACCCTCCAGCGGCCCGTCCCACTGGCCATCGGCGCTCGCCCTCTTCTGCCGCTCGCCCACACCACAAAACAAAAAGGCCGGCTAAAGAGCCGGCCTTTCGCACACGCGCCGCTGGATCAGCCGAGCTTCACATGCTTCTGCAGGTTGGCGAGCATCGCGCCCAGCGCCTGGTTGGTGTCAGCCGGGTGGCTGGCGCCCTCGAAGTTGCCGATTTCCTGCCAGCTGGCCGCCACGTCGTCCGGGCTGAAACCCTGCAGCGGGTTGAAGCCGACACCATTGCTGCGTTCCCAGCGCACTTTGCCGACCCAGCCGCCACCCACTTCGAACAGGCCGCCGGTTTCCTTGCAACTCTCGCTACCGAGGAACACCACCAGCGGGCTGACCAGTTCAGGCTTGAGCTGGTCGAACACCTGCGGCGGAATCAGCCCTTCGGTCATGCGGGTACCGCCGGTAGGGGCGATAGCGTTGACGAAGATGTTGTTCTTGCGCCCTTCGATGGCCAGGGTACGGGTCAGGCCGTACAGGCCGAGCTTGGCCATGCCGTAGTTGGACTGGCCGAAGTTGCCGTAGATGCCGGAGGTCGACGCGGTGAAGATAATCCGGCCGAAGTTCTGCTCGCGCAGGTGCGGCCAGGCAGCGTGGGTCACCTTGTAGGCGCCTTCGACGTGGACCTTGTAGACCAGGTCCCAGTCGGCGTCTTCCATCTTGGCGAAGCTCTTGTCACGCAGGATGCCCGCGTTGTTGACCACCACATCGACGCGACCGAAGGCATCCAGCGCGTTCTGCACGATCTTGCCGCCGTCGGTCACCGAGTCATGGTTGGCCACGGCGGTACCGCCCGCCGCCTTGATTTCGGCAACGACCTTGTCGGCCGCCGAGGAGTTGGCGCCTTCGCCCTGGGTGCTGCCGCCGAGGTCGTTGACCACCACGCGTGCACCGTGTTTGGCGAACAGCAGCGCATGAGCACGACCGAGGCCACCACCTGCGCCAGTGACGATTACGACTTTGTCTTCGAAACGAACGGCATCACTCATGAACTTGCTTCCTCGACGGGTGGAAAAGGCCTCGAGTGTCCGGCAATGGCTGCCCCACGGCAATCATTTGCGGCGCGACTGAATAATGGCCAATAAGGTAGAGGGATGATTAAGGCCGGGCAAAATCAGGCAGGCTGATCGGCCGGGCGAATCAGGCTCAAGTGGTTATACAGGTGCAGCACATGAGCCTCGGCGTATTCCTCGTGACTGAGGGCACCGTAGGCGAAGTGCGGGTGCAGCTCGCCCTGATACCCCGCAAACCGCGCGAAGGCGCCCTGCAGACGGGCCAGGGCAGCAGCCGTGCTGGCCGGCTCAGCCAAGGGCGTGGCGCCAGGAATCGCCTCATGCAGGTTGTGGCGCATGGCCCCGCGCGCGCTGAACACGCTGAAGGCCAGCGGGCCGACGCTATGGCGGAACCATGCCGGCTTCAGCTCGGGGTAACCGTCCAGCGAGTAGTCGATACTCTGCGCGCAATGGTTGAACACCTCGGCCGGGGTCCAGCCCTTGAGGCTGACCAGCTCGCGACCCACCAGGCCACCCAGCACCTGTTCCGCGCCCTGCAGATTCAAGGCGGCGGGCGCCGCGCTGGTGGGCAGAGCCCAGAAACCAGCCCCCAACACCACCACACCGCCTACAGCGGCTCCCTTCAAGACGGTACGTCGCTGCATGTTTTGGCCTCCAGCCGGTCACGGAACTGCAGATAATGGTCAAGCACCTCTGCGGGTGCCTCGGTCTGCGGATAGTGGCCGATCTGCTCCAGCAGCACGGTGTCGGCGTTCGCAATCAGCTCGCGGTAGCGCGCCACCATGTGCGCGCCGGAAATCGGGTCTAGCGCACCATCGATCACCCGCAACGGCACCGTCGTCGCCTGCATGGCTGCCACCCAACGGTCGCGGTTGACGCGCCGATCGAGGATGTAGCGGATCAATCGGTGCATCACCGCTGGCCCGTTGTTGTGGGCAATCAGGCTCCAGAAGGCATCCAGCTCGACCTCGCTCGGCGGGGTGTGCGGGCCGAACACCTGGTCCAGATTGGCCTTCAGCTTGGCGCGCGAGAACAGCTTGCCGAGCAACGGCCCCAACGGGCTGAGCAACAGTTTTTGCGTCAGTACCGGGCGATGGGTTTCCGGGAACAGGCCGCCATTGAGGAATACGCAGCTGGCCAGTTGCAGGCGCCCGTCCTGATGCCGGGCTAATAGCTCCTGGGCCACGCTGTCGCCATAGTCGTGCGCCAGCACATGTACCGGACCGTTAATCCCCAGGTGCGCCAGCAAGGCCTGCTGCAGATCCGCCTGCTCCAGCAGGTCGTAGG
>JBBNAI010000609.1:0-2581 GCA_037994305.1 Pseudomonas sp. | reverse complement strand
GCCCTGGAACACCGCTGCCCGGCTGTTGAACCAGGTGCGATAGTCTTGGTTGAAGTACTGGCTCAGGTGCGGCCCGCCGCTGATCACTTCCATGGCGAAGATGCGTGAGGCCTGCGGATGGTGACGGGAGAACTCCAGCTTGGCCTGGATGTAGTGCGACAGCGCCAGGGCCGGGTCGTCGTCCACGGTGAGGTTGTTGAAGGTGCTGTCCCACAGCTCGATGATGTTGGCGAGGGTCGCCAGATACAGGCCCAGCTTGTTGCTGAAGTAGTAGTGCAGGTTGGCCTTGGGCAAGCCGGCCTTGAGGGCGATGGTGTTCATGCTGGTGCCCTTGAAGCCGTTGCGGGCGAACTCTTCTTCGGCCGCGAGGAGGATCACTTCCTCGTTCTTCTGGCGGATGCGCCCAGCGGGTTTTTCCGTGCTGATGTTGTGTGCGGGGACGAAGAAATTCATGGTGCGTCTCGCTCTGTCTGAAGGCTGGCGGCGGGCCATTGGTCTCGCCGCAGTGGAACGGCTGGCTACTCAGTGCTCACCGAGCAAGGGTTCGGCGCTGGTCGTCGGGCGCTCGGCGGGCAGTAGCAGGCTGAGCACGATGGCGGTGAGGCCGCCGCAGGTAATCGCCGAGTCGAACAGGTTCTGCACCAGCTTGGGCAGGTGGTGCAGCAGGGTCGGTTGCGCCGCCACGCCCAGGCCGATGCCCAGCGAGGCGGCAATGATCAGCAGGCTGCGGCGATCCAGTTCGGCCTGGGACAGGATGCGGATACCGGCGGCCGCCACGCTGCCGAACATCACCAGGGTGGCGCCGCCGAGCACCGGTTTGGGGATCTGCTGGAGGATGGCGCCAATCAGCGGGAACAGGCCGAGCACGAACAACAGTGCGCCGATGTACAGGCCCACATAGCGGCTGGCCACGCCGGTGAGCTGAATCACCCCGTTGTTCTGCGCGAAGGTGGTGTTGGGGAAGGCGCTGAAAGTGGCCGCCAGCAGGCAGCTGACCCCGTCACCGAGTACGCCGCCCTTGAGCCGGCCGACATATTCCGGGCCTTCGATCGGGCGGCGCGAGAGCATGCAGTTGGCGGTCAGGTCGCCGACGGTCTCGATCGAGCTGATCAGGTAGATCAGCGCCACCGGCAGGAAGGCGGTCCAGTCGAACGAGAAGCCGAAGCGGAATGGCAGCGGCACGCTGATCAGTGGCAGGTCGGGCAGGGCATGGGGCACCAGTTTGCCGCTGAACCAGGCGGCCAGGCTGCCGACGGCCAGGCCGATGATGATCGACGACAGGCGCACCCAGGGCTTGCTCGAGCGGTTGAGCAGGATGATGGTGGCGAGCACCAGGCTGCCCAGGGCGAGGTTGCCCGGCGCGCCGAAGTCCGGGGCGTTGAAGCCGCCGCCGAGGTCGGTGATGCCAACCTTGATCAGGCTGATGCCGATCAGGGTGATGACGATGCCGGTTACCAGCGGGGTGACGATGCGGCGCAGCTTGCCGATGAAGCGGCTGAGGACGATCTGCACGAAGGCGCCGAAGAAGCACACGCCGAAGATCATCGCCAGGATGTCCTCCGGGCTGCCGCCGCGGCTCTTGACGATGAATCCGGCCGACAGCACGGCACCGAGGAAGGCGAAGCTGGTGCCCTGCAGGCAGATCATCCCGGCGCCGATGCCGAACGGGCGGCGCGCCTGGATGAAGGTGCCGACACCGGAGACCATCAGCGCCATGCTGATCAGGTAAGGCAAGTGCGCGGCGAGACCGAGGGCCGAACCGATCACCAGGGGCGGGGTGATGATGCCGACGAAGCTGGCGAGGATGTGTTGCAGCGCGGCGAAGAGGGCAGGCAAGGGCCGGGGACGGTCTTCCAGGCCATAGAGCAGGTCGGAGTGGTGGCTGGTCATTTCGGTCTCGAACTCGGGTGCTGAAATCGGCCTTGCGGTCGGATGACAGCGTACTTGCAAGTTCCTGACCAATTGATCAGTAAAAAGCTTTGGCCTTGATTTTAGTGGGCTGCAGGCCAGTGTTGGCGATCGGAGAGCTGCTGCTGTGCGCTCGCTGAGGGTGCAGGCTGCACCCTCAGCGGGCAGTCTCAGTCGAGGTGGGCACCGGCGCTGATCCAGGCGCCGAGCTGGTCGCGCTCGGCCTGGGTCATCTGGGTCATGTTGCCGAGCGGCATGACCTGGGTGTCCACCGCCTGGGCCTTGATCCGTGCCGCCAGTTGCTGGATTTCCTGCGGGGTGTCGAACATCACCCCGGCGGGGGCGGTGCTGAACATCGGGCTGGTCGGTTTGGCCGAATGGCAGCTCAGGCAGCGCTGCGTGACGATGGCCTGCACCGCAACGAACGGGTTGACCGGCGCAGCCGCCACGGGGGCGCTGGGTTTCGGTGCGCTGACAAACGCCAGGCAGAGCATGCCAACGGCGGCGGCGGGCAGGGTCCAGGCGAATTTCTGGCTGTGGTGGCGAGTGTTGAAGTAGTGCCGCACGCCAATCGACAGGGCGGCGATGGCGGCCAGTAGCAGCCAGTTCCAGGCACTGCCGTAGGTGCTGGGGAAGTGGTTGCTGATCATGATGAACAGCACCGGCAGGGTGA
>JBBNAI010000608.1:0-1798 GCA_037994305.1 Pseudomonas sp. | reverse complement strand
TGGCGGCGGCGCCGTTGATGTCGATGCGGCTGTTGAGCACGCTGGCGCTGGCGCCGGTTTCAGCGCGAACCCCGCTCGACGAGGCGCCGCTGGTGCTGATTTGCACGCCGTCGAGGGCGATGTGGCCACCGTCCTGCGCGAGGGCGGCATGCGAGCTGGTGCTCTGGGTCGAGAGCTGGCTGTTCTGGACATCGATCCGGCTGGCGGTGCCTTTGGCCCGCAGCGCATGGTTGCCGGTACCGGTGTTGCCGCCGGTGGTGACGCTGGAGTCGCTCAGGTTGATCTGGGCGGCAGTTTCGGCGCTGGCCCCGATCATGTTGCTGGCTTTCACGGCGACGCCGGTGGCCAGCACTTTCGGGGTCAAAATGATGGTCGCGCCAGTGGCGCTGATTTGCCCGCCATCCTTGGCGTACAGGCCTTTCTGCCCGGCAGCGGTAGAGCTGGCGACGGCCGTGCTGTTGACGGTGCCCTGGTCGAAACCGATCACCGCGCCGGCCCCGGCTTGTACGCCGACGCTGTTGGCGGCGGCCAGATTCACCGTGGCGCCGTCGTGTGCGCCGTGGCTGCTGATACCGATGCCGCCCGCCGTTCCGATATTGATCGGCGCTGGTGCGCCGAAGGACATGGGCGCTACGCGTACGGCCTGCAGGGCGATATCCAGGTAGGAGGGAACGGGGCTTGCAGCAGGCTGTTGGCTGATGTCCATGGCCGCGGCGGAGCTGAGGTTGAGCTCTTCGCTGCGCGCACTGATCACGCTGTCCTCGGCCTCCACTTCGGCCAGGCGCAGGCTGAAGAAGCCGGCCAGCAGCAGGCTGATGGCACGGGCCAGTTTGTTGGCTCTGAACTGCTCGAGGACCAGTGGTTGTACTTGGTTTTTCATGGCGGCGGTCTCTGCAAGTGACTGATGGCTGCAGTCTTGCGAAGAGCGCCTGGACGATCTGTCGGAGCATTGCCGGGGTGGTTGTAGGAGTAATCCACGGCGCTGCGTTGGCTGGACTAGGCTTGCGCTGCAGAGCCGGGCACGAAAGGGAGGTCTGCGGTGAGCCGAGTCATGATTGTCGACAGCCTGCCCATCATGCGCAGGGCGCTACGGGTGATGCTGGGAAAGCAGGGGCACGAAGTGATCGCCGAGGCGGACAACGGCCTGGATGCCCTGGCGCTTTGCCGTGACCAGCACCCGGATCTGGTAGTGCTGGAGCTGGCCATCCCACGCTTGGGTGGCCTGGATGTGCTGCACCGCCTGAAGGCCAGCCAGCCCGCACTCAAGGTGCTGGTCTACAGCGTGCAGGACAGTGGCTTGTACGCCTCGCGCAGCCTGCAGGCCGGTGCCGATGCCTTCGTCAGCAAGCTCGATGGCCTGGAGGAGTTCATCCGGGCCCTGCATGCCGTGGTGCACGGGCGCAGCTATTTCCCCCGCGAGGCAGTGCATGCCGCGGAAGAGGCGGGCGGTGAGGGCAGCAATGAGTTGGCCCAGCTATCGGCGCGCGAGCTGATGGTGCTGGAGCTACTGGCCAAGGGCCTGAGCAACCAGCAGATCGCCGAGCAACTGGCGCTCAGTTACAAGACCGTGAGTACCTACAAGACGCGGCTGCAGCAGAAGCTGCATGTGCACTCCACCGTCGAACTGCTGGAAGTGACCCGTCACGCCGCTGCCGTTTCCTGGGAGCCCGTGGCGGCTGCCAGCGCGGAGCTGCCACAGGACTATGCGATGCTCCGCGCGCTGGTCGATGGGTCGCCCAATCCGATGTTCATTCGTGATCGCGAGGGGCGCCTGCTGACCTGCAATCGACACTTTCTC
>JBBNAI010000607.1:0-1082 GCA_037994305.1 Pseudomonas sp. | reverse complement strand
ACACCAGCACCGGCCAGGTTGCTGATCATTTCGCCCAGGGATGCGTTTTTGCCCCCTACATGCTCCACATCGTGGACGCCGAGCTTATCGAGGGAAACTACGTACTCTACCAAGGTGAACTCTCCACTGTGCTTGGCCAAGCCGCTGCAGGCGAGCTGCATTCTGGCTTTGCCTCAAGGAAATAAGTCACAATGCCGGCCAGTACGGGCCCGACAAAGGGGGCCTATGATAGCCAAGAATCGTTCCTGACTTAAGGCCTCTGGTGCAAATGAAACGAACCGCTTTCTTCATCTCCGACGGCACCGGCATTACCGCCGAAACCCTCGGCCAGAGCTTGCTGGCACAATTCGACACTATCGGCTTCACCAAGCTCACGCGCCCCTATATAGACAGCGTGGACAAGGCGCGCGCCATGGTACAACAAATCAATACAGCTGCCGAGAAAGACGGCGTCCGCCCGATCATCTTCGACACCGTGGTAAACCAGGAAATTCGCGACATCCTGGGCCAGTCCGACGGTTTCATGATCGACATCTTCTCCACCTTTCTCGCCCCCCTGGAACAGGAGCTCAGCTCCCATTCGTCCTACTCGGTGGGCAAGTCCCACTCCATCGCCAGCAGCAGCAACTACATGGAGCGGATCGAGGCGGTGAATTTCGCCCTCGACAACGACGATGGCGCCCGCACTCACTACTACGACAAGGCCGATCTGATTTTGGTCGGTGTTTCTCGGTGCGGAAAGACACCCACCTGCCTGTATATGGCCATGCAGTTCGGCATTCGTGCCGCCAACTATCCACTGACCGAAGAGGACATGGAGCGCCTGCAACTGCCGGCCGCCCTCAAGCCTTACAAACACAAGCTCTTCGGCTTGACCATCGACCCCGACCGCCTTACCGCCATCCGTCACGAGCGCAAACCCAACAGCCGCTACGCCAGCTTCGCCCAATGCGAATTCGAGGTGCGCGAGGTGGAAAACCTGTTCCGCCGCGAAAACATCCCGTACATCAACTCCACGCATTTCTCGGTGGAAGAGATTTCCGCCAAGATCCTGGTGGAAAAAGGTGTGGAACGCCGCCTCA
>JBBNAI010000606.1:0-1298 GCA_037994305.1 Pseudomonas sp. | reverse complement strand
ATGCATTCATAGATGCGGCTGACCGAGCGCTTCTGCATCTGGTCGACCAGTTTGGTCTGCGCCTGCAGGGTCTTGGCCACGACCATCAGGCCGGTGGTGTCCTTGTCCAGGCGATGCACGATGCCGGCACGCGGCACGTTGATGATGTCCGGCACATGGTGCAGCAAGGCATTGAGCAGGGTGCCATCGGCATGCCCGGCAGCCGGATGGACCACTAGGCCGGCCGGCTTGTCGATCACCAGCAGGTGCTCGTCCTCGTAGACGATGTTCAGCGCGATGTCCTGCGCAATCCACTCGCCCTGGGCCTCCTGCTCGGCCTCCAGCGCCAGCACGGCGCCGCCGTGCACGATGTCGCGCGGGCGTACTACTGCACCGTCAACAGTCAGGCGGCCATCCTTGATCCAGGTCGACAGGCGCGAACGCGAGTATTCGTCGAACAGCTGAGCTGCGACCTGGTCGAGGCGTTGCCCACCTAGTGCGGAGGGCACTTCGGCGGAGAGTTGGATGAGCTGATCGGAGTCTTCGGACATGGGCTACTGCGGAGGGTGGTGCAGCTTTTGGTTTCGGCTGCACGCTGTGGTTAAATACGGCGTCTTTGTCCCGGGTGTTTCCGGGGCGCTCATCATAACAGGACGGTCCAGGCCAAGACAGCCGACCGTCACAGGGACGCAAGCCGCCATGCAAGTGAAACACCTGCTGCTGATCGCAATCCTCTCCCTCACCGCCGCCTGCTCTTCCAAACCGGAAGTGGACGAGAACCTGAGCGAGACCGAGCTGTACCAGCAGGCCCAGGAAGACCTCAACGACAGCAGCTACAACAACGCCGTAGCCAAGCTGAAGGCCCTGGAATCTCGCTACCCCTTCGGCCGCTATGCCGAACAGGCCCAGCTCGAGCTGATCTACGCCTACTACAAGAACATGGAACCGGAAGCCGCCAAGTCGGCCGCCGAGCGCTTCATTCGCCTGCACCCACAGCATGCCAACGCCGACTACGCCTACTACCTGAAAGGCCTGGCCTCGTTCGACCAGGACCGCGGCCTGCTGGCGCGCTTCCTGCCGCTGGACATGACCAAGCGTGACCCGGGCGCCGCGCGCGACTCGTTCAACGAGTTCGCCCAGCTCACCAGCCGCTACCCGAACAGCCGCTACGCCCCAGACGCCAAGGCGCGCATGGTCTACCTGCGCAACCTGCTGGCCGCTTACGAAATCCACGTTGCCCACTACTACCTGACCCGTCAGGCCTATGTCGCCGCCGCCAACCGTGGTCGCTATGTAGTGGAAAACTTCCAGGAAACCCC
>JBBNAI010000605.1:0-1057 GCA_037994305.1 Pseudomonas sp. | reverse complement strand
CCGTCATAGGCCTGCACGCGGCCCTTGTTGCTCTTGCCGTCGGGCAGGTTCTGCTCCTTGAACACCACGGACCAGCTGGTCGGGGCTTCCTTGAAGGTATTGGTGTTGTACATCAGCACGTTCGGGCCCCACTGGTAGGGTGTGCCGTAGTGCTGGCCGCCCACGGTGTGCCAGGCGGCGTTCTTGAGGCGCTCGTCGACGTTCTTCCAGTTAGGGATTAGGTCGATGTTGACCGGTTGTACGCGCTTGCCGGCCACCAGGCGCAAGGATGCGTCACCGGAGGCGGTGACCAGGTCGTAGCCACCCTTGGCCATCAGGCTGACCATCTCGTCGGAGGTGGCGGCGGTCTTGACGTTGACCTTGCAGCCACTGTCCTTCTCGAACTGGGTCACCCAGTCGTAGTTCTTGTCGGTTTCGCCGCGCTCGATGTAACCGGGCCAGGCAATGATGTCGAGCTGGCCTTCGGCAGTGCCGAGAGCCTTGAGCGGTTCGGCGGCCTGCACGGCGCCTGAGGCGAGCAGAGCGGTGGCCAGTGCGCTGAGCACTGCTGTTTTATGCGCGGACATCGGGATTCCCTCTTCTTGTGGACTGTTATTGGGGCAGCAAAATGTCGGCGATACCGCTGCCGAACGGATGTAATCAGTCAGTCTAGTTGTTGTCCGTGGCGCGCCATGATGTGGCGCACCACGCTGTAATCCTGCAAGGAGTCGCTGGACAGGTCCTTGCCGTAGCCGGAGCGCTTGAGGCCGCCGTGGGGCATCTCGCTGGCCAGCATGAAATGGGTGTTGATCCAGGTGCAGCCGTATTGCAGGCGCCCGGCCACCTGCATGGCCTTGTCCAGGTTCTGCGTCCACACCGAGCTGGCCAGGCCGTATTCGGAGTCGTTGGCCCAGTCCACGGCCTGGCTCAGTTGGTCGAAGCGGGTGACGGTGACCACCGGGCCGAACACTTCGCGCTGGACGATCTCGTCGTTCTGCTTGCAGCCGGCCAGCAGCGTTGGCTGGTAATAGAAGCCGGCCCCGGAGTGCACGGCGGCGCCGGTGACCCGCTCGATATG
>JBBNAI010000604.1:0-12303 GCA_037994305.1 Pseudomonas sp. | reverse complement strand
ATACGTCTTCGCCGAGCTGGCCAAGAATCGCGGTGTATTGCTGTTCCAGGGACATGGATCTACCTGTGGGACTATCAAAAATTTGCAGAGGCGCAGGGTAGGGCGCAGCTGCCGGGCTGGCAAGGGCACATTGCGCCAGATCGACGGGCCTGACTACTCGTCGCGGCCGTCGAGCATGGTGCGTTTGAGCAAGATGTAGACCGCGCCGGTGCCGCCATGCTTGGGCAGGCAGGAGGTGAAGCCCAGCACCTGCGGGTGCTGGCGCAGCCAGGTGTTGACGTGGCTCTTGATCATCGGCCGCTTGCCGTCGGTGCGCACCGCCTTGCCGTGGGTGACGCGGGCGCAGCGTACTTCCATGCGCGCGGCTTCGGCGAAGAAGTCCCAGAGGATTTCACGGGCCTTTTCCACGCTCATGCCATGCAGGTCGAGGCTGCCTTCGAAGGGCACCTGGCCGGCCTTGAGCTTGCGCATCTGGCCGTCCTGTACACCGTCGCGGGCCCAGTAGAGTTCGTCTTCGGCGCCGACGTCGATGACGAACTGGTCGGAAAGGCCATCGACCTTGATGCTCTCGGTTCGCACGGTGGCGGCCTGGCGCAGGGTGTTCAGGCGCTGGCGGTCGGCCCTGGGTTTGCCGGTGTCGGCACGGTCGTGCTTGATCTGCTTGACGCCATGTACGGCGGATTTGAACAGGGAAAGGTCGTCGTCTTGCATTGCAGCCTCCACGGGAGAGGCCAGTTTAACGGGTTCAGCCACGTTTTTTCAGCAGTTGCGGCGACAGGCTGAGGTCGTTGTTGTTGCGCCGCAGGCGACGGCGGCTGCGGCGCCAGACGTTGACTCCACCCCAGAGCAGAAACAGACCGACCAGTACCAGGCTGATGGAAGCGCCAATGCTGTCATTCAGTGGGCCAAGGGCGGGTGGTCGACCCAGCAGGGTGGCAGCGCCGGCCATGCTCAAGAGCACACCGAACGCGGCGCCCAGGGCGGCGAGAGCAGCAAGAAAGCGCCAGCGCCAGATGGCGGGGCCGCGTTCACGCAAGCGGCGGGCGTCGAACCCATCGGGAAGCTTCATTCCGATTTCCTCTTCGGTTATCGGCGCTATGACCGGTCAATACCGCCAGGGTTCCGACCGGCCAGGGTCAAACCAACATCTCCTTACAACAATGCGTTGGCCTGGGGCACCACGATGGCGAAATTGTCGGCCAGGGCGGCCATCTCCATGCGTTGCAGTTGGCGCGCCGGAATCAGCTCGCCGGCATAGGGCACGTCACGGGTGGCGCAGGCGGTTTCCACCAGGGTGCAGCGGTAGCCGTAGTCCTTGGCGGCGCGCACCGTGGTGCTGATGCTGGAGTGGGTCATGAAACCGCAGACGATCAGGTCGAGGTGGCCGAGGCGCTGCAGGTGTTCATGCAGCTCCGTGTTGCTGAAGGCATTAGGCAGGCGTTTCTCCACGACCGGTTCGCCGGGTTGTGGCGCCAGGCCTTCGAGGAAGTGCCCGCGCGGGCCTTGTGGGTCGAGCAGGCCGCCGGGGATGCCGAGGTGACGCACATGCACCACCGGCGCGCCGAGCTTGCGGGCGGCGTTGAGCAGAAGGGCGATTTCGGCACTGGCAGCGTCCACGTCGGGCAACTGCAGGACACCGCTGCGGTATTCCTCCTGGGCATCGATGATCAGCAAGGTGGCCTTGCCCAGCGTGGCTGGCGCATAACCACGGCCAGTCAGTTGGAACATGGTTTTGGCATCGGACATGTCGCAGGCTCCTGGTACGGCGATCCGTCTATTCTCTGCTTGCCAGAGCTATCTGTGAACCATTTGCAGTAAATCCACCTGATCGAGCAAGGCAAATCGGGCACGCTTGCGGCTAGAATCGCGCCCCCGTCCTGGAGTATTCACTGTGTCCCAATCCCGCTTGCGCACCCTGCGCGACCATATTCGCTGGGCTGTCAGCCGTTTTCACGAAGCCGACCTGTTCTTCGGACACGGTACCGACAATGCCTGGGACGATGCCCGGCAGCTGGTTCTGGGTGCTGTGCATCTGCCGTGGGAAGTGGCCGATGCCTACCTCGATTGCCGCCTGGAGGAGGATGAGCAGTCGTATCTGCTGGAGCTGATCCGTCGGCGTATCGAGGAGCGTGTGCCGACGGCCTACCTGCTGGGCGAGGCCTGGTTCTGCGGCTTGCCATTTTTGGTCGACGAGCGCGTGCTGGTGCCACGCTCGCCGATTGCCGAGCTGATTGGCGCGCAGTTCGCTCCCTGGCTACCGGCCGAGCCGGCGCGGATTCTCGACCTGTGCACCGGCTCGGGCTGCATCGGTATCGCCTGTGCCCATGCCTTCCCCGAGGCGGAAGTGGTGCTGGCCGACCTGTCTTACGATGCCCTCGAAGTGGCCAACCAGAACATCGAGCGGCACGAGCTGGAAGCGCGCGTGTATACGGTGCAAGGCGACGGTTTCGGCGGGTTGCCGGGGCAGCGCTTCGACCTGATCGTGTCCAATCCACCTTATGTGGATGCCGAGGACTTCGCCGACATGCCGGCCGAATACCACCACGAGCCTGAGCTGGGCCTGGCTTGCGGCGACGATGGCCTGGACTTGGTGCGGCGCATGCTGGCCGAGGCTGCCGATCACCTGACCGAGAAAGGCCTGCTGATCATCGAGGTGGGCAACAGCCAGGTGCATGTCGAGGCGCTGTACCCGGAAGTCGACTTCACCTGGCTGGAGTTCGAGCAGGGCGGCCACGGCGTGTTCCTCCTGGCTGCCAAGCAGTGCCGCGAGCATCAGGAGTTGTTCCGCTCGCGGCTGAACGGCTGAGCCTGACCTGAGCGCGGGGTTGTAGGTCTAGCGAGCTCGCGTCGGGTACGGCGCAACGAGCTAAGGCTGTTGCTGCAATGCCGCCCAGCCGATCGCCACTCCGTCAGCGGGTGGCGATCCAGATCAGCAACCCAGCCTGGAACAACGCCAGTGCTACCAGGCAGGCGATGGTGAAGCGCAGGCTGCTGTCTTCACGCTTGAGTCGATCGAGACGCCGCTCCAGTTTGCCGATCTTCACTTCCTGCTCATGCAGGTTCTGATCCGCCTGTTGCAGCATGGCGGCCACATCCAGCAGTTCAAGGACCTGCAGCTTCTCGCGATTCCACTCCGGGCTCAGTTCACTGATCCGGCCGGCAGCGTAGCTGGCCTTCATCTGTGCCAGGTCCTGGTACTCGACCTTGAAGCCCTGGGCATGCAGGAAGTGGTCGCGTAGCAGGCGAGCCTCTTCGTTGTGTACGTCCTTGGCCGCCAGCGGCCCTCCCTCGAGCGTATAACTGCTCCAGCGCTGGCGGGCCCACTGAATGCCCTGGGCCAGGAGAAAACGCCCGATACCGCGGTTCAGTGGCTCGATATGCAGGCTGTGGCTCGTACCGAAGCGCACTTGTCGAGTGCGGTGGTCGGCCCAGATTTCCAGCTGGTTATGCCCGTGGTGCAGGCGTTGGCCGGGCAGCTCGACGTTCAGGCGCAGCAGGCTGAGTTCCTCGCTGTTGCGCTCGACGCGGCCCAGTTGGACAAAGCGTAGCGGCCGCGCACCGGTACTGCGGTCGGTGGGTAGTGGCGCCAGGCGTAGCAGGCGGAACTGTTCGGCCGGCAGATCATGCCAGGGATGTACCTGGGGCGCTTCGGCGGTAGGCTCGGCGGGCTGTTGGGTGTTGGTGTCGGTCATCGATGGCATCTCTGGGCCACTGTGGCATCTGCATTATCGGCGGTTTTGCCGACAACTTCAGGCTGGCAGACGGCCAGTCGTGCGCAAGTCGGGTTGCAAGGGTGAACTGACCGGGCACCACGGGTATACTGGCGCCCCCTCGTTCAGGCCCTCGCGGAGCTTTCTGCATGTCCGGCAATACTTACGGCAAGCTGTTCACCGTCACCACTGCTGGCGAGAGCCATGGCCCGGCCTTGGTTGCCATCGTCGACGGTTGCCCGCCGGGCATCGAGCTGTCCTTGGACGACCTGCAGCGCGACCTCGACCGCCGCAAGCCAGGCACCAGTCGCCACACCACCCAGCGCCAGGAAGACGACGAAGTCGAGATCCTGGCCGGGGTATTCGAGGGCAAGACCACCGGTTGCGCCATCGGCCTGCTGATCCGCAACACCGACCAGAAGTCCAAGGACTACTCGGCGATCAAGGATCTGTTCCGCCCGGCCCATGCCGACTACACCTACCACCATAAGTACGGCATCCGCGACTACCGTGGCGGCGGCCGTAGCTCGGCCCGCGAAACCGCCATGCGCGTCGCCGCCGGCGCTATCGCCAAGAAGGTGCTGGCCGCTTTCGGCATCAGCGTGCGCGGCTACATGAGCCAACTCGGCCCGATCGAGATTCCGTTCAAGACCTGGGACAGCGTCGAGCAGAACGCTTTCTTCAGCCCCGACCCGGACAAGGTGCCGGAGCTGGAGGCCTACATGGACCAGCTGCGCCGCGACCAGGACTCGGTCGGCGCGAAGATCACCGTGGTTGCCGAAGGCGTGATGCCGGGCCTCGGCGAGCCGATCTTCGACCGCCTGGACGCCGAGCTGGCCCATGCTCTGATGAGCATCAACGCGGTCAAGGGCGTGGAAATCGGTTCCGGTTTCGCCTCGGTGGCCCAGCGTGGTACCGAGCACCGCGATGAAATGACGCCGGACGGTTTCCTGTCGAACAATGCCGGCGGCATCCTCGGCGGTATTTCCTCCGGTCAGCCGATCGTCGCTCACCTGGCGCTCAAGCCGACCTCCAGCATCACCACCCCGGGGCGTTCCATCGATGTCGACGGCAATCCGGTCGAGGTGATCACCAAGGGTCGCCATGACCCCTGCGTCGGCATTCGCGCCACGCCGATCGCCGAGGCGATGATGGCCATCGTCCTGCTTGATCACCTGCTGCGCCATCGTGCGCAGAACGCAGGCGTGCAGGTGAGCACTCCGGTACTCGGCCAGCTGTGACGACAGCTGCGCTGCCTTACTGGCGCCTGTCCGGCTTCTACCTGTTCTACTTCGCCCTGCTGGGTGCCACGGCACCCTTTCTGGCGTTGTACTTCGACTTCCTCGGTTTCAGCCCGGCGCGCATCGGCGAGCTGGTGGCCATTCCCATGCTGATGCGCTGCGTGGCGCCCAACCTGTGGGGCTGGCTCGGCGACCGCAGTGGCCAGCGCCTGCGCATCGTGCGCTTCGGTGCGGTCTGCACCTTGCTCAGCCTGTGCCTGATCTTCGTCGACCAGAGTTACGCCTGGCTCGCCCTGGTGATGGCCCTGCATGCGTTCTTCTGGCACGCGGTGCTGCCGCAATTCGAGGTGATCACCCTGGCGCATCTGCGCGAGCAGACGGCGCGTTACTCGCAGATCCGCCTGTGGGGCTCGATCGGCTTCATTCTCACCGTGGTCGGCCTCGGCAAGCTGTTCGAGCTGTACAGCCTGGCGATCTATCCCTGGGCGTTGCTGCTGATCATCGCCGGTATCGCCTTGAGCAGCTTCTGGGTACCCAATGCCACGCCGCTGGCCAGGAGCAATGAGGCCGGCGAGGGCGGCTTCCTGGCCCAGTTGCGACGGCCCGGTGTGCTGGCCTTCTACCTGTGCGTGGGGCTGATGCAGATGTCCCACGGGCCGTACTACACCTTTCTCAGCATTCACCTGGAGTCGCTCGGCTACACGCCGGGCGTGATCGGCCTGCTGTGGGCGCTGGGTGTGGTGGCGGAGATCGTGCTGTTCCTGTTCATGACGCGGATCCTGGCGCGCTTTTCCCTGCGCCAGGTGCTGGCGGCCAGTTTTGCCCTGGCCGCGCTGCGCTGGTTGCTGCTGGGCACCTTGGCCGATCACCTGGCGGTACTGCTGTTTGCCCAGTTGATGCATGCGGCCACCTTCGGCAGCTTCCATGCGGCGGCCATTCATTTCGTCCAGCGCAGCTTCGGTGCCAGGCAGCAAGGCCAGGGGCAGGCGCTGTATGCGGCCATGGCCGGCATCGGCGGGGCGCTGGGTGCGCTGTATTCCGGCTACAGCTGGAGCAGCCTGGGGCCGACCTGGACCTTTGCCATCGCCAGCTTGGTCGCATTGGCTGCGACCCTTATCATTGCCCTTCGATTGCGCGAGGAACAGGCATGAAGCGTGAACAACTCGCCGAGCAGATTATCGAGGCCGGGCGTTTTCTCTATGGTCGCGGCTGGTCGCCGGCCACCAGCAGCAACTATTCGGCGCGCCTGAGCTTTGATCAGGCGCTGCTCACCGTCTCCGGCAAGCACAAGGGCCAGCTCGGCCCGGACGACGTGTTGGCCACCGATCTCGACGGCAACAGCCTGGAACCGGGCAAGAAGCCCTCGGCGGAAACCCTGCTGCACACCCAGCTGTACCGCTGGCAGGCCGGGATCGGCGCGGTGCTGCACACTCACTCGGTCAACGCCACGGTGCTCTCGCGCCTGACCCTGGCCGATTCGCTGGTGTTCGCCGACTACGAGCTGCAGAAGGCCTTCACCGGCATCAGTACCCATGAATGCCAGGTCGAAGTGCCGATCTTCGACAACGATCAGGACATCGCCCGCCTGGCGTCCAGGGTGCAGCTCTGGCTCGACCAGCACCCCGACTGCGTCGGCTACCTGATCCGTGGCCACGGCCTGTATACCTGGGGCGCGCAGATGAGCGACGCCCTGCGCCAGATCGAAGCCTTTGAATTCCTGTTCGAGTGCGAACTGAAAGTTCGCGCCTTGCAGCGCTAAAGCATCCCGCAGAGGACATCGCCATGAGCAGCCTGACCGTTTACCACCAGTCCAGCCCGGACGTGCCGAACAAGATGCTGACCCACCTGGAAGACATCGCCAGCACCCTGGGCGAAGTCGGCGTGCGCTTCGAGCGCTGGCAGGCCAGTACCAAGGTCCTGCCGGGGGCCAGCCAGGACGAGGTGATCGCCGCCTACCGTGCGCAGATCGACCAGCTGATGGCCGAGCGTGGCTACGTCACGGTCGATGTGGTCAGCCTGGATAAAAGCCATCCGCAGAAGGACGAACTGCGCGCCAAGTTCCTCGACGAGCACCGCCACGGCGAGGACGAGGTGCGTTTTTTCGTCGCCGGGCGCGGCCTGTTCACCCTGCACATCGACGAGTATGTGTACGCCGTGTTGTGCGAGAAGAATGACCTGATCTCGGTCCCAGCGGGCACCCGCCACTGGTTCGACATGGGCGAGTTCCCGCATTTCGTGGCGATCCGCCTGTTCAACAACCCCGAGGGTTGGGTGGCCAACTTCACCGGTGACGACATCGCCGGCCGCTTCCCGCGCCTGGAAGACTGACGCCATGCCGATCAAAGCCATCCTCACCGACATCGAAGGCACCACCAGCGCGGTGAGCTTCGTCTTCGATGTGCTGTTTCCCTATGCCGCGCGCCATCTGCCGGATTTCATCCTGAATCACGCCAACGAGCCTCACGTGGTCGAGCAGCTAGAGGCCGTACGCGCTGAAAGCGGCGAGACAGATGCCGACCTGATTCGCGTCATCGAGATTCTGTTGGGCTGGATCGCCGAGGACCGCAAAGCCACGCCGCTCAAGGCGCTGCAGGGCATGATTTGGGCCGAGGGCTATCAGGCCGGCCAGCTCAAGGGGCACGTCTACCCGGACGCCGTGGAGGCGCTGAAGCGCTGGAAGGAGGAGGGCTATGCGCTGTATGTCTACTCATCCGGCTCGATCCAGGCGCAGAAGCTGATCTTCGGTTGTTCCGAGGCGGGTGATCTGTCGGCGTTGTTCTCGGGCTACTTCGATACCACCAGCGGACCCAAGCGCGAGGCGGAGTCCTATCGCCGCATCAGCCAGGTAATCGGCCTGCCGGCAGACGAGATCCTGTTCCTTTCCGATGTGGTCGAGGAACTGGACGCTGCGCAGCAGGCTGGTCTGCAAAGTATCGGCCTGGCCCGTGAGGGCGGCCTGCTGGCTGGTCACGAGACCGTCGCCAGCTTCGCCGTGATCGACCCGCAGCGCTTCTAGCGGGCGTCTACCCCTGCCGCGGCCCTAGATACGGCCGTGGCGACAACCGTACGCCACCACGCCAAGGGAACCCTGCGCAGGAAAGCCGCCCCTAAGGGGAAAGGCCTGTGGAGGTGTCTATGGCTTCGTTCGTGATGGGGATGCCGGGCTGGATGTTCTATGGCGTGCCTGCGCTGCTCTACCTGCTACTGACTGCCTGGGCGTTACAGCATGTGCTGGGCAGCGCCAGCCGGCGTTCGCAGAAGCTGCTCTGGGTGGCGTTGTTGCTGCTGTTTCCGCTGCTCGGCCTGTTCAACTGGCTCTGCATCGGGCCGCGCCGTGCGCACGGCCCTGCGAGTTGAGGCTCAGTACTGGTCCTGCGCGCCGTTGCGCTGGTGCCGGTAGACGCTGATGGCTTCGTACACTGCCTTGCGCAGGCGGTTGATGCCACCGATCGGGCGGTGCTCGGGCAGGGCGTGCCAGGGGTTGAACGACAGGTTGTCGCAGAACAGGTTCTGTTCGCTGCTATCGAAATCCTGCGCTGGCACCTTGATGGTGGCGACTGTCTCGAAGGGTGAAATCGCTTCGCTCCACTCCACGCTGGTGTCTTCGATCGGCATGTACTGACTGGCGTTCTGGCGCTGCACCTGCAGGGCAAAGCAGGCGGGTACGCGGTCCATCGAGAGTTGCTGGTAGAGCGCATTGCGCAGGAAGTTGGGCAGGTCGGTGTTCTGCTTGGGCAGCTCGTAGGACGGGCAGCTGGCAGGATCGGGAATCACCCGGTACTTGATGTTGAGTGGCCCGAGCTTGAACGGCGCAATGGAGTTGTAGGTGGTCGCCACCGGCGTCTCCGGTGCGGGGCTGAGGGTTTTCAGGGCGATGATCAGGTGGCGGATTTCCCAGCTCCGCGGGTCCAGGCTGGGGAAGAAGGCGAGTGCCTTCTTGCCGCTGGCCTGGGCGGCGAAATTCTGTTTGTACTCGGCCACGTCGCGGACGAAGAACAGCGGATGGTTGAACATCACGAAGTCCTGATTACCGGCGGTTCTCTTGCTGCTGAGCAGTTTGTCGCCCGGCACGTCGAGCAGCTTGATCGCCATGCCACGGGCATCGCGAGCGCGGTCGAACTGCGGGTAGGCGTTGCCGTTGGACAGGCGGATCCAGGCGTTCCAGGTCTTGCCCGGCTCGCTGAACACGCCCTGGCGCAGGGCCGCATCCAGAGTTGGCAGCACGCTGACTTCGGCCTTCACACAGCCGTGCGCCTTGGCGTGGGCATCACGCAGTACGCGGGTGTTGTCGCGGTGCTGTTCGACCACGCCGATGGCGTCTTCGATGATGTCCTGGGTCAGCGCGGCTTCATCGGCTGGGATCTGCTCCTCGGTCGACACCGGGCCGGAGAATTTCCAGCCGTAATACAGTTCGCCGATGCCCCAGCCGAGCAGGCCGACGATCAGCAGGGTGAGCAACAAGCGGCCAAGCAGACGGCCAAGCCAGAGCCAGAAACGTTTGAGCATGCTGAAATTCCTTAATCAGTTCTGGCAGTTCGGGCCGGGTGTCCAGGGTTTGGTGTCCACCGGTTTGAGCTGGCTTTCCAGGGCTTGGTCGCCCATCACCTTGAGGTATTCGATCAGCGCCCAGCGTTCTTCCGGCGCCAGGGCGCGGCCGATCACACCATTGATCCGGCAGCCGTCGCGGAATTCATGGCCACGGTTGCTGTTGCCGGTGACGCTGGTCTTGTACAGGAAGCCGCCATCGAACTTGTCGGTGACGAAGCCGGCGCGCTTGGGGTCGTACTCGAAGTTACCGACCCAGAATTGAGTGGCACGCTGGCCCACTGGCGACAGCAACTGGAACAGGTTGGGTACCGAGCCGTTGTGCAGGAATGGCGGGGTGGCCCAGATGCCATGCAGCGGTCGCGCCTTGTAGCCGCGTTTTTCCTGTACGCCGATGGCCAGGCCATAGCCGTCCATGCGCCAGCGCTCACGCGGCTGGATGCCTGCATCCTGGTAGGCGCGGTTTTCCACGTAGGCAGTGACGTAGGCCAGGCCCTTGGCGCTGGAGATGCTGGCGAAGTCGACTTCATCCAGGCTGGAGCCGAACAGTTTGACGTCCAGGCGGCTCAGTTCTTCCTTGCTCCAGCCCAGCTTGCGGATATCGAAGCGGTGGTCGGCGATGTTGTCGGCGGTGGTCGGATCGGTGCCGACAATGCGTGTCGGCACGATGCGCAGGTGCCACTCGGGATCGCGCTCCGGGGCGACGCGCTGATCACGCGGTACCGGGTCGGGGGCATGACAATAGGCGCAGTTCTCGCTGAACAGGGCACGGCCCTGGCTGGCCAACTCGATATCGACCTTGCCCAGGATCGCTTCCGGCCAGGTGGGCGGCTTCAGCTGCTTGAGAGTTTCTTCCAGGGTGTAGAGGTCATGCAGGCGCACGCTGGAGGGGTAGCGCTCGGCTTCCGGCAGCTTGCCGCCGTTCTCGTCGGTCAGGTGCAGGGTCGCGCCCACGCCCAGGGATTCGCCGATGTTGCGCGCCATGGGCTGCATGGCGGAACCGTTCCACTGCACCCAGTCGAACTTCCAGATATCCCACACCTGCGGGTAGCTGACCGGGGCATTGGCCACGCGGTAGTTGCTCGGGTCGATGGCGTCGCCGAACACGCTGTTGGCTATGCGGCCGAAGGCGTCGGTACGGCCGAAGCCTTCTTCGGTGGGGTAGAGGCCGCGGTGCCAATCGTTGAAGGCAGTACCGAGCAGGCGATCGAGCACTACTTTGAAGTCGTCGCTCAGTTGCGCGCGGTCCCGCTCGTAGTTGTCACCCAGCACGGTCTTGGCAAAGCGGGTGAACTTGACCGGGTTGTAATAGGTGAAGGCCATGCTCATGCCGAGTGCCTGGCCGAAACTGCCGCCCTTGAGCGTGGGCACGGTGGAGGCCAGCGAGTGCAGGGCGGCGCCGCCGTCGATGCGGATGGCCTGGCCCTTGTAGTGCAGTTCGCCGGTGTGGCAGGCGGAGCAGGTGATGTCGAGATACTGCTCGCCACCTTCATCATCCTGATGGCGGGCGAAACCCACCGGCAGGTTACCGGGGTTGAGGGGCGTCGCCTTCTGCTGCGGATCGACGAGGAAGCCGAAGCGGGCGAGGTAGTCGAGGGAGGCGAATTTCTCCTTGGAGAAAGGCTGTTCGAGGGCGGTGAACCACTCGTAGCGCAGCCCTTTCACCAGGGTGCCCTGGGGGGTGTAGTAGTAGGTCTGCCGATCCTGCGCGTTCCACTGATCCAGGTAGGTGATCTGGTCCAGTTGGCTACGCGTCGGGAGATTGGGGTTGGCGATGTAGTACAGCACCACCGCAAGGGCCACCAGGGCGAGCAACACGACCAAGTACAAGGCGCGGCGCAGGATTCGCATTCGGCATACATCCGTGTGGGAATTTTCTTATTGCGCTGGTTTATGCCAATCCGGCAGGCAGAAGGCAAGCGGTGTGACCGAATTCAAATAGCGAAACTTGGTAAGCGCCGTGATACAGCCGTTTGGCGGGCTTATGCACGAAAGCTTTTTGGCCTTATAAGAAAACGTTCCTAAGAGTGTCAGAGTTCTTGCTAGCGTTATGGATGGTTGCGCCAAATTATTGTTTTTATTGGATTTTCAAAAAATTGGCGCCAAGGACTGGTTATGCTTCAGGCCGTAGCCGCAGCTCCGCGGCGTCTTTTAGTAGTCGACCCCTGCCATGAATGTGAGCGCCTGCTGCCGTGCTTGCAGGCCAGCGGCTGGATGGTGCATAGCTGTGGGCTGGAAGAGGTCGGCGAAGTGCGCTGCGACGTCGGCCTGATTCGCCTGCGCGCGCCGCATCTGGAACGGCCGGAAACCCTCAAAAAACTGATCAGCCAGAGCGGCACCGAGTGGATCGCCGTGCTCGGCTCGGAAGCCTTGCAGCAGCCGGAAGTCGACAATTTCATTGGCGAGTGGTTCTTCGATTACCACACCTTGCCGTTCGACGTGGACCGGGTCAGCGTGGCCCTCGGCCGCGCCTTCGGCATGGCGCGCCTGCGCGGCAAAGGCAGTGACGTCGGCGATGAGCATCCGCATGAACTGCTGGGCAGCAGCCGCAGTATCCGCGAGCTGTGCCGGCTGCTCAGCAAACTGGCGCCCACCGAGGCGCCGGTGCTGATCCGTGGTGAAAGCGGCACTGGCAAGGAGCTGGTGGCGCACACCCTGCATCGCCTGTCGCGGCGGGCCGGGGAGCCGTTTGTGGCGGTCAATTGCGGGGCGACTCCCGAGCACTTGATCCAGTCGGAAATCTTCGGCCACGAGAAGGGCGCCTTCACCGGCGCCCACCAGCGCAAGATCGGGCGCATCGAGTCGGC
>JBBNAI010000603.1:0-5545 GCA_037994305.1 Pseudomonas sp. | reverse complement strand
TCGGACTGCTCGCTGAGCGCACCGACCTTGTCGGCCACCTGGCCCAGTTCGTCGGCAATACCGCGTACCACCAGCACCGCCTCATCGACCGTGCCCGCCCCTCGGACGGCACTGGAGTCGGTTTCCCGGGCGCTGGCGAAGGCCAGTTGCGCCCCTGCTGCCTCTGCTTCGCGGTGCTCGACCTGGGCGGTGATGTCACTGGCGAACTTCACCACGCCATACAGTGCACCGGTCGCGTCATACAGCGGGTTGTAGGTCGCACGCAGCCACACCACATGCCCGGACTTGGTAATCCGCTTGAAGCGGTCGGAGATGAACTCGCCCTGGTTCAGGCGTTGCCAGAAGCGCCGGTAGGCGTCGCTGTTGACTTCCTCGCGGTCGCAGAACTGGCTGTGGTGCTTGCCGCGGACTTCTTCCAGGCGATAACCCATGGTCTGCAGGAAGTTATCGTTGGCTTCGACCACCTCGCCCTTGGGGTTGAACTCGATCACCGCCATGGAGCGGTTGATCGCGTTCAGCAGGCTCTGGTGCTGATGCTCGGCATTTACCTGGGCGGTGATGTTGGTGGCCACCTTGATCACCTTGGCAACGCGCCCATGGAGGTCGCGCACCGGCAGGTAGCTGGCCTCCAGCCAGATCTCCCGGCCGCCCTTGGCGACGCGCATGAAGCGGTCACTGAAGCTCTCGCCATTAGCCAAACGCTGCCAGAACTGGCCGTAGGCCGGGCTGGCCACCAGCTCCTTGGTACAGAACAGACGGTGGTGCTGGCCCCGCACCTCATCCAGCCGATAACCCACGGTCGCCAGGAACGGCTCATTGGCGTCGAGGATCTCGCCCTGCGGGGTGAACTCGATCAACGCCATGGTTTGCCGAATCGCACCCAGCGTCTGCTGATTGGAAGCAAGCTGGGCCTGGCACTGCTGCAACTCGTTGCGAAGACCGGAACCGAACATAAGCACCTCAGATCCATGAGAGAACATGGTTGAGCATAGGCGGGAAAATATTTCGTGATGTGTCAATGCCTATCGGCGGCTCACGGCAGTCCCTTTAGCCGCCCCCAAAGATATTTTTCAGCCAACCTGCTCGCCCCAGAAACGAAAAAGCCCGCCAATTGGCGGGCTTTCTCACAACGCTGCGGCTCAGGCGTTGGCGGGACGCAGCGAGTAGCTTTTCAGCTGCTCGGCGAACTCGCGCAGCGACTGGATGCCGCTGGCCTCGGCCTCGTGCACCCATTGCTTGATGGCTTCGAGCATGTCGTGGCCGTTGCTGCTGGTCTTGACCCAGATCTGCTGCAGGGCAATGCGTTTCTCGTAGATCACCTTGAGCGCGTGGCTCTGCTCGAGCATCGCGGCGATACGCGCATGGTGCTGCTCGTCGAGCAGGCTGGTCTCGCGCGACAGCAGGCGCTTGGCGCGACGGAACAGGTGGCGGACCGACTCGTCGGCCTTGGCCAGTTCCTGTTTGACCAGGGGAGCGATCACCAGCTTGCGGTACTGCGCCATGATCTGGAAACGGTTGTTGAGGATGGCCATGGCGGTATCCATGTCCAGGTTGCCCTTGCCTTCCACCCGGTGGGCGATTGGCGCCACGCGTTGCACCTTGGCCAGGCGCAGGAAGCTGAACAGCTGGATCCAGGCCCAGCCCATGTCGAATTCCCACTTCTTCACCGACAGCTTGGCGCTGTTGGGGTAAGTGTGGTGGTTGTTGTGCAGCTCTTCACCGCCGATCAGGATGCCCCACGGCACCAGGTTGGTAGCGGCGTCACGGCATTCGAAGTTGCGGTAGCCAACGGCATGGCCAAGGCCATTGATAACGCCAGCGGCCCACACCGGAATCCACATCATCTGGATCGCCCACACGGTCATGCCGAGCACGCCGAACAGGGCCAGGTCGATCACTGCCATGGCAACAATGCCGGCCATCGGGAAGCGGCTGTAGACATTGCGCTCGACCCAGTCTTCCGGGCAGTTCTTGCCATAGATACGCAGGGTGTCCTGGTTCTTGGCTTCCTGCTGGTAGAGCTCGGCGCCGGTACGCAGCACGGTGCCCAGGCCTTTGATCACCGGGCTGTGCGGGTCATCGACGGTTTCGCATTTGGCGTGGTGCTTGCGGTGGATGGCGGTCCACTCGCGGGTGTTCTGGCCAGTGGTCATCCACAGCCAGAAACGGAAGAAGTGCTTGAGCGCCGGGTGCAGCTCCAGCGCACGGTGCGCTGAGTAGCGGTGCAGATAGACGGTGACGCTGACGATGGTGATGTGGGTCATCACCAGAGTCACGGCGATGAGTTGCCAGACCGACAGATCGAGAAAGCCGTTGTACCACATGGATGGTGTTGCCTCGCAGGGATGTAGACGCCGGCCCGAACCACGGACCCATGGGCATTATCCTTATGCGCCTGGATAAAACCAGCACAGTGTTAGGTTGAGCTTACACTTGTACTGCCTTATCTATAATGCGGGCTCGTCCATTCCTCCGCCATAGCCGGCCAGCGGGAAATCGACGCAAGCGCCGCAATGGCGTGTATCTGCGTGTTACCGACAACCTTTCCAACACCTGCAGCACTCCAGCCCGAGCCTGGCCCGACGCATTGATGCGCCTGGCTCAGACCCGGCTGAACAGCTGCGGATCTGCCATGGCTCAGAGCTTGGCGATCGACACTTCGGTGGATTTGACGAAGGCAATCACTTCGCTGCCCACGCCCAGTTCCAGCTCGCGTACGGAACGGGTGGTGATCACCGAGGTGACGATGCCGGAAGCGGTTTGTACGTCGATTTCCGACAGTACATCGCCCAGGACGATTTCCTTGATGGTGCCTTTGAACTGGTTGCGTACGTTGATCGCTTTGATAGTCATGGTGTTGCTCCTTGAGGCTAGGGATGAAGTCTTGGGGTTACAGCGCCCAACGCAATTGCGTGGGCAGGGGTGAAATGGGTTCCGGCTGGGGCGGCAGTTCGGGCAGCGCCAGCACACGGTTGAGCACTTCCGCTTCCAGCGCGGCCAGGCGCGCCGAGCCACGGTTGCGGGGGCGCGGCAGATCGACGGCGAGGTCGAGGCCGATCTGCCCGTCTTCGATCAGAATCACCCGGTCGGCGATGGCCACGGCCTCGCTGACATCGTGGGTAACCAGCAACACGGTGAAGCCATGCTGCTGCCACAGCCGTTCGATCAGTTGCTGCATCTCGATACGGGTCAGCGCATCCAGCGCACCGAGCGGTTCGTCGAGCAGCAGCAGGCGTGGTTGGTGGATCAGTGCACGGGCCAGGGCCACGCGTTGCTTCTGCCCACCGGACAGCGCCGCCGGCCATTCGTGGGCACGGTCGGCCAGGCCTACCGCTTCCAGCGCATTACGGGCACGGTCCCGCCAATCACCACTCAGGCCCAGGCCGACGTTGTCGATTACCCGCTTCCACGGCAGCAGGCGGGCGTCCTGGAACATCAGTCGAGTGTCTTCGCGGGCTGCCGCCAGCGGGCCATTACCGGCCAACAGCTGGCCGCCGCTAGGTGCATCGAGCCCTGCCAGCAGGCGCAGCAGGGTGCTCTTGCCGCAACCACTGCGACCCACCACGGCAACGAACTGGCCAGCCGGAATGTGCAGATCGATATCCGTCAGCACCTGGCGCTCGCCAAACGACTTGCGGATGTCCTTGATGGCCAGGGGGATGCCCTGGCGAATGCTATGCAGGGCGGTCATTGCGCACCTGCCTTGGCCTGATAGGCCGGATGCCAGCGCAGCCACACACGCTCCAGGCCGCGGGCGGCAACATCCGCCAGCTTGCCGAGTACCGCGTAGAGCAGGATGGCCAGCACCACCACATCGGTCTGCAGGAACTCACGGGCGTTCATCGCCAGATAGCCGATGCCGCTGCTGGCGGAAATGGTCTCGGCCACGATCAGCGTCAGCCACATGAAGCCGAGGGCAAAGCGCACACCAACCAGGATCGACGGCAACGCGCCGGGCAGGATGACCTGCCAGAACAGGCCGAAGCCGGACAGGCCGTAGCTGCGCGCCATCTCCACCAGCGCCGGGTCGACGTTGCGGATGCCGTGGTAGGTGTTCAGGTAGATCGGGAACAGCGTGCCGAGGGCGACCAGGAAGATCTTCGCGCTCTCGTCGATGCCGAACCACAGGATCACCAGCGGGATCAGCGCCAGGTGCGGCACGTTACGAATCATCTGCACCGAGCTATCGAGCAGGCGCTCGCCCCATTTCGACAGGCCGGTGATAAAGCCCAGGGCCAGACCGATGCCGCCGCCGATGGCGAAGCCGATGCTGGCGCGCCAGCCGCTGATGGCCAGGTGGGTCCAGATCTCGCCACTTTTCAGCAACGCCCAGCCGGCCTCGATCACCGCGCTCGGCGCCGGCAGGATGCGAGTGGACAGCAGCCCCGCAACCACGGCGATCTGCCAGACCGCCAGCAGCGCCACCGGCAGGGCCCACGGCGCCAGGCGGTGGGCAATTTTTTCTAGCGTTTGCGTCGTCATGCTCAACGCTCCCTTATTCAATTTGTTGCGATGGCGCGGGGCGATGACGCGGCCCCTCACCCTAGCCCTCTCCCCAAAGGGGAGAGGGGATGTTTCTGTGCCGCCGGCAACGCCGAGCCCGACCGCCTCCCCGCCACTCCCTCCCCCCTTGGGGAGAGGGCCGGGGTGAGGGGGCAGCCTCTCAGGCCACGCTGACTCAGCTGGCCGACGCCGCCTTGGGCAGGATGTCGTTGGCCACCATCTCGCCGAACGGGCTGACAAAGCCGCGCCCTTCGGCCACCTGCGGACGGTTGACGTCCAGGTGCGGGAACAGCAGCTCGGCGACGCGGTAGGACTCTTCCAGGTGTGGGTAGCCGGAGAAGATGAAGGTGTCGATGCCGAGGTCGGCGTATTCCTTGACCCGCGCAGCCACGGTCGGGCCATCGCCGACCAGCGCGGTGCCGGCACCGCCACGCACCAGGCCTACACCGGCCCAGAGGTTGGGCGACACTTCCAGGTTGTCCTTGCTACCGCCATGCAGGGCGGCCATGCGTTGCTGGCCAACCGAGTCGAAGCGCGCCAGGGAGGCCTGGGCGCGGGCGATGGTGTCATCGTCGACGTGGGCGATCAGGCGATCAGCCGCTTGCCAGGCTTCTTCGTTGGTCTCGCGCACGATCACGTGCAGACGGATGCCGAAGCGCACTTCGCGGCCCTGGGCTGCAGCCTTCTCGCGCACCTGGGCGATCTTCTCGGCCACCGCGGCTGGCGGCTCGCCCCAGGTCAGGTACAGCTCGACCTGCTCGGCGGCGAGGTCCTGAGCGGCGTCCGAGGAGCCACCGAAATACAGCGGCGGACGCGGCTGCTGGATCGGCGGGTAAAGCAATTTGGCGCCCTTCACCTGGATGTGCTTGCCGTCGTAGTCGACGGTTTCGCCTTCGAGTACGCGGCGCCAGATGCGGGTGAATTCCACCGAGGCTTCGTAGCGCTCGGCGTGGGACAGGTTGAGACCGTCGCCGGCCAGTTCATCTGGATCGCCACCGGTCACCAGGTTGAACAGCGCGCGGCCATTGGACAGGCGGTCCAG
>JBBNAI010000602.1:0-16284 GCA_037994305.1 Pseudomonas sp. | reverse complement strand
GCACTGGTGCGCGAGCATGTCGAGTGGGCCCTTGCGCGTCACGCCCAGGCATGAAAAAGCCCGCAATTGCGGGCTTTTCTTTGCCAGTCAGACCTTGAGGAAGTGCTGGCGGTAGTGCTTGAGCTCGGCGATCGACTCGCGGATATCGTCCAGCGCCTGGTGGGTGCCCTGCTTCTGGAAGGAATCCTTGACCTGCGGTGCCCACATGCCGGCGAGGATCTTCAGGGTCGACACGTCCAAGTAGCGGTAGTGGAAGTAGGCTTCCAGGTTCTGCATGTACTTGTAGAGGAAGCGCCGATCCTGGCCGATGCTGTTGCCGCAGATCGGCGACTTGCCCTTCGGCACCCATTGCTCGAGGAAGGCGATGGTCTGCGCCTCGGCCTCGGCCGGGCCGATCGTGCTCTCGCGTACGCGCTGGGTCAGGCCGCTTTCGCCGTGGGTACGGGTGTTCCACTCGTCCATGCCGGCCAGCAGGGCATCACTCTGATGCACGGCGATCACCGGCCCCTCGGCAAGAATGTTGAGATCGCTGTCGGTGACGATGGTGGCCATCTCGATGATGACATCCGTCTCCGGCTCCAGCCCGGTCATTTCCAGGTCGATCCAGATCAGGTTGTTGGGATTCTGCGGCATGGTCGAAGCTCCTTGGTACGAACCGCCAGTTTAGCCCGTCATAGCCGCCAGAACAGCAGACGCGAAGCGCGCCAGTCATTCAGGGCGATGACCTCCTGCGCCGGCACCTCAGGGATCTCGAAGGTATTGCTGATCAACAGACTGCCAACCCGCATTTCGCGCCGGGCCTTCTGCCACAGCTCCGGCATCGGCGCCGGCGACAGGAAGCAATAAACCACGTCGTACTGGGTCAATGTCTCGCGCCACAGGCTGCGGTAGCGCACCTGGCAATTGGCATACGGCAGGCAACGCAGCCAGGCGCAAAAAAACACCAGCGGCGCGGTCTCCACCCCATGCAGCCGGGCATTCGGGTAGTCGCGAGCCAGCTGCACCAGGGTGCCACCGAGGCCGCAGCCAAGGTCGATAAAACGGAAATCCGCCGGCAACCCGCTCAGGCTCTCGCTCAGACGCTGGCGGGTGCGCGCGCCGCTGAGGTACAGCGGCACGCGCTCGCGAAAGCTGTTCCAGTTGATCAGCAGCAACACCAGGAAGGCGACGAGGAACCACCAGGCTGGCCACTGCCCCGACTGCAACGCCAGCAGGCCGGGGGCGAAAACCAGGTTGAGCGGCAGCCACCAGCGTCGCAGCCCCAGCCAATGGCCGAGCGCTGCCGCCAGCACGCCTTGCAGAACGACCGCCGCCCAGGGCGTCAGGCGCCAGCCAGCAAACTGCGCCAGAATCAGCACCAGCCCAGCCAGGATGGCCAGCGCCAGGATCTGGGCCAGCAGCGCCAGCAGGGCCGGATAGCGGGAGCGCAGCAATTCGAACATGGCAACTCGTCATTGATGGCAATGGCTGCCGTTGTACCAGTTCCCGCCCGGCCACAGCCAGCCGCGTGCTAAACTCGCGGCCGTTTTCTCCCCCCGGAAAGGTCATGGCCAAACGCCAACTCACCCGCCGCCAGAACTGGCGCATCGACAAAGTTCAGGAAGAGCGTGCTGCCCGCGCCGCCAAGCGTGAATCGCGCATGCTCGAAGAGCTGGAAGGCGGCGACCTCGGCCCGGAGCAAACCGGCCTGGTCATCGCTCACTTCGGCGTCCAGGTCGAGGTCGAGGCGCTGGAAGGCGAACTGGCCGGCCAGGTCCAGCGCTGCCACCTGCGAGCCAACCTGCCAGCCCTGGTCACCGGTGATCGCGTGGTCTGGCGCGCCGGCAACCAGGGCAACGGAGTGATCGTCGCCCAGCTGCCGCGCACCTCCGAGCTGTGCCGTCCGGACATGCGCGGCGTGCTCAAGCCGGTGGCCGGCAACGTCGACTTGATCGTCATCGTCTTCGCTCCGTTGCCGCACGCCCACGCCAACCTGATCGACCGCTACCTGATTGCCGCCGAGCACGCAGGCATCCAGCCGCAACTGTTGCTGAACAAGGCTGATCTGGTCGACGAGGAAAACGCCGAGCACCTTAATGGCCTGCTCACCACCTACCGCCAGCTGGGTTACCCGCTGCTGGAAGTGTCCGCCCACGAGGGCGGCGGCATGGATGAGCTGCAGAAACGCCTGGATGGCCACGTCAGCGTGTTCGTTGGCCAGTCCGGGGTCGGCAAGTCCTCGCTGGTCAACAGCCTGCTACCGGGCGTGGACACTCGCGTCGGACCGCTGTCGGAAGTCACCGGCAAAGGCACCCACACCACCACCACCGCGCGGCTGTTCCACTTCCCTGGCGGCGGCGAGCTGATCGACTCACCCGGTATTCGCGAATTCGGCCTCGGTCATGTCAGCCGCGACGACGTGGAAGCGGGCTTCATCGAGTTCCGCGACCTGCTCGGTACCTGCCGCTTCCGCGACTGCAAACACGACCGCGAACCCGGCTGCGCGCTAATCAAGGCCCTGGAAGACGGGCGTATCCAGCCACAGCGGATGGCCAGCTACCGGCACATCCTGGCCAGCCTGCCGACCGCCGAGTACTGATACCCGCTCTGCAGAAACGACAAGGCCGCGACGAACGCGGCCTTGTGCATTGTGGGGCGGGTTATTCCTTGGGCTCGTCGAACTTGAGCGCGCCATCCTCGAAGATGTTCAGCTTCTCGCGCAACTCACCCGGCTGCGCGGGTGCATTCGGGTCCGGCGCTGGCGTCGGAGCCGGCAGCCCCTCGATGGCTGGCGCCCCCGGCGCGCCAGATTCGGGACTGCCTGACTCACCCGTGCCCTGAGAACCCTCGATGGCGCGCTGGGCCTTCTTGGTCAGGACAATGATATCGATGCGCCGGTTAACCGGGTTGAGCGGATCGTTGCGATCGAACAACGCCGACGAGGCGTAGCCGACCACCCGCGCCACGCGCTCATCCGGATAGCCACCCGCCACCAGCGCGCGCCGCGCGGAGTTGGCGCGGTTGGCCGAAAGCTCCCAGTTGCCAAACTCGGCCTGGCCGGCGAACGGCTTGGCGTCGGTATGGCCACTGACGCTGATCTTGTTCGGCACTTCCTTGATGGTCTCGGCGAGAATCAGCAGGATGTCCTCGAAGTACGGCTGCAGGCGTGCGCTGCCGAGGTCGAACATTGGCCGGTTCTCGGCATCCATGATCTGGATGCGCAGGCCGTCCTGGGTGATTTCGAAGAGGATCTGGTCCTTGAACTTCTGCAGCTGCGGGTTCTCGTCGACCTTGGTCTGCAGCTCCTGCAGGAGCATCTCCAGACGCTCCTGCTCAACCTGTTCGGCTAGCGCTTCGGCCTGCTTGGCTTCGAGTTGCTCGGGCGTATCTTCAGCATCGACCGAAGCCTCCTGAGCATCAGGCGCATCCTTCTGCTCGGGATTGAGGGTGCGGTCCGGCGCCGGTGTTGGCGTACCGCCGAGGTCGATAACGTAGGGGCTGGCACTCTCGGTGTAGCCGATGGGGTCCTGGAAGTAGCCGGAAATGGCTTTCTTCTGCTCCGGCGTGGCCGAACTCATCAGCCACATCACCAGGAAGAACGCCATCATCGCCGTGGCGAAGTCAGCGAAGGCAATCTTCCAGGCACCACCATGGTGGCCACCGGCGATCTTCTTGACCCGCTTGACGATGATTGGCTGGTTGTTTTCCATGGCCCTTAACTACCGCGCATGGCCTGTTCGAGCTCACTGAAACTCGGCCGATGCGCCGGGAACAGCACCTTGCGCCCGAACTCGACGGCCAGGGTCGGTGGCATGCCGGAAGCCGACGCCACCAGGGTCGCCTTGATGGCCTCGTACAGATTCAGCTCTTCCTTGGCATCGTGCCCCAAGGCATCGGCCAGCGGGCCGAAGAAACCGTAGGAGGCAAGAATACCGAGGAAGGTACCGACCAGCGCGGTACCAACCTTCTCACCGATCTGCGCGTTGTCTGCAGACGCGAGGATCGACATGGTGATCACGATACCCAGTACGGCGGCGACGATACCCATGGCCGGCATGCCGTCAGCCACCTTGGCCACGGCGTGGGAGGGGTGCTCGAGTTCCTCCTTGAGACCATTAAGTTCCATGTCGAACAGGCCTTCCAACTCATGGGGAGCCATGTTGCCGGAGGACATGATGCGCAGGTAATCGCAGATGAACGCAGTCATGTGCGCATCCTTGAGCACCGCCGGATACTTGCTGAAGATCGGGCTGGCGTTGGGATCCTCGACATCCGCCTCGATGGCCATCATGCCTTCGCGACGGCTCTTGTTGAGGATTTCGTAGAGCAGCTTCAAAACCTCAAGATAAAAGGTGTGGGTGAAGCGCGAGCTGAACATCTTCAACGACTTTTTGAAAACCGTCATAAAGGTGCTGCCAGGGTTGGCCTGGAGGAAAGCACCCAGCGCAGCACCACCGATGATCATCACCTCGAAGGGGTGAATCAGCGCCATGAACTTACCGCCCGACAGAATGAAGCCGCCGAGCACGCTGCCGAGTACGACCAAAATGCCGAGGATTTTTGCCATAGGGGAAATGAGCTTAAAAGGTGAGTCGAAAGGGTTGTGCAAAACAACCCTTCTATTTATCGGAAGGATTGCGCCAGACTATAGGCAGTAAAGGCGAAAAGCCAGTTTGGCTCAACCTACATGCCCACTCAAAAGCCCGTTCCACGCACACTCGATGGCTGGCTGCAGCAGCTCGATGGCGTTCGCCTGCCGATTGCCAGCAACCAGCAAGAACTGGTGCGGCGTTGCCTGGTCGACAGCCGTCGCTCGCTGCGCGATATCGCCGAGCAGATCCAGAACAGCCCGGCGATTGCTCTGGCCTTGCTGCGCGAAGCCAATCGCAACGGCAGTGGCTTCAGCGAACCGGCAGAAAGCCTGGAGATGGCGCTCAACCGCCTGGGCCTCAAGCGCACTGAGACCTTGCTCGCACAGATGCCGGCCGTGGCCGAAGAGCAACTACCGCCAGCCTTGAGGCAGCTGCAGCTGATCAGCCTGCATGCCTCTCAGCAGGCCAACGGCCTGTTCGCCGCGCGTCTGGCCCGACTTTGGCAGGAGATACACTGGGGCAGTCTGCTGTTCCTCGCGCCGCTGTGGCCCCTGGCATTTGCTCACCCGCAGCTCTTCGAGGCGTGGGAAGAGCGCGTGCTGCGCCGTGGCGAGCCGGCGGCTCGCGTGGAGCGCGAACTGCTCGGCGTGCCGCTGCTGCAACTGTGCCTGGCACTGGCGCGGCAGTGGCACCTGCCGGAGTGGATCATCCAGGGCTACCGCCTGCTGGTGGAGGACCGCCGCTTGCTGGTCAAGGCCCTGCACCTTGCCCGCGACAACGAGCACCCGCTGCATCAGCAACAGCTACTGGATGCCAACCCCACCCTGCGTCGCTGGCTGACCCTGCCGTCCAACAGCATCCTGCTAGCCAACGGCCTGGCCCTGTCCAGCCACCACAGCTGGGGCTGTCCACACAGCCTGCGCTGGCAGCGCCTGACCGGGCTGTACCTGCATGCGGCGGTCAGTGAGTTGCAGCAGCTGATCCATCAGCAGGCAGTACTGAGCGCACGCCAGCATGCCCAGCCCCAGCTGTGGCACCCGGCCGAAGCCTTGCTCTGGCCATGGGACGCCTGCCACCTGCAACCCAAGGCCGCCCCCGCCCTGCCCAACAGTGACGCCCTGGCCCAGTGGAAGCAACAATGCGCACGCCTGCTGGCCGAGCCCTCGGCCTTTGCCAACGTCGTACAACTAACCGATGCCGCGCGCCAGGCCCTGCAAGCCGGCGGCATGCCGCGCACCCTGCTGCTGCTGGCCGACCGCAACCACACGCGCCTGATCGCCCAACAAAGCACCGGTCTGCCGGCGGATGCCGCGCAATTGCGCCTCGATCCGGCGCACAGCCAGGTCCTGCGCCGCCTACTCGGACAAGCCGGACAGCTGCGCCTGACCCCGGCCAATATCGCGCAGTTCTCCGCCCTGCTGCCGGGCAGCCTGAAAGCCCTGTTCCCCAGCGAGCATCTGTTGCTGCGCTCACTGGCCAGCAATGGCCGGGTGGTCATGCTGCTGGTCGCCGATCAGAACGGCGGCCCCTTCAGCGACGCGCAACTGCAGGTGTTCGGCAAGACCGTGCAATGCATCGAGCGCGCCCTGGGCAGCTTCGCCAAGCGCGGCGCCTGAGTCGCGTTTTCCGCTACAATCCGCCCCTTTCTGACTTCCGGAGGCTTCGCATGTCCGCCTTCTCTGATCTGCCCCTGGTGATCGAGCCCGCCGAGCTGGCTGCACGCCTGCAGGTGCCGGAGCTGATCCTCGTCGACCTGAGCAGCGCCGCGCGCTATGCCGAAGGGCACATCCCCGGCGCCCACTGGGTCGACAGCAAGCGCACCCAGCTCGGCCAACCGCCGGCACCGGGCCTGCAACCCGAACTGGCCCAGCTGCAAGCCCTGTTCGGCGAGCTCGGCCATCACCCGGACGCCGTCTACGTGGTCTACGACGATGAAGGCGGTGGCTGGGCCGGGCGCTTTATCTGGCTGCTCGATGTGATCGGCCACGGCCGTCAGCACTTCCTCAATGGCGGCCTGCAGGCCTGGCTCGGCGAAGTTCGCGAACTCAGCCAGGAAAACCCTGCGCCAGCCAGCGGCATGCCGACACTGACCCTGCACGACGAACCAACCGCCAGCCGCGAATACCTGCACAGCCGCCTGGGTGCCAATGACCTGGCAATCTGGGACGCCCGCGGCGCCGACGAATACCGTGGCGAGAAGGTGCTCTCGGCGCGCGGCGGGCACGTTCCCGGCGCCGTCCACTTCGAGTGGACCGCCGGCATGGACCGACAGAACGGCCTGCGCATTCGCAACGACATGGCGCAGGTCCTGGAAGACCTGGGCATCAGCAAGGACAAGGAAGTGATTACCCACTGCCAGACCCACCGTCGCTCCGGCTTCACCTATGTAGTGGCCAAGGCCCTCGGCTATCCACGAGTCAAGGCCTATGCCGGCTCCTGGTCCGAATGGGGCAACCACCCCGACATGCCGGTCGAGATTTAAGCTTCCTCAAGGAAATCCCATGAAACAACGTCTGTTCATCCTCAGCCAGTACCTGTTGCCGCACCACCTGCTGTCGCGCCTGATCGGCTTTGCCGCCGAGTGTCGCGCCGCCTGGTTCAAGGACCGCCTGATCGGTTGGTTCGCCAAGCAGTACCAGGTCAACATGAGCGAGGCCCAGGTCGAGGACCTGACCGCCTACGAGCACTTCAACGCATTTTTCACCCGTGCCCTGAAAGACGGTGCCCGCCCACTGGATGAGACGCCTGGCGCCATCCTCTGCCCGGCTGACGGCGCGGTCAGCCAGCTCGGCCGGATCGAGCAAGGTCGCATCTTCCAGGCCAAGGGCCACAGCTACAGCGTGCTGGAACTGCTCGGTGGCGACGCCGAGCGCGCCGCGCCGTACATGGGCGGGGACTTCGCCACCATCTACCTGTCGCCCAAGGACTACCACCGTGTGCACATGCCCCTGGGCGGCACGCTGAAAGAGATGGTCTACGTGCCGGGCCGCCTGTTCTCGGTCAATCAGACCACCGCAGAAAACGTCCCCGAACTGTTCGCTCGCAACGAGCGCGTGGTCTGCCTGTTCGATACCGAGCGCGGGCCGATGGCCGTGGTACTGGTCGGCGCGATGATCGTGGCGAGCATCGAAACCGTCTGGGCCGGCCTGATCACCCCGCCCAAGCGCGAACTGAAGACCACTCGCTACGATGACGCCGCGCGCGCCGCCATCGAGCTGGTAAAAGGTGGCGAGCTGGGTCGCTTCAAACTCGGCTCCACCGCCATCGTGCTGTTCGGCCCGCAACAGGTGCAGTGGGCCGAAGGCCTGGTCGCCGGCAGCCCGGTACGCATGGGCCAGGCCCTGGCGCAGCCGCGCAGCTGATGCAGGGCGGTTTCTGGCAGTACTGCCAGCGCCTTCTAGGCTGGGGCGCCGACTCTACCAGCCACCTGGAAAAGTACCTGGCGACCCTGGGTGCCTTCGTCGGCATCGGCCTGATCTACGCGGTCACCCACTGGCTGCTGCCGAGCGAAGCCGCCTTCTGGGTGGTGGCCTCGATGGGCGCCAGTGCCGTGCTGCTGTTCGTGGTACCGCATGGCGCACTGTCGCAGCCCTGGGCAGTGATCGGCGGGCACGGCCTGTCAGCGCTGGTCGGGGTGGTCTGCCAGAAACTGCTGCCGGACTCACCCTTTACCCCGGCGCTGGCCGTGGCGCTAGCCATCCTGGCCATGCAGTACGCCCGCTGCATCCATCCACCCGGCGGGGCCACGGCACTCAGCGCGGTGATCGGCGGCACGGCCATCCATGATCTGGGCTTCGCCTTCGTGCTCAGCCCGGTACTACTCAACGTCGCGATCATTCTGCTGGTAGCCGTGCTGTTCAACTGCCTGTTTCCCTGGCGGCGCTATCCGGCGGCGCTGGCACGTCAGCCACAACCGCTGGCCAACCCCGGCGGGCTGAGCCCGGAAGATTTCTACCACGCCCTGCGCCAGGTCGACTCCTACCTGGACATCCGCTTCGATGACCTGCTGGAAGTCATGCAACTGGCCCAGCAACACGCCCAGGCGAAACGGCTCGTCGCCGCCGACATCCTCCTCGGCGCCTGCTACAGCAATGCCCTGCCGGGTGATGCCTGGGCGGTGCGCCAGGTCATCGATGCCGCCGGCAAGAGCGGGCGTGGTCTGCGTGACCAGGTGATCTATAAGGTGGTGGCCGGCTCCGGCGCAGGCAACACGGGTGTTTGCCGGCGCCAGGACATGGCCATCTGGGCCGCTAGCGCGGTGGCGCGCCAGGGCGATGGCTGGATACGCGTCAGCCCGGACGAAGCGGTCGTCAGCGCCGCCTCAAGCAACTGACCCGCTCGGAACATCCAGTCACCAATCGTGTCAGAACCGATACCCCCTCCAGACAAGCTCAAGGCTGCGGCCCAGGCGGGATACTGCTAGAGTTGCCGAAAGCCTCCCGCCCTGAAGCGCTCAGCCTGCCTGTTACGGATACAACCCCGGTTATGGATAAACAGAGTCCCCATCTGTTGTTACGCGTCCCCACCCCCGACAAGCAGAGTCTGTCCTTCTGTGATGCCTCTCCGCGCGAGCTCAAGCGCTGGATTGCCGGCCTGCCCAAGGCCAACATTGGTGAAACCGCCCGCCAGCTGTATCAAAGCCTGGTCGAGCTGAACCAACTGATTACCCCAAGCGAAAACCGCCTGCAGCTCCTCGAACTGGTGCGCCCGGAAGTCGCCTTCGTCTGTCGCCACCTGGAGCGCCACTTCCTCAACCAGTCGATCGTCCTCGACGAGCGTCCGCGCAAGGTGGCCAACCTCTGCCAGGCCCTGCAGAACCACCTGGCCATCGGCTACAAGCTGATCATCACCCAGGAAGCGCCGCGCCTGAGCAAGGACCGCATCCAGCTCCTGGCGGTCGCCCTGCAACGCGCCATCCACAGCCTGAGCGGCCCACTGGTACGCGCCAGCCAGCTGTATTGCCCGGTACCGGAAGGCCTCTGGCTTGAGCTTCATCAGCTTTATCGCATCGCCCGCCAGCACAGACTGCAGAATGCCCAGGTGACCGACAGCCTGGCGCGCAGCGGCAAGAGCCTGAGTCCCGAGCAGACCTATATCGCAGCCCTGCTGCTGGGCTGTTCACGCTGCAACCAGATGCGCCAGAGCAGCATCGCGCGCCTGGCCGAAGCCTTGGAAAGCTGGAGCACCCTGGCCAGCCTGCATGCTGCGGATGAGCCCTACAGTCTGTTCGTCATTTCCCCGCAGCAGGATGGTCCGCCGCGCTACAAATCGCTGTTCAGCGAGAACGAACTGCATAACCTGCTGGGTCTGGACCCACACGCTCTAGTCGATGCGATCAAGGAGCACCTGCTGCTACCCGAAGACAGCAAGGAACCGCGGCGCCTGCATGTGCCCGACGGCATGAGCATCGACCTGCTGCAGCACCTCAGCTCAGCCTGGGGCGATATCGCCGAGCGCACCTTCCAGCGCAACCCCGGGCGCGGCAGCCTGAACCTGTGTATCGGCATGTCGGCCGTGCACTTCTACCTGGCCGGCAACAAGGCATTCGCCGAAGTCCTGCAACGCCCAGAAGCGGTGCAAAGTGCCCAGTTCAAAGCCGGCAAGATTGGCGGCAATGGCGCGGATGTCTGGTCCATCGCTTTCGATGCCCAGCGCGAGACCCAGTGGGAGCACGGCATCCCGCTGGAGGAAATCCAATACAAGGCCAGCCACAAACCCGGGGAAGAAGCCCCCCCGGAAGTGGTGGAGAGCTACCCGACCTTCGACGTGCCGATCGTCAACCACAGTCCTGGCGGTTACTGCCTGAGTTGGCCCAAGGAAGTACCCAGCCAACTGCAGGCCGGCGAACTGCTGGGTATCCAGGACAGCCCCGAGCAAGCCTGGAGCGTGGCTGTGGTGCGCTGGATTCGTCAGGTCCGCGGTGGCGGCACGCAGATGGGCATCGAGCTGATTGCCCCGCACGCCCAGCCTTGCGGTCTGCAACTGGTGCGCAAGAGCGAGCAGAGCAGCCAGTACCTGCGCGCCCTGCTGCTACCGGAAATCCGCGTGATTTCGCGCCCGGCCAGCCTGATCACCCCCCGCATCCCCTTCCAGGAAAGCAACAAGGTGATGATCAACCTGCACGGCGAAGAACTGCGCGCCGTATTGAGTCGCCGACAGACCAGCACCGGCAGTTTCAGCCAGTTCGAATACCGTCGCCTGGACCAGGCTGATCAACCAAGCGGGACGCCGGTCACAGCCGGGAAAAGCGCCGACAAGGGCGGCGAGGAAGACTTTGACTCACTCTGGAAGTCGCTGTAGATTGCAAAAACAGACCATTTGTCGCCTTTTTACGCCCGTTCTTCGGCGCATTCACAGCATTACACCCCCATGGCCATCGAAAAAAAAACCATACGCCTGCTGATCCTCGAGGATTCGCAGAACGAGGCCGAGCGCCTGGTCAGCCTGTTCCGCAATGCCGGAAGGGCGACCCGCGTTCACCGCATCACGTCCAGCGATAACCTCGCCGAAGCCCTGCAGCAAAGCTGGGACTTGCTGATCAGCGCCCCCAGCAGCGAGCACCTGGAACCTAGTGAAGCGATCACCGCCATCCGCCGCCAGGCCAAGGACATTCCGTTCATTCAGCTGATCGAAGGCAACGACTCCGACGCCATCACCGAAGCCCTGATGCTCGGCGCTCAGGATGCCCTGCCCCAGGGTGAGGATGAACGCCTGATCCTGGTGGCCAACCGCGAACTTGCCAACCTCGAGGAACGCCGCGCGCGCCGCAGCGCCGAGGTTGCCCTGCGCGAAGCGGAGAAGCGCTGCCAGCTGCTGCTGGACAGCTCCGTCGATGCCATCACCTATGTCCACGACGGCATGCACATCTATGCCAACCGCGCCTACCTCAAGCTGTTCGACTACGAGGATGGCGACGAGCTGGAAGGCATGCCGATGATCGACCTGATCGCCAGCGAAGATCAGGCCGCCTTCAAGGATTTCCTGAAAAACTACTCGAGCGCCGAAGGCAATGCCGAACTGGCCTGCGCCGGGGTCAAGGCCAACGGCCAGCGCTTTGCCGCGCGCATGGGTTTCTCCCCGGCAACCTACGATGGCGAACCGTGCATCCAGGTGGTGATCCGCGCCGAGGCCGACAACGCCGAACTGGAAGAGAAGCTGCGCGAAATCAGCAGCCAGGACCTGGTCACCGGCCTGTACAACCGTCCGCACTTCCTCGAACTGATGGATGGTGCCGCGCAACGCGCCGTGACCACCAACCAGATCTCCAGCCTGGCCTACATTCGCGTCGACCGTTACAGCGAAGCCATTGGCGAAGTCGGCCTGGCCGGCATCGACATGCTGCTGACCGACCTGGCCAACTTGCTACGCAACCATTTCCCGGCCGGCACACCGCTGGCCCGTTTTGGTGACGATGTATTCACTGCCCTGCTGCCCGACCTGCTCCCCGAGCAGACCCGTGAGCAACTGGCCGTGCTGCTGAAAAAAGCCGAAACCCACATGTTCGACATCAGCGGGCGCACCGTGCAGACCACGCTGTCGATCGGTGTCGCCGGGCTCGGCGAGCAGACCAGCAAGGCCCAGGACGTGATCGACCGCGCGCACCGCTGCGCCGACGATGTTGCCAACGGCAATGCGATCAAGATCTTCAACCCGGCCGATGAACTGGCCGCTGCCGCCAACCGCGGCAACATCATCGCGATGATCCAGCAGGCTCTGGATAACAACAGCTTCCGCCTGCTGTTCCAGCCGATCATCAGCCTGCGGGGCGATAGCGACGAGCACTACGAGGTGCTGCTGCGCCTGCTCAGCCCGCAAGGCGAAGACGTTCCCACCGTAGATTTGATGAATGCCGCGCGTGACGCCGGCCTGGCCGAGAAGATCGACCGCTGGGTGATCCTCAACTCGGTCAAGCTGCTTGCCGAGCATCGCAGCAAGGGCCACAGCACCCGTCTGTTCGTGCACCTGTCGGGCAGCAGCCTGCAGGACCAGACCCTGTTGCCGTGGCTCAGCGTGGCACTCAAGGCCGCACGCCTGCCATCCGATGCGCTGGTGTTCCAGATCAGCGAGCCGGATGCGATTGCTTACCTCAAGCAGGCCAAAGCCCTCACCCAGGGCCTGGCGGAGCTGCATTGCAAGGTCGCGCTGAACCAGTTCGGTTGCGCCCTGAACCCGTTCAATACGCTCAAGTACCTGAACGTGGACTTCGTCAAAGTCGATGGCTCCTTCTCTCAGGAGCTGTCCAGCGCAGACAATCAGGAAACCCTGAAGACCCTGCTGGCCAGCCTGCATGCCCAGGCCAAGCTGACCATCGTGCCGTATGTGGAGAGCGCCAGCGTGCTGGCCACCCTCTGGCAGGCCGGGGTCAACTACATCCAGGGCCACTACCTGCAGGGGCCGAGCCAGTCGATGGACTACGACTTCTCCGCCGGCGACGAGTAAGCGCCCCCAACAAAAAGCCCCGCAGATGCGGGGCTTTTTTGTGGCTGGCGAAAATCAGTCGTGACCGTCGCGATCACGGAAGCCCAGCAGGTAGAGAATGCCGTCCAGGCCCAGAGTGGAAATCGCCTGCTTGGCCGATTGCTTGACCAGCGGCTTGGCGCGGAAGGCCACACCAAGCCCGGCCAGGCCGAGCATTGGCAGGTCGTTGGCGCCATCGCCGACGGCAATGGTCTGCTCCAGGCGCAGCCCCTCTTTTGCCGCCAGTTCACGCAGTAGATCCGCCTTGCGCTGCGCATCGACAATCGGCTCGACGGCCACGCCAGTGACCTTGCCGTCGACGATCTGCAGTTCGTTGGCGAACACATAGTCGATGCCCAGCCTGGCCTGCAGTTGCTTGGCAAAATAAGTGAAGCCACCCGAGAGGATCGCGGTCTTGTAGCCCAGCCGCTTGAGCTCGGCGAACAGCACTTCGGCGCCCTCGGTCAGGCGCAGCGAAGCGCCGATATCGGCCAGCACGGTTTCCGGCAAGCCCTGCAGCAGCGCCATGCGTTCCTTGAAGCTGGCACGAAAATCCAGCTCACCGCGCATCGCTCGCTCGGTGATTTCCGACACCTGCTCACCCACGCCGTAGGCCTTGGCCAACTCGTCGATGACCTCGGCCTCGATCAGCGTCGAGTCCATGTCGAACACCGCCAGGCGCCGATTGCGACGGAACAGCGAGTCACGCTGGAAGGCGATGTCGACGTTCAGCTCCTGGGCCACGCTGAGAAACTCGGCACGCAGTGCCACGGCATCGGCCGGCTCGCCGCGCACGGAGAACTCGATGCAGCCCTTGCCCTGGTCTGCCGGGGTGTCCAGCGGCATGCGCCCGGACAGGCGATCGATATGGTCGATGTTGAGGCCGTACTTGGCGGTGATCGAGCTGACCCGCTGCAATTGCTCGGCGGTAACCTTGCGCGTCAGCAGGGTGACGATGTAGCGCGGCTTGCCCTGGCCACCGACCCATTGCTGGTAGTCGGACTCGGAAACCGGAGTGAAACGCACCTGCTGGTCCAGCTTGTAGGCGGTGAACAGCACATCCTTGAGTACCGACGAGGCCTGTTCGGTATCAGGTATCTCGACCAAGATGCCGAACGACAGGGTGTCGTGGATCACCGCCTGGCCGATGTCGAGGATATTCACCCCGCCCTGGGCGAGCACGCCAGTAATGGCCGCGGTCAGGCCCGGGCGATCTTCCCCGGTGATGTTGATCAGGACGATTTCGCGCAAGGCGTTCACTCCCAGGCTGGCAGATAAAGTCGGCAGAAGGGCACTGCGGCCCATCGAAAGGCGCACATTCTAACCAGTTTCCCCCCTGCCAGGGCACGGGCGGCGCTTTGCCCGCATGGGGGGCGTGGTTATACTGCGCGGCAATCCAATTCAGAAGAGCCGCGCGCTGTGAACCGGCCCGTTCAGGTCAAACCCGACAATTTCTTCCTCCTGCTGTTCAATGCCCTGCGCCAGCGCCGTGTGCCGCTGGCGCTGCGTATCGCCAGTCATAGCCTGCTGCTGGTTGCACTGGCCCTGGTGATCTACGCCTGGGTCATGGGCATGCAGTTCAAGCAGGCCATGCAGCAGCAGGCCGACGCCCTCGGCCAGAGCCTGACCGTGCAGACTGCGGCGTCCGCCACCGAACTGCTGGTGTCCAACGACATCCTCAGCCTCAACGTATTGCTCAGCAACCTGGTGAAGAATCCGCTGGTGGCCCACGCGGCCATCTACAGCGTGGACAACCGTATCCTCGCCGAAGCCGGCTCGCGCCCCAGCCAGGGCCTGCTGGGCGACACCGAAGGCCTCTACTCGACGCCCATCACCTTCCAGGAAGTGATCGCCGGGCAGCTGCGCATCAGCCTCGACATGCAGCAGTTCCAGCAGCCGATGACCATCAGCCTGCAGAGCATGGGCCTGCTCAGCCTGATCCTGCTGGCCCTGGCCATGTCATTGAGCCTGCGCCTCGGCCGGCACATCTCCACCCCGCTGCTGCAATTGCGCCTGTGGCTGCGCGACCCGGATGACCCTGCCCCGGGCGCCGGGCGCCAGGACGAAATCGGCGATCTGGCCCGCCAGCTCCAGGCCCGCCTGGTACCGGAAAAGCCGCAGCCTGAGCTGCAGCCCAGCGACGACTACGCCGAAGACGAGGAAGACGACGGCCCGTATCTCGACGAACACGAGCCCTCCTTCAACCTGCCCAACCTGCGCGAGCCGGCCTTCGACGCCGACGACATCGGCTATGACGAGGCCTATGACGAACGCGAACCCGAGCATCGGGTCGACGACGATCCGTTCAGCGACCTCGAGGAAATCACCCCGAGCGCGCCGCCAGCGCCACCGGCCGCACCGGTATTGAGCGCCGTGCTGGCGATCCAGCTCGGTGCCCAGGAGCAGTTGCGTCACCTGCCGCGCTCGCGCCTGATGGAGTTGCTGCAGCGTTATCGCGACTGCCTGGATCAGGCCGCTGCGCTGTACCAGGGCAAGCTCTACACGCTCAACGACGGCAGCAGCCTGATGCTGTTCAGCAGCAGCCAGAGCGGTGAGGACTACCTGACCCACGCCCTGTGCTGCGGCGAGCTGATGCGCGCCCTCGGCCACGCCCTGCAGATCGAGGTAGCCGACAGCGGCATCACCCTGCAACTGCAACTCGGCCTGACCCACAGCGACCAGCCGATCCCGACCAGCCAGGCCGAAGTCCTGCTTAGCGACGCCGCACAGGATGCCCTAGCCCTGTCGCAGCACAGCCGCAATCTGCTGCTGGTACAACGCGCGATTGGCGATGATGCGCATGTACGTACCTGTGCGCGCATCCGCCCGATTGCCAGCCCGGAAGGGGCGAGTTGTGTCGAGCGCCTGCTCGAACCGTACCCGTCGCTGCTGGAGCGCCAACTGGCGCGCATGCACGAGCACACGCCACAGCCGTGACCACCTTGATCAGCCACCCGCTGCCGATTCTCGCGCTCGGGTTGGCCCTGGGCTCACAGCGGGTGCCACCGCGCCTGCTGCTGGTCAGCCTGCTGTTCACCTGCCTGCCGGATGCCGACGTCCTGGCCTTCAAGCTGGGCATCGCCTACGCCGATGCCTTCGGCCACCGTGGCTTCAGTCACTCAATGTTATTTGCCGGCCTGTGCGGGCTAGTGGGCGCGCTGGGCTGCCGCTTGCTCGGCTGCGGGCCGCTCAAGGCCTTTGCCTGGATTGGCCTGGCAACTGCCTCGCACAGCGTGCTGGATGCCGCCACCAACGG
>JBBNAI010000601.1:0-3159 GCA_037994305.1 Pseudomonas sp. | reverse complement strand
CGCGCAGCTCGCGGTTTTCCTTGAGCGACTGCTGCACCAACTGGTTCAGGGTCGGATCATCGAACTGCTGCCACCAGATGGCCTCGAAGCGGGTGCGGTCATAGTCGCCAGCTTCCAGGCTGCTCAGTTTGGCCGGCTCGGTAGCCGGCTCCTGATAATCGGGGCCGACGGCGCATGCACTCACGGCCAGGGCGAGCAGGGTAGGCATCAACAGCTTCATACATGCACCTCCTGCAGGCGGGCTGCTTTCTTCGCTTCGCGCTTCTCCACGAAGCCGCGAATCAGCACGTAGAACACCGGCGTCAGCAGCAGGCCGAAGAAGGTCACGCCAAGCATCCCGCTGAATACCGCAACACCCATGGCATGGCGCATTTCCGCACCGGCACCGGTGGAGGTCACCAGCGGCACCACGCCCATGATGAAGGCGAAGCTGGTCATCAGGATTGGGCGCAGACGCAGACGGCAGGCTTCCAGTACCGCGCTGACGCGGTCCATGCCTTCTTCCTGTTTCTCCTTGGCGAACTCGACGATGAGGATGGCGTTCTTACAGGCTAATCCCACCAGTACGATCAGTCCGATCTGGGTAAAGATGTTGTTGTCGCCACCGGCCAGGATCACCCCGGTGATGGCCGACAGCAGGGTCATCGGCACGATCAGGATCACCGCCAGCGGCAGGCTCCAGCTTTCGTACTGGGCTGCCAGCACCAGGAAGGCCAGCAGCACGCAGAGCGGGAAGACGAAGATCGCGCTGTTACCGGCGAGGATCTGCTGGTAGGTCAGGTCGGTCCACTCGAAGCTCATGCCGTTGGGCAGTTCTTCCTTGAGCAGTTTGGCCATCGCCGCTTCGGCCTGGCCGGAGCTGTAGCCGGGGGCTGCTGCACCGTTGATCTCGGCGGTGAGGAAGCCGTTGTAGTGCATGATCCGATCCGGTCCGGAGCTGGCGCTGACCTTGAGGAAGGCCGATAGCGGCACCATTTCCCCACGGTTGTTACGCACCTTGAGCTGGCCGATCTGCTCTGGCTCCAGTCGGAACTGTTGCTCGGCCTGGACGTTGACCTGATAGGTGCGACCAAAACGGTTGAAGTCGTTGGCGTACAGCGAACCCAGATAGATCTGCATGGTGTCGAAGATGTCGCTGATCGCCACGCCGTGGGTCTTGGCCTTCTCGCGATCGATGGCGGCATCGATCTGCGGCACATTCACCTGGTAGCTGGTGAACACCGACATCGGGTCCAGTTCCGGCAGCTGGCGCGCCTTGGCGATGACGTTCTGGGTTTGCACGTACAGCTCGTCATAGCCCAGGTTGCCGCGGTCCTGCACCTGCAGGCGGAAGCCGCCGATGGTGCCCAGGCCCTGTACCGGTGGTGGTGGGAAGATCGCCAGGTAGGCTTCCTGAATACCCGAGAACTGGCCGTTAAGCTCAGCAGCGATGGCCCCGGCGGACATGCTTTCGTCCTTGCGCTGGTCGAAGTCTTTCAGGGCGACGAAGACGATGCCGCTATTCGGGCTGTTGGTGAAGCCGTTGATCGACAGACCCGGGAAGGCAATGGTGTTGGCCACACCCGGGTGCTTGCCGGCGATTTCCGACATCTGCTTCATCACATCTTCGGTGCGATCCAGAGTGGCGGCGTCTGGCAATTGGGCGAAGGCCACCAGGTACTGCTTGTCCTGCGCCGGTACGAAACCCGTCGGGGTAGTGGCAAAGCCCAGGTAGGTCAGGCCCATCAGCCCGGCATAGACGAACAGGGCGATACCACTGCCGCGCAGCACGCGCTTCACGGTGCCGACATAGCCATGACTGGCGCGATCGAACACACGGTTGAAGGGCTTGAACAGCCAGCCGCCGAAGAGTTTTTCCAGCACGAGGGAGAAACGGTCTTTTGGCGCGTCATGGCTTTTCAGCAATACGGCGGCCAGGGCAGGGGACAGGGTCAGCGAGTTGATCGCCGAGATCACCGTGGAGATGGCAATCGTCAGGGCGAACTGTTGATAGAACTGCCCGCTAAGCCCGGAGATAAAGGCGGTCGGTACGAACACGGCGCACAGCACCAGGGCCGTGGCGACGATCGGCCCGGTGACTTCCTTCATCGCCTGCTTGGTGGCTTCCACCGGAGTTTTGCCCAAGCCGATATTCCGCTCGACGTTCTCCACCACCACGATGGCGTCATCCACCACGATGCCGATGGCCAGCACCAGGCCAAACAGCGACAGCGCGTTGAGCGAGAAACCGAACATGTGCATCACGGCGAAGGTGCCGATCAAGGAGACCGGCACGGCGGCCAGCGGGATGATCGAGGCACGCCAGGTCTGCAGGAACAGGATCACCACCAGCACCACCAGCACGATGGCTTCGAGCAGGGTGTGCACCACCGCCTCGATGGAGCCACGCACGAAGATGGTCGGGTCGTAGACGATTTCGTAGTCCACACCCTGCGGGAAGCTTTTCTTCAGCTCGGCCATGCGCCCACGCACCGCATCGGAAATCTCGATGGCGTTGGAGCCGGGGCGCTGGAATACCGGGATGGCCACGGCGGGTTTGTTGTTCAGCAACGAGCGCAGGGCGTACTGGCTGGAGCCCAGCTCGATCCGGGCGATGTCCTTCAAGCGAGTGATTTCGCCATCTTCACCGGCGCGGATGATGATGTTCTCGAACTCTTCCTCGCTGACCAGGCGGCCCTGGGTGTTGATCGACAGCTGGAAGCTGTTGCCGGCATCGGAGGGCGGTGCGCCGAGGGAACCGGCGGCGACCTGACGGTTTTGCTCGCGGATGGCGTTGACCACGTCCGTAGCAGTGAGGTTGCGCGAGGCGACCTTGTTCGGGTCGAGCCACACACGCAGCGAGTAGTTGCCGAGGCCGAACAGCTGCACGTCACCCACACCGTCCAAACGCGCCAGCTCGTCCTTGACGTTGAGCGCGGCGTAGTTGGACAGGTAGAGCATGTCGTAGCGGTTATCCGGCGAGGTCAGGTGCACGACCATGGTCAGGTCGGGCGAGGCCTTGTCGACGGTCACGCCAAGACGCTGCACTTCGGTGGGCAGGGTCGGCATGGTGCGCGTCACGCGGTTCTGCACCTGCACCTGGGCGTTGTCCAGGTCGGTGCCGAGGGCGAAGGTGATGGTCAGGGTCAGCTTGCCGTCGGCGGTGCCCTGGGAGGACAT
>JBBNAI010000600.1:0-5050 GCA_037994305.1 Pseudomonas sp. | reverse complement strand
ATCATGGTGGTGGTGGTGATCCTCGGGATCCTCGCCGCGCTGGTGGTACCGCAGGTGATGGGCCGTCCGGACCAGGCCAAGGTCACCGTGGCGCAGAACGACATCCGCGCCATCGGTGCTGCGTTGGATATGTACAAGCTGGACAACCAGAACTACCCGAGCACCCAGCAGGGCCTCGAAGCCCTGGTGAAGAAGCCCACCGGCACGCCGCCGGTGAAGAACTGGAACCCCGAGGGTTACCTGAAAAAGCTGCCCGTCGATCCCTGGGGCAATACCTACCTGTATCTGGCGCCCGGCACCCACGGCAAGATCGACCTCTACTCCCTCGGAGCAGACGGTCAGGAAGGTGGCGATGGCAACAACGCTGATATCGGCAACTGGGATCTTTGATCTACCTTGTTCGGGCGCAGCGAGCTAGAGAAAAGCAAGGCGAGAGTGGCTGAGGACGCGGAGTTTACAGATGGTAAATGAGCAGTCCGAAGCCACTCTCAACGCAGTTTTTCCGACGCGCAGCAAGTCCGTGCGTGGCTTCACCTTGATCGAGCTGCTGGTGGTGCTGGTGCTGCTCGGCGTGCTGGTGGGTGTGGCCGTGCTTGGCAGCGGCATTGCCGCCAGCCCGGCGCGCAAGCTGAATGATGAAGGCGAGCGGCTCAGCAGTTTGCTGCGGGTATTGCTCGACGAAGCGGTACTGGATAACCGCGAGTACGGCCTGTTGATCGACCGGCAGAGCTATCAGGTACTGCGTTATGAACCGCAGCGCGCCGAGTGGCAGGCGCTGGCGGAGCAGGGGCATGCATTGCCGGACTGGGTCGAGTTGAAGCTGGAGCTCGATGAGCAGGCGGTCGGCCTGCCGCAGGCTGCGCAGAAAAAGGACAGCAAGGCCCTGGTGCCACAGGTGCTGATCCTCTCCAGTGGTGAGCTGACCCCGTTCCGTCTGCGTCTCTCCGGCCGCGAGCGCGGTGCCCCGGTGTTGCTGCTGGCCAGCGATGGCTTCAATGAACCGACGCTGCAGGTTGAAACCCCATCGGGGCCAGCCAAGAAATGATGCGCTCACGCGGTTTCACCCTGCTCGAAGTGCTGGTGGCCCTGGGTATCTTTGCCCTGGTCGCTGCCAGCGTGCTGGTCGCCAGCTCGCGTGCCCTGCAGACGGCAGCGCGCCTGGAGGACAAGACCTTCGCCCTGTGGCTGGCGGACAACCACCTGCAGGACATGCAACTGGCCGAGATTCCCCCCAGCGAAGGGCGCGAAGCGGGTGAGGACACCTACGCCGGGCGTCGCTGGTTGTGGCAAAGCAAGGTCGAGGCGACCAGCGAGCCGGACATGCGCCGGGTCACCGTCTGGGTGGCGGTGCGCCCGGACAGTGGCCTGCGCGGCAATATCGAGGATCAGGCGCTGGTCAGCCTCAGCGGTTTCGTCGGGGTCGAGCCATGAGGCGCCAACACGGTTTCACCCTGCTCGAACTGCTGATCGCCATTTCCATCTTTGCCCTGCTCGGGCTGGCCACCTACCGCATGTTCGACAGTGTGATGCAGGCCGACCGGGGGCAGCGCGAGCAGGAGCAGCGTCTGCGCCACCTGACTCGCGCCATGGCGGCTTTCGAGCGCGACTTGCTGCAGACGCGCTTGCGACCGGTGCGCGACCCGCTGGGCGATCCGCAAGCGGCGCTGCTCGGCGATAGCGGCAAGAATACCCACCTGGAATTTACCCGCAGTGGCTGGCGTAACCCGCTGGGGCTACCGCGCGCGACGCTGCAGCGGGTGCGCTGGCAGCTGCAGGGTGAGCAATGGCAGCGTGCCTACTGGCCAGTGCTGGACCAGGCCCAGGACAGCCAGCCACGGGTGCAGGATGTGTTAGATGGCGTGACGCGTTTTGAACTGCGCTTTCTCGATGATGAGGGGCGCTGGTTGCAGAACTGGCCGCCGGCCAATAGCAGCAGCGAGCAAGCCCTGATTCAGATGCCCAAGGCCGTCGAACTGGTGATCGAGCAGCGCCGCTACGGCGAGTTGCGTCGGGTCTGGCGCTTGCCGGAGTCGGCCGAGAAACAGCAGCAAGGTGACGGCGGCGGCGAGGGCGATGGCTCCTCGGAGAGCGACTTGTGAGGCGCCAGGGCGGTGTTGCGCTGATCATGGTGCTGCTGGTGGTGGCGCTGGTCACAGTGGTGTGTGCCGGGTTGGTGCTGCGTCAGCAACTGGCCATTCGTAGTACCGGTAACCAATTGCTGGTGCGCCAGGCGCAGTATTACGCCGAAGGGGGCGAGCGCCTGGCGATGGCGGTGCTGCGCCGCGACCTGCGCCAGGGCAACCCCAGCCAGCCGCTGGACTTCCTCGGCGAGGCCTGGGCCCGGCCGCGCCTGAGCTTCCCGCTGGACGGTGGCGGCGAGCTGCACCTGCATATCGACGACCTGTCCGGACGCTTCAACCTCAATAGCCTGAAGAGTGGCGGCGAAGACAACGTAGCGGTGCAGCGCTTTCAGCGTCTGCTGCTCTCGCTGGGCATCGTGCAGCCCTATGCCGAACGCTTGCAGGACTGGCTGGACAGCGACCAGGATCCGGTGAGCAGCAATGGCGCCGAGGATGACCAGTACCTGTTGCTGGCGCCGGCCTACCGCACCGGCCCCGGGCTTATCGTTGAGGTGTCCGAGTTACGCCTGCTGCTGGGCATGAGCGACGCCGATTTTCGCCGCCTGCAGCCGTTTGTCAGCGCCCTGCCGGTCGAGGTCGGCCTGAATGTGAATACCGCCAGCGCGCAGGTGTTGGCCAGCCTGGCCCCAGGCGTGGAGCCGCGTTCGCTGGACGCGGTGCTGGCCATGCAGCGGCGCGAGGGTTTCCGTAATTTCGACGAGTTCAAGCAGTTGTTCACCGCGGATGCTGTGGCGTCGGGCCTGGTGTTCGGCAGTCAGTACTTTCAGGTCACCACCGAAGTGCTGTTGGGTGATCGACGTCAGGTACTGGTCAGTTACCTGCAACGTGGCAAAGATGGGCGCGTCCGAGTGTTGGCGCGCGATTTGGGGCAGGACGGCTTGGTGCCGCTGCCCGCTAAGGAGTCAGAGGAATGAGTCCGCTTAGTCTGTTTCTACCGCCGCAGGCCTGCGCCGGTGCAGATCCCGAGTTGCTGGTGCAGCGCGTCACGGGGCCGCTGTGCGAGCCGATGCCGTTTGCCCAGGCGATACCGAAAACCGATCAGGTCTGGCGCCTGGTGCTACCCGTGGAGGCGGTGACCGTCTGTGCGGTGGCCTTGCCGATCACCAAGGCGCGTTGGCTGGCCAAGGCCTTGCCGTTCGCCGTGGAAGAATTACTGGCCGAGGACGTCGAGCAATTCCACCTGTGTGTCGGCGAGGTGCTGGCCGATGGTCGTCATCGTGTCTATGCCGTGCGCCGCGCCTGGCTGTCCGCCTGGCTGGCGTTGTGTGCCGGCAATCCTCCTCAGCGTATTGAGGTGGATGCCGATCTGCTCGTGGGTGAAGGCACCCAGTTGCTGTGCATGGGCGAGCGCTGGCTGTTGGGTGGCAGTGGTGATGTACGCCTGGCCCTGCGCCCGCAGGATTGGCCGCAACTCGCCGAGCAGTGCCCAACACCACGGATGGCGCATGTCGACGACGAACAGGTCGGGCCGATACCTGTCGACGAGTGCCAGCAGATCGGCCAGCCCTTTGTCTGGCTGGCCCAGCAGCGGGCACCGGGCAATCTGGCCCAGGGCGAGTTTGCCCGGCGTGAAGCGTCCAGCGGTTTGCAAGCATGGCGCCCGCTGCTGGCGCTGGCTGGTCTCTGGTTGCTGCTGCAGTGGGGCTTCAACCTGGTCCAGGGCTGGCAGCTAGAGCGCGAGGCGCAGCGTTATGCTGAGGCCAATGAAGCGCTGTACCACGAGCTGTTTCCCGAAGACCGCAAGCTGATCAACCTGCGTGCCCAGTTCGACCAACACCTGGGCGAGAGCGGCGATGCCGGTGGCGGGCGGTTGCTCGGCCTGCTCGGTCAGGCTGCCGTGGCGATCAATGCCGAGAACGGCCAGGTGCAAGTCGAGCAACTGGACTACAGCGCCCAGCGTGGCGACCTGGCGTTCAGTCTGCAGGCCCGTGATTTCGCCGCCCTGGAGCGGCTGCGCACGCAACTGCAGGAGGCTGGTGTGGTGGTGGAAATGGGTTCGGCCAGCCGCGAGGATGATGGCGTCAGCGCGCGCCTGGTGATTGGGGGTAACGGATGAGTGCGTTGATGCGATTGACCTTGCCCTTGCAGGAGCGCCTGCAGCAGTCCGGCCTGCTGGGGCGTTGGCAGGCCATGCCGTCGCGTGATCGCCTGGCGCTGACGGCGCTGGGCCTGTTTCTGTTGGTGGCGCTGCTCTATCTGCTGCTGTGGAAACCCGCCGCGCAACAGGTGCTGCAAGCGCGCAGCCATTTGCAGCAACAGCGTGAGCTGCACCAGTACCTACAGGAACATGCGCCGCAAGTTCGCGCGCAGCAGGGCAAGCCGCAAGTCAGCCTCGATCCTGCGCGCCTGCAAGGTTTTGTCACCGCCAGTGCCGGCAGCCAGGGCTTGAGCGTGGAACGGGTGGACAGCCAGGGTGACGGCGGCTTGCAGGTCAGCCTGCAACCCAGCGATTTCCCACGTTTGCTGCAATGGTTGATGAGCCTGGAGGAGCAGGGCGTACAGGTCGACGAAGCTGGCCTGGAGCGTGCGGACAAGGGCCTGGTGAGCAGTCGCCTGCTGCTGCGCAGCGGTTCCTGAGTCGGCGGGCGCTTTGGCGCCAGGCAGTGTGCGGCCCTGTTTGCACCGAAACAGGGCCAGTTGGCCATGCGCGGCACCTGCATGGAACCGCGCGCCTCCTTTGTCGCGAAGCCTGTTTGCCCCAGTTCGGTTGCCTGTAGGCGGCCCCTGAAAAATCCCTCGCAGAAAAAAACTTCAAGCAGGGTGTTGACTTAGCGAAGGCCGATGCGTAAATTTCGCCACCTCGCAAGGCTACTCGGGTGATTAGCTCAGCCGGGAGAGCATCTGCCTTACAAGCAGAGGGTCGGCGGTTCGATCCCGTCATCACCCACCAGCCCTTGTGAGACCGACGC
>JBBNAI010000599.1:0-1761 GCA_037994305.1 Pseudomonas sp. | reverse complement strand
TCCAGTCTTGGTCTTCAGTCTAACCAAGGCTTATGTATGGCGCAGCGGACGGGACTCGAACCCGCGACCCCCGGCGTGACAGGCCGGTATTCTAACCGACTGAACTACCGCTGCGCGTAACCTCGTGGAGCGAGATGGTGGGTGATGACGGGATCGAACCGCCGACCCTCTGCTTGTAAGGCAGATGCTCTCCCGGCTGAGCTAATCACCCTTCACTCTCGAAGTGGGGCGCATTCTAGACAGCGACCCGAACCTTGGCAAGCTCTTTTTTAAAAAGAATTTTCAGCAGTTCCAAAGGCTTAGGAGAACGGGGGCTGCTCGTCATTTTAAGCAGCAGATGACTCGACTGCAGCTTGGACAATCCGCCCCGGCGGAGAATAATGCGCGCTTTGCGCAATTGGAGAGTCAGCCCCATGTGGTTCCGCAACCTGCTTGTCTATCGCCTTACTCAGGATCTGCCCTTCGATGCCGAGGCGCTTGAGGCTGCACTCGCCACCAAACTGGCCCGTTCCTGCGCCAGCCAGGAACTCACCACCTACGGCTTCATCGCCCCGTTCGGTAAAGGCGAGGACGCTCCTCTGGTACACACCAGCGGTGACTTCCTGCTGGTTGCCGCGCGCAAGGAAGAACGCATCCTGCCGGGCAGCGTGGTGCGCGATGCACTGAAGGAAAAGGTCGACCAGATCGAAGCCGAACAGATGCGCAAGGTCTACAAGAAAGAGCGCGACCAGCTCAAGGACGAGATCATCCTGTCCTTCCTGCCGCGCGCCTTCGTCCGCCGCTCGGCTACCTTCGCCGCCATTGCGCCCAAGCTCGGCCTGATCCTGGTCGACTCGGCCAGCGCCAAGCGTGCCGAAGACCTGCTGTCGACCCTACGTGAAGTACTCGGCTCGCTGCCGGTGCGCCCGCTGTCGGTGAAGATGGCGCCGACCGCGACCATGACCGATTGGGTCAAGTCGCAACAGGCCGCGCCGGACTTCTTCGTACTCGACGAGTGCGAGCTGCGCGACACGGCCGAAGACGGCGGCGTGGTGCGTTGCAAGCGCCAGGACCTGACCAGCGAGGAAATCCAGTTGCACCTGTCCGCCGGCAAGCTGGTTACCCAGTTGTCCCTGGCCTGGCAGGACAAGCTGTCCTTCGTCCTCGACGACAAGCTGGTGGTCAAGCGCCTGCGCTTCGAAGACCTGCTGCAGGACCAGGCCGCGCAGGATGGCGGCGAGGACAACCTCGGCCAGCTGGATGCCAGCTTCACCCTGATGATGCTGACCTTCTGCGAATTCCTGCCGGCGCTGTTCGAAGCCCTGGGCGGCGAGGAAGTCCCAGAGGGTATTTGACCCTTCAGACAATTCTCGCAACACCTGCCAGGGCCCGCTCATCCCGGTGAGCTTGCCCTGTGCAGTGGTATGTGCAAAATAACGCACAACGCAAGGACGACCTTGCAACTCCTTTCGAGTGACCATCCGGGACGGCCCGCAATTCCTTAGCTGTACTGCGGAGCACCTCATGTCCTGGATCATCCTGTTTCTCGCCGGCCTGTTCGAAGTCGGCTGGGCTGTCGGCCTGAAATACACCGACGGCTTCACCCGCCCCATCCCTACCCTGCTCACCGTTGGCGCAATGATCGTCAGCCTGGCCCTGCTCGGCCTGGCGATGAAGGAGCTGCCGTTGGGCACCGCCTATGCGATCTGGACCGGGGTCGGCGCCGTCGGCACGGTGATCGCCGGGATCATCCTGTTCGGCGAGTCCATGGCGCTGGTGCGC
>JBBNAI010000598.1:0-4273 GCA_037994305.1 Pseudomonas sp. | reverse complement strand
GCACCGGCGGCACGGCCGGGCAGGGCCTTGTTGGCGAGCAGCTGCTGCATGGCCGCCCACATCGACAGCTCGCTGTGGCGGGCGTGCTCGCGGATCGCCTCGATGGTCTTCTCGCCGACGCCACGGGTCGGCACGTTGATCACCCGCTCCAGGGCGGCGTCGTTGTGCCGGCCTTCGAGCAGGCGCAGGTAGGCCACCGCGTTCTTGATCTCGGCGCGCTCGAAGAAGCGCTGGCCGCCGTAGATGCGGTAGGGGATTTTCTCGCGTAGCAGGGCCTCTTCGAGCACCCGCGACTGGGCGTTGGAGCGGTAGAGGATGGCGATTTCGCTGCGGCTGAGGCCGGTCTTCAGCGCCCGCTCGATGCTTTCCACCACGTAACGGGCTTCATCGTGCTCGTTGAAGGCGGCGTACAGGCACAGCGGTTCGCCGTCGTCGCCGTCGGTCCACAGCTCCTTGCCCAGGCGCCCGTTGTTGTTGGCGATCAGGGCGTTGGCGGCTTTGAGGATGCCGGCGGTGGAGCGGTAGTTCTGCTCCAGGCGGATCATCTGTGCGTCGGGGAAGTCGCTGCTGTACTGCTGGATGTTCTCGATCTTGGCGCCGCGCCAGCCGTAGATCGACTGGTCGTCATCGCCGACCACCATCAGGCTCTCGCCGCCCTTGGCGAGGAAGCGCAGCCAGGCGTACTGCACGGCGTTGGTGTCCTGGAACTCGTCGACCAGGATGTGCTTGAAGCGCTGCTGGTAGTGCGCCAGCAGGCCGGGGTTATCCCGCCACAGGTCGAGGGCGCGCAGCAGCAGCTCGGCGAAGTCGATCACCCCGGTGCGCGCGCAGGCCGCTTCGTAGGCCTCGTAGATCTTCAGCATGGTGGCGAGGAACAGGTCGCCACCGGCCTGGATATTCTTCGGCCGCAGGCCTTCGTCCTTCTGCCCGTTAATGAACCACTGCGCCTGCTTGGCCGGCCAGCGCTGTTCATCCAGGCCCAGCTCGCGGATCACCCGCTTGACCAGGCGCTGCTGGTCGTCGGAATCGAGGATCTGGAAGTTCTCGGCCAGGCCGGCTTCCTGCCAGTGCGCGCGGAGGATGCGGTGCGCCAGGCCGTGGAAGGTGCCGACCCACATGCCATTGGGGTTCAGGCCCAGCATCTGCTCGATGCGCTGGCGCATCTCGGCGGCAGCCTTGTTGGTGAAGGTCACCGACAGGATGCTGTAGGGCGAGGCGTTGACGATCTGGATCAGCCAGGCGATGCGGTGCACCAGTACGCGGGTCTTGCCCGAGCCGGCGCCGGCCAGCACCAGCTGGCGGCCGAGCGGGGCGGCCACGGCCTGGCATTGCGCATCGTTGAGGGAGGCGAGGAGAAGTTCTGGGTCGAAAGAGGCGGGATCATTTTGCATCGCGGCATTCTACGGGCCGGGGTAAGGAGCGGCAAACCGTGACCGGATCGAACCGATCGGTCAGTGAACAGTCGTGCTGCCACTGGTCGATAGGGGCGACCAAAAAGCCAGCATAAGGCTTGGGCGAGCGCTCTAGCTCGGGTATGCTCGGGGAAATTTAGGCAAACCATTACAAGAAAATCGCCTATGACCAATCCGCTAAAGGGCTCTGCGGCCGCTATGCCGCAGGACGATTCGCCTGCCATTCGTCAGCAGTTCGCCACCGAGATCGCGGTCGAGCGGACCCGTCTGCTGTATCAGGGCTCCCAGGTCCCCACTTTCTTCATGCTGCTCAGTGCCCTGGCCTGCGCCGGCCTGCTCTGGCATCCGCAGGAAAGCCTGGTGCTGGCCGGCTGGCTGGTGTGGGTGGTGCTGCTGGCCGTGCTGCGGCTGATCCAGATGGCGGCGTTCAATGCCGCCTTGCCTTCGCGCCAGGCCAATCCGCAGTGGCAGCGCATGTTCCTGATTGGTGCCGGCGTATCTGGCCTGACCCTGGCCTTCGCTGCGATTTTCCTGGTGCCGGCCGACCAGTTCCTGCAGCAGGCGCTGGTCTATGGGCTGATTGCCGCGGCGATTCTCTCCGCGAGCATGGCCTATGCGGTCAGTCGCGCGGCCTTCTTGGTGTTCTCCCTGCCGTGCCTGCTACCGGCTATCGCCTACCTGCTATTGAGTGACAACGGGCGCCAGCAAGGCTGGGGCGCCTTGGGCCTGATCCTGTTGCTGAGCCTGTGGGTGGTCGCCTGGCAGGTCAATCGTCTGGTGCAGCGCAGCCTGCTGCAACGCTTCCAGAACCAGGCGCTGATCGAGGGGCTGCAACATGCCCGCGAAAGCGCCGAAGGGCTGAATCAGGAGCTGGCGCGTGAAGTGGAACAGCGCCGCCGCGCCGAGCGTGACCTGCGCAAGGCCCATGGCGAGCTGGAAATCCGCGTGGCCCAGCGCACCCTGGAGCTGGATGACACCAGCCATGCCCTGGGCAAGAGCGAGGCGCGCCTGGCCCTGGCCCTGCAGGCCAGCGAGCTGGGTCTGTGGGACTGGAACCTACAGACCGATGCGGTGCACCACAGCCATCTGGAAGACATCTTCGGCATCAGCCAGGACGAGGTGAAGGGCGTGCTCAGCCACCTCAAGCCGCGCTTGCACCCGGACGACCTGCCCGTGCTGCGTCGGGCGCTGGTCGATCACCTCAAGGGGCGCACGGACGACTACTGCGTCGAATACCGTGTGCGCCATGCCGACGGCCGATGGCTGTGGGTCGAAGACCGCGGGCGTGCGGTCGAGCGTGACGAGCAGGGCCAGGTTCTGCGCATGCTCGGCACTCGTCGCGACATCACCGGGCGCAAGCAACGTGACGAGCAGCAACGCCTGGCCGCCACGGTGTTCGAGGCGGCCAGCGAAGGCATCGTGATCCTCGATGCCGACTACCTGCTGCTGTCGGTCAACGATGCCTTCAGTGCCGTGACTGGCTATCGCAAGGACGAAGTGCTCGGGCGCAGCGTCGCCACCCTGATCAGCAGCCGGGACGTGCGCCGCCAATACCAGTTGATCCGCCACGAGCTGGAACACAGCGACAGCTGGCGCGGGGAAGTCATCGATACGCGCAAGAACGGCGAGCTCTACCCGCAGTGGTTGCAGCTCAATGTGGTGCGCGATGCGCGGGGCAAGGTCAGCCATATCGTCGGCTTCTTCTCCGACCTGTCGTCGCGGCGGCAGACCGAGGAGCGTCTGCGCTACCTCTCGCACTACGACGAGCTGACTGGCCTGGCCAACCGCACGCTGTTCCGCGAGCGCCTGCACGAAGCCTGCGAGCGGGCGCGCCAGGAGGGCAGCCATATGGCCCTGCTGCATATCGACCTGGACCGCTTCAAGCTGCTCAACGACAGCCTCGGCCATGAAGTGGCCGACCAGTTGCTGCGGCAGATGGCCCGTCGCCTGACCCAGGCCGCCTCCGAGGCGCATACCATCGCACGGTTGTCCGGTGACGAATTCGCCATTCTGCTCGACGACTACGGCAGCCTCTCGGGGCTGGCGCGCACTGCCAGCCGCCTGCTGGCCAAGCTGCGCACGCCGATGGATGTCGGCGGCCACGAGCTGGTGGTCAGCGCCTCCATCGGCATCAGCCTGCTGCCGGACAACGCGCGGGAAATCTCCGCGCTGATCAGCCAGGCCGGCATGGCCATGCAGCACGCCAAGCACCTGGGCGGCAACACCTTCCAGTTCTACACCGACAACCTGCAGGCCTGCACTCTGGAGCGCCTGCAGCTGGAAAACCAGCTGCGCAAGGCCATCGTCGAGGGCCAGCTGGAGGTCTTCTACCAGCCCAAGCTGTGCCTGGCCGACGACAGCCTCAACGCCGCCGAAGCGCTGGTGCGCTGGCGCCACCCGGAGCTGGGCCTGGTGGCGCCCGGCGAGTTCATCCCACTGGCCGAGGAAACCGGGTTGATCGCACCGATCGGCGAATTCGTCCTGCGCCAGGCCTGCCTGCAGGCCCGCGAGTGGCAGCGCCAGGGCCTGGCCGACCTGCGGGTGTCGGTCAACCTGTCGGTGCATCAGCTACGCCAGGGCAACCTGGTCAACCTGGTGCGCCAGGTGCTCGACGAAACCGGCCTGCCTTCGCGCCTGCTCGAGCTGGAGCTGACCGAGAGCCAGTTGCTGGACAACGTCGAGAACGTCATCACCACCTTTCAGCAGCTGCGCGACATGGGCGTGAAGCTGGCGATCGACGACTTCGGCACCGGCTACTCCTCGCTCAGCTACCTCAAGCGCTTCCCGGTGGACTACGTGAAGATCGACCAGACCTTCATCCGCGACCTGTCGGTAGGCGGCGAAGATGCGGCGATCACCCG
>JBBNAI010000597.1:0-9022 GCA_037994305.1 Pseudomonas sp. | reverse complement strand
GCCTTCCTCCACGATATCGACCGCATCGTCGGGGAAAACTACCCAGACTTCGAAGTCATCTGGTTCGGCCACATCGGTGACGGCAACCTGCACCTGAACATCCTCAAGCCCGACGCCCTGAGCAAGGACGAGTTCTTCGCCAAGTGCGCCATCGTCAACAAGTGGGTGTTCGAGACCGTGCAGAAGTACAACGGCTCGATCAGCGCCGAACACGGCGTGGGCATGACCAAGCGCGATTACCTGACCTACAGCCGCTCCGAGGCGGAAATCGCCTACATGAAGGCCATCAAGGCGGTGTTCGACCCGAACGGGATTATGAACCCGGGCAAAATCTTCCCGGTTTAAAGCTGCTGCGCTCGCCCAGGCGTTGTTGGCGCAACCGTGAAAAATGCTCATTGGCTACAGCCAACTCCGCTTTTTCCCGGTTCCGCCGCCTAGCCCGGCCTTCGCTCGCGACGCTTTAAACAGCGCTTCGTAATGGAGAAGCTGCAATGAGCTACCAACACCAATACATCGACGGCACGCCGATCCACTTCCCACTCGGTAAAGTGGTCTGCGTCGGGCGCAACTACGCCGAGCACGCCGCCGAACTGAACAACCCGATCCCCAGCGAGCCGCTGCTGTTCATCAAGCCGGGCAGCTGCACCGTACCGCTGAACGACAGCTTCGCCATCCCACTGGATCGCGGCGTGGTGCACTTTGAGGCGGAAATCGCCGTGCTGATCGGCAAGCCGCTGTCGAAGAAGCCCTCAGTCGAAGAAGTGCGCGATGCCATCTCCGGCTTCGCCCCGGCCCTCGACCTGACCCTGCGCGACGTGCAGGCCAAGCTCAAGGAAAAAGGCCTGCCGTGGGAGCTGTCCAAGTCCTTTGATGGCGCCTACGTGCTGGCACCGTTCGTCAGCGGCGACACCTACGCCGACCTCGCCGATATCGGCATCCGCCTGACGATCAACGGCGAAGTGCGCCAGGACGGCAACAGCAGCGCCATGCTCAACCCGATCATCGGCCTGATCCAGCACATTGCCGGGCATTTCAGCCTGCAACCGGGCGACGTGATCTCCACCGGCACCCCCGCCGGCGTGGGGCCGCTGGTCAGCGGAGACAACCTGGAGATTGCCCTGGGCGGCCAGGAAAGCTTCGCCAGCCAGGTGCTGTGATACATTCCCCGCTCCTCCCCCACGGAAGGGGTGGAGTGGGAGCCTCCTTTCACTGCCATTTCACAGATATTTCACGTCTGTCGAGTAGCCTGATGCGCTCGATAAAATGAGCAGCCGCAGATGCCCCACCTCTCCCGCCGCCACTGGCTGGCGCTGTCCCTGATCACGGCACTGGCGACCTCGGTCATCGTCGTCAAACGCCTGCACCTCGACGACCGCACCGCCCTGTGGTTCAACGAATACCGTCAGACTCCGGAAGAGCGCGCCGCCAGCATCTGGCTGCCCGGCTACAAGGCGACCCTGCAAGGCAAACCGCTGGCCGGCCTGGAAAACGACGAAGCCTCTGACCTGGCCTACAACCCGGTCACCCGCACGCTGTTCACCGTGACCGGCAAGAAACCCATGCTGGTCGAGCTGAGCCGTGAAGGCGAAGTGCTCCGGCGCATCGACCTGAAGGGTTTCGCCAACCCGGAAGGCGTGGCCGTGCTGGAAAACGGCAACATCGCCATCACCGACGAGCGACGCCGCAACCTGACCATCTTCGAGCTGAACCCGCTGAGCCATGAACTCAACCTGGCCGATGGCAAGCCCTTCGACCTGGGCTTCCCGGAATCCGGCAACAAGGGCTTCGAAGGGATCGCCTGGGACCCGGCGCAGCGCCGCCTGCTACTGGGCAAGGAGCGCGAGCCGACGGCCATGTTCAGCCTGGCCAGTGATGGCGACCGCCTGCTGAGCAACACCCTGTTACCACTGCCCGGCTACGCCCTGGGCCTGCGCAATGTGTCGGCGCTCAGCGTCGACCCGCGCACCGGGCATCTCCTGGTGCTGTCGGCGCAATCCAACCTGCTACTGGAGCTGGACGAGAACGGCCAGCCACTGAGCTTCATCAGCCTGCTGGGTGGTCTGAACGGCCTGGAGGCGCGTATCCCACGTGCCGAAGGCGTGGCCATGGATGAGGCCGGCAACATCTACATGGTCAGCGAACCCAACCTGTTCTATGTCTTCCATAAAATCGCCATAGCGCCACCGGCAGTTCCGGAAGAAGGCTGATCGACAAGGCGGGACAGCAGTCCCGCCTCACCCGACTTCAGCGGGTTACGCTGTCAAAGCCCTGCAGCACATTGATCGCATTGATGCCGATCTCCTCCACCGCATAGCCCCCCTCCATGACGAACAGGGTCTGCAGGCCGAGCTTGCCGATGACCTCACCCATGCGCAGGTAATCCGGACTGTCGAGCTTGAACTGCGAGATCGGGTCTTCCTTGAAGGTATCCACACCCAGCGACACGATCAGCACGTCCGGGCCGTAGGCCGCGATCTGCCGGCAGGCGGCCGCCAGGGCCAGGCTCCAGGCCGACCAGTCGCTGCCCTCGGCCAACGGGTAGTTGAAGTTGAAGCCCTCGCCCACCCCCACGCCCTTCTCGTCGGCATAGCCGAGGAAGAACGGGTACTCGAAGCGCGGATCCCCGTGGATCGAGGTGAACAGCACATCGGCGCGATCGAAGAAGATGTCCTGAGTACCGTTGCCGTGGTGGTAGTCGACATCGAGGATCGCCACCCGACTGGCGCCCTGGTCCAGGCAGGCCTGGGCGGCGATGGCGGCGTTGTTGAAGTAGCAGTAGCCACCCATATAGTCGGCAGCGGCGTGATGGCCTGGCGGCCGGCACAGCGAGAACACCCCGCGGGCGCCCTTGGCCAACTCGGCCTGGCCGGTCAGCGCCACGTTCACCGAGCTGCTCACCGCCTGCCAGGTGCCGGCAGTGATCGGCACACCGGCATCGAAGCTGTAGTAGCCGAAACGCCCATCGACGCTGTCCGGAATGGTCTGGCGCAGCCGGCGGTTGGGCCAGGTGAACGGCAGCATGTCGTAGTCGCGGCCCATGGCCTGCCATTCGGCCCAGGCGCCCTTGAGGAAATGCACGAAACCTTCGTCATGCACGCGCAGGATCGGCGCCATGCCGAATTCGCGCGGTGCCGCGACGGCGCCCAGGTTCACCGCCTTGGCGCGGGCCAGAACCATGTCGGCCCGGCTGGGCTTCTCGAAGCAGGGGGTGAGCTGGCCGTCGATCAGTTCGAACTTGCCGTGGTGCAGATGATGGTCGTCGCTATAAATCGTCAGCATAAAAGGCTCCCCGGACTCGGTGGAGTCCGTCAATAGAGAGAGTTCGAGAGCGTTACGAGCGCAGCTCAGGCAAGGCGGCGGGGGCGGGAAAAAGCGCAGTTGGCTGGTGCCAATGAGCATTTTTCCCGTCACCGCCAACGCCGCATGAGCAAGCGCAGCCGCTATCGTCTTATTTTTTCAGCTTGGTCCAGACCTTGCTGCGCATCGACAGGGACTTCGGCGAGCAGAGCTTGAACGGACGCAGGCGCTCGAGCTTGTCGGCCGGGGTGTTGATCGCCGGGTCATCGAACAGCGCCTTCTCCATGAACTTCTCGGAGCCGGCGATGGCGTTGTTGTACTTGGCAAAGTTGGAAGCGGCAGCGATGTTCTCCGGCTGCATCATCCAGTTGATGAACACGTGCGCCTCGGCCACGTTGGTGGCGCCCTTGGGAATCACGAAGTTGTCGATGAAGGTGGAGATGCCTTCCTTCGGATAGACGTAGGTCAGCGACGCACGCTGCTCCTTGGCACGGTGGAAGGCACCGTTCCACTGCTGGTGCATGCCCACTTCACCGGCGGCCATGCGCTCGATGGTGCCGTCACTGTTGTACATCGCCAGCATGGGTTTCTGCTTGAGCAGCAGCTCCATGACTTTCTTCATGTCCTGCGGGTCTTCGGTGCAGCGGTCGATGCCCAGGTAGAAGGCCGCTGGCGGGAACAGGTCGTCCATGGAGTTGAGCGCCACCACCTTGCCCTTCAGCTCGGCTGGCGGCTCGAAGAAGGATTTCCAGCTTTCTTCGAGCTTGCCGCCCGGCACCTGGGCGCTGTCGTAGCTGTAGCCGGTGGTGCCCCACAGGTACGGCACGCTGTAGTCGTGGCCCAGGTCATAGTCGAGCTTCTGGAAGGTCGGCGCGATGTTCGCCAGGTTCGGCAGCTTGCTCTTGTCGAATTTCTGCAGCAGGTCTTCCTGCACCATGATCTGGATGAAGCTGTCCGACGGCACCACCACGTCGTAGTTGCCGCCACCGGCCTTGAGCTTGGCCAGCAGGGTTTCGTTGGAGTCGTAGGCGTCGAGAGTGGCCTTGATGCCGGTATCGGCCTCGAACTTCTTCAGCAGCTCCGGCGGGTAGTAGTCCGACCAGTTGGCGAAGTTCAGGCTGCCGGCGGCCTGGGCGGCACCGGACAGGCCCATGGCGAGCACAACGGAAAGCGCGAGCGGGGTACGACGGATCATGGTCAGGCTCCTTGCGATTGTTGTGGGGCTCAGCGCTTACGCTGGCCGAGGTAGTACGACAGAACGACGAACAGAATCGATAGCACGAGGATGATCGAGGAAATCGCGTTGATCTTCGGCGAAATACCCATGCGGATAGAGCTGAAGATGTAGATCGGCAGAGTGGTCGAGCCGGCCCCGGCGACGAAGTAGGTGATGACGAAGTCGTCCATCGAGATGATGAAGGCCAGCATCGCGCCCGAGAGAATCCCCGGCATCAACAGCGGGAAGCTGATCTTCCAGAACGCTCGCCACGGCGAGGCGTACAGGTCGGCCGCGGCCTCCAGCAGACGCGGGTCCATGCCCTGCAGACGGGCGCGGATCGGCATGTAGGCGAACGGCGTGCAGAACACGATGTGCGCGATGAGGATGGTGAACAGCGAGAGCTTGAGGCCGATAAAGGCGAAGAACATCAGGATCGCCACCGCGCAGACGATGTCCGGCACCAGCAGCGGCAAACCGAGAATACCCTGCAGCAGGCCCTGACCACGAAAGCGCGGGCCATGCATGCCCAGCGCCGCCAGGGTCGCCAGGCAGGTGGAAATCAGCGTGGCCAGGCCGGCGACGATCAGCGAGTTCTTCGCCGCGCGGACGATCTCCGCGTCATTGGCCACCACGCTGTACCACTTCAGGCTGAAGCCGTCCCACAGGGTCGCCGACTGGCCGCCATTGAAGCTCAGCACCACCAGCACGATGATCGGGATATAGAGGAAGGCGAAGAACAGCCAGGCCATCGGCCGCACGCCGCGAAAGCGCCACAACGAGCCCTGCAGGTTCATACCCGCACCTCGCTCTGCTTGCCCTGGCGCAGGCCGTTGAACAGCAGCGCCAGCAGCACCAGGCTGAACAAGGCGAAGGCCAGCGCCGAACCCAGCGGCCAGTTGTGCGCCGAGCCGAATTGCAGCTGCACCAGATTGCCGATCATCAGCGACTTACCGCCACCGAGCAGCTCGGGAATGATGTAGTTGCCCAGCGCCGGGATGAACACCAGGGTGGTGCCGGCCAGGATGCCCGGCAGCGCCAGCGGCAGGATCACCCGCTTGAGCGCCTGGAAACGGTTGGCACCGAGGTCGAAGGCAGCCTCCACCAGGCGCCAGTCGAGCTTCTCCAGGCTGGAGTAGATCGGCAGCACCATGAACGGCAGGAAGGTGTAGAGCAGGCCGATCATTACTGCCCAGTCGCTGTAGAGCAGGCCTACCGAGCCTTCCGGCACGCCGAAGAAACCGAGGAAACCATCCACCAGGCCGCCGTTGCGCAGCAACAGGATCCAGGCGTAGACGCGCACCAGCAGGTTGGTCCAGAACGGCACGGTGACCAGCAGCATCAGCAGGTTGCGCTTCTTTTCGGTCTGCAGCGCCAGGTACAGCGCCGTGGGAAAGCCGATCAGCAGGCAGCCGGCGGTAGTGCCCAGGGCCAGCCACAGCGAACGCTCGAAGATGCTGAGGTAGTCGGTGTTGAACACCAGGCTATCGTCGAAGTCACGCTCGTAGAAAAAGCTGACGTAGGCCTCGGTCGAATACTGCCCCCACTTCACGCCGCCGTAGTCGCCGGCCTGGAGGAACGACACCAGCAACATGATGCCCAGCGGGGCGATCAGGAACACGCCGAGCATCAGCATGCCCGGGCTGATCAACCCCAGCCGGCGCATGACCTGGCGGCGCGCGGCGAGCACCCGTGGGCTGCTCATTCGACCAGCACCCGGATGGCGTCGACCGGGACCTCGATGCCGACCTTGCTGCCACGGGCCAGCAGCGCGCGGGCGCCGCAGCGGTTCTGCTGGCGTACGCGAAAGCCCGACTGGCCAGCGACCTTGAGCAGGTACAGGGTGTCGGTGCCGATATACACCACCTCTTCCACTTCGCCCTGCAGGTTGCCGCTGTCACTCAGGCTGATGCGCTCCGGGCGGATCGCCAGGGTCACCGGGGTGACCTGGTCGCACGGCACGCTGAGCAACTGGCCGTCGGCCAGGCGCACGCCACCGCTGAACGGGTCGCCGACCAGGAAATTGGTCTCGCCGATAAAGTCGGCCACGGTGCGGTTGGCCGGGTTTTCGTAGATATCGTTGGGTGTGCCGACCTGGAGGATGCGCCCCTTGCTCATCACCGCGATGCGGTCGGACATGGTCAGCGCTTCTTCCTGGTCGTGGGTGACGAAGATGAAGGTGATGCCGGTCTCGGCTTGCAGGCGCTTGAGTTCGATCTGCATGTCCTTGCGCAGCTTCTGGTCCAGCGCCGACAGCGATTCATCCAGCAGCAGCACTCGCGGGCGGCTGGCCAGCGCGCGAGCCAGGGCTATGCGCTGCTGTTGGCCGCCGGAGAGCTGGTCGGCGCGGCGGTTGCCAACATCGGGCAGCTTCACCAACTCGAGCATGCGCCGCACCGTCTCGGCAATCTCGGCCTTGGGTTTGCCCTGCATCTCCAGGCCGAAGCCGATGTTCTGCGCCACCGTCATGTGCGGGAACAGCGCGTAGCTCTGGAACACCGTGTTGACCGGGCGGCGAAACGGCGGCAGCTCCTGCATCGGCTCGCCATACAGGCGGATCACCCCGGCCGACGGCTGCTCGAAACCGGCGATCAGCCGCAGCAGGGTGGTCTTGCCGCAGCCAGAGGGGCCGAGCAGGGTGAAGAACTCGTTGTCGCCGATCTCCAGGGAGATATCGTCGAGAGCCTTCATCCCTTGGCCCGGAGCACCGAACTCCATGCTCAGTGCTTCGATCGAAATCGCGCAAGTCATCCGCAAATAACCTCTAACCAATTGTTATTATTGGTTTTTTAGAAGTAGATCGGGGCCTTTAGGCCGCTTTGGACTGATTCTGGCAGTGCCACCGAAGCGGCAGAACGATAGTTCCGGTCAAAAGGGGATAAATACGGCCAAGTTGCCTTGCCTGGCCACCCTCGCGCAGAGAGGCAATGGCATACCCTCGAGCAGGCACCTCACTTCCATGCCCCGCTGCCAGGATTCATTATGGCAACCGACAACCCGAGCGACGCCCAAGCCACCATGACCCAGCTTCGAATAGACAGCCTAGACAACCGGGATGCCGAGCTGGCAGCGGCGATCAACCGGCTTCAACTGGCAGCCTATCGCCAGGAAGGTGACCTACTGGGCATTCGGGACTTTCCGCCACTACGCGAAAACATACGGGATGTGCAGCTATCGTCGGCCGCCTTTTTCGGCGCCTTCATGGATGAACAACTCGCCGGCATCCTCTGTACCGAACCCAGAGACGGCGATATCCGCATCACCTCGCTGACCGTCGCACCAGAACACCAGCGCCAGGGCATTGCCCGTGCGTTGGTGTGCCACGTCGCGCGCACCTTCAGTTGCCAACGACTCTATGTCTCGACCAGCAGCAGGAATGTTCCAGGCATCGCCCTGTATCGGGTACTGGGTTTCGTCGCCTACCAACAGCGCCATGCCGGCCCGGAGCGGGTCGAGATCACCGATTTTTCAATTGATCGAAGCCAACTGCTGCAGCCACAGACTGCCTGAGGACGCTAGCGGGCCACGCCCCATGCCGGCATCCGGGCGCACCTGGCATCGCTGCCAATTAACGGCGGAAGTTGCTTGGCGCCAAACCGCTCCAGCGCTGGAAGGCATGCCGGAAGCTGGCGGTTTCGCTGTAGCCGAGCTGTTCGGCGATCAGGTAGATCGGCAGGTCGGTGTGCATCAGCAGCTGGCGCGCCTTGTCGTAACGCACTTCGTCCAGCAGCAGCTGAAAGCTGGTGTTGAGTTGCTGCAGATGGCGGCGCAGGGTGCGCGCCGAGCGGTGCAAGCGGGCGGCCACGCGCTCCAGGCTGGTGCAATGACAGAGGTCGCTGGCCAATTGCTGGCGGATCAGCTCACACAGGTCCTGACGGCTGTAGAACTGCGCCTCCAGCTGCAGGCATTGCTGCAGGCCCTGCTGGTGGCTGACCGGATCAGCCAGGCGCAGCGGGCGGTCGAGCAAGGCCGGGTTGAAGCACAGGGCATTGCTGCCAGCGGCGAACTCCACCGGGCAGCCGAGCTTCTCACCGTAACTGGCGGCATGCAGCGGGCTGCGATAGCCGAGCAGCAGGCGGCGCGGGCGCACCGCCTCGCCCAGCAGGTCCTGCACCACGGTGAGCAGCGAGGCCAGGCACAGCTCGGTGTTGAACACGGTCATTTCCGGGGCATAGCGGTAGCCGTCGGCGCTCAGCCGCACCTCATCGCCAACGGTCTGCAGGCTGAGCTGGAAGTAGGTGCCCAGCAGCGCCGGGTGGGCCACCGCCAGTTGAAGCGCCTCACCCAGAGTGCGGCTGGCGAGCATGGTGTAACCGAGGATGCCGTACGCCGAAACATGCATGCCCTTGCCCAGGCTCAGCCCCAGCGCGGCATCGCGGCTGTAGCCATAGGCGTTGGCCAGCACACGCAGTTCCTGGGCATGGCTGACCAGACGAGCCGGGCTGGCCAGGTCGGCTTCGTCAATGCCGCTGCCTTCCAGCACACGTGCCGCCGGCACGCCACTGTGCA
>JBBNAI010000596.1:0-1781 GCA_037994305.1 Pseudomonas sp. | reverse complement strand
GGGTTCCACGATAGCGCTGGTGATGGATGGCGCCGCGGCCGAATTGCTGGCCCAGCCAGCAATCGGCGGCGATGATGAGGCGAAGGGCTTCAGCTGGACCAGCGACGGCCAGCGCCACTGGCTGCGCGCCGATGTGCGCGACGCGAGCGGCAAGCTGCTCCTGCTCGGCAATCCGGTGTATCTGAACCTGCCGTGAAGGAACATCGATAACCTGTCATTCCCGCGCAGGGCTCGGCGCCCCCGCGGTAATCCATAGAACGCTTGCGCGGATGCTCAGTATGGATTCCCGTACATGGACGCCCCCGGTTTGGCAAGCGGTCATCGAGCGATGGTAGATGGTTGAGATTGCACCCGTACATTCGGACTCTGTATGTGTGGCAGCTTGGCCACTGTCCCTGATGGAATCTGCTGGTTGGCTCCCAATCGCCTTCGTGCGCTTTTTGCGCGGGGGAATCCACGGGTTCTGCCAACCACGGTCTAACCTGTCTTGCCATCACTAGATGATTGCCTGCGCAATCGATGGAAACTACCAGTACGGTCCTCCCTAACGTGCGTTGTACTCAACCGATCCGATGCGCATCAGCGTAATCGGATCGGAAGTCTCGGTCGTGGACCAGCATGGCCCACACTATCCTGGCGTTGCGATTCGCCACGGCGACAGCGGCCACATTCTTGTTGCGTCGTCCCAGTATCCTGTTGAGCCATGTTCCGGCCCCCAGTTTTTTCTCTGCTTGTCTGACCAGCGCTCGGCCGCCGTGGATCAGCAAGGTGCGCAGGTAGCTATCGCCACGCTTGCTGATACCCAGCAATTTGGCCTTGCCCCCGGTGGAGTGCTGCTTGGGAACGAGCCCCAGCCACGCCGCCAGCTGGCGCCCGTTGGCAAAGTTTCTGGCGTCGCCAATAGAGGCGACCAGGGCCGACGCAGTCAGCGGACCAATGCCCGGCACTTGCTCGATCCGGCACGACAGCGGATTGGCTCGATGCCAACGCTGAATCTGAACCTCAAGCTCATCCACCTGGCGCTGCAGCTCTTTGAGATGGTCGAGCAGACGCTCAATCAAAGCACGAAAGCTACCTGGCAGTTGCTCGCGCGCCTCGTCGAGCAAGGTGGGGACCAGCTTGTAGAGGTTCCTGATTCCCTGCGGCAGGATCAGGCCAAACTCGGCTAGCAAACCGCGAATCTGATTGCCTTGCGCAGTCCGGGCCTTGACCATGGATTGCCTGGCCCGGTGCAAAGCCAGCACGGCCTGCTGATCGACAGTCTTGACCGGCACAAAACGCATGTTCTTGCGTGTTACTGCCTCGCAGATGGCTTCGGCATCGGCTTTGTCATGCTTATTCGACTTCACGTAAGGCTTGACGAATTGTGGCGCCATCAGCTTCACCGTATGGCCCAGCGACTGCAGTTTGCGCGCCCAGTGGTGGGCGCTACCGCAGGCCTCCATGCCCACCAGGCAGGCCGGCAACTTGGTGAAGTACTTCATGACCTGATCGCGCCGCAGTTGCTTGCCCTCGACGAATCGACCATCGCTATTGACGCAGTGAATCTGAAACACATTCTTTGCCAGATCCATGCCAATTGTCGTAATCTTCATGATGACGCCCCCCTCGGTTAAGTGGCTGTTGACACTTCCACTTTGGCACATCGATGCCGTTTCGGGTGGGGGCGTCCATCCCATTGCCTGCGCGGGAATGACATGTATTTGTAGTTCCCTTAAGTATCAGCGCGCTGCGTGGCGATCGGCGCGTAGTGCCCGTCCGGGAAGGACTCGACCAGCGCC
>JBBNAI010000595.1:0-2670 GCA_037994305.1 Pseudomonas sp. | reverse complement strand
GCGCCGAAACACAGGCTGCGCTTGCCGGTCAGGCGAGCCAGCAGCAAGGCCCAGGCGGCCTGCACCAAGGTGTTGAGGGTCAGGCCGTGGCGTTGGGCGAAGCCGCGAATCTGTTGTTCGATGGCTGCATCCAGCGGCAACAGATGACGGGCATGGCCCTGTTCCGGTGCGCGGCAAGGCAGGCAGCCGGCGATACGCGTGGCGCCGTCCAGCGCTGCCAGCTGTTCGCGCCAGAACGCCTGTTCGGCAACAGCATCCTGGCCGTCGAGCCAGCCGATATAGTCGCGGAACTGGCTGCTCGGTGCCGGCAGGCGGTCGCCGTGATACAGGGCCAGCACTTCGGCAAACAGCAGGCCGTTGCTCCAGCCATCCAGCAGCAGATGGTGCAGGGTCCAGACCAGCACGAAGTCGCCGACGCCACGTTGGATCAGTGCCAGGCGCAGCAGCGGCGCCTGTTGCAGGTCGAAGCCGCGCTCGCGTTCGGCGCTGCAGAAGGACTCCAGTGCCGTGTCGAAGTCGGCCTGCGCTCGCCAGTCGAGGTTCTGCCAGTCCAGCGCCACCTCGGCCTGCACCAGTTGTAGCGGGCGTTCGCCAAGGAGGAAGCGGCTGCGCAGCACGCCGTGACGGGCCAGCACCTGGCGCCAGGCACTTTCCAGGCGCGCCGGGTCGAGGCCGGTGAAGGGCAGCAGCAGCTGGCTGACATAGCTGCCAGCGCCTTCCAGCTGGCTGTGGAACAGCAGGCCCTGCTGCAATGGCGACAGCGGGTGAATGTCTTCCACGCCGACCAGCGTATCCAGGTCGGTTTGGCTGAGGCTGGCCAGCGGCACGTCGCTGGGAGTCAGGCTGCGCGGGGCTTTCTGACAGTGGCCGTGGATGGCCTGTAGCTCGTCCTGCAGGCGAGTCAGCAGGCCTTGCAGGGTCGGACGAGCCAGTTGCTGCGGGTTGAAGTCCAGGTGCAGGTGCAAGGCGCCGCCGCGCTGCTCGGCGTTGATCACCAGTGGTGCATCCAGCGGTGCATCGGCCTCGCGCCACAGACCGCCTTCGACCAGGCGCAGGGCGCTATCACCCTCGTCGAACTGGCCCAGGTAGTTGAACAGCAGCTGCGGGGTGCGCTCGACCAGTTGGCCGCGCTGGGCCAGCAGGCCGAAGCCCAGGCCCAGATCAGGCACAGCGCGCAGCTGTTCCTTGATCGCCTTGAGGCTGGCGCCAACTTCGGCTTCCGGCTGCAGGCGCAAGGGATAGAGGCTGGTGAACCAGCCGACGCTGCGCGACAGGTCGATGTCGTCGAATAGCGGTGCACGGCCGTGGCTTTCCAGGTGCACAACCAGGGCCGGTTGCTCGCTCCAGGCGCAGAGCACGCGGCTCAGGGCCGTCAGCAGCAATTCGTCGGCACGCAGACGGTAGGCATGCTGGCCAGCATGCAGCAGATCACGGGTGAAGCCGGCATCCAGGCTCAGCTCCAGGCGCTCGCGGCTGCCCTCGTTGCCTGGTTCCTTGCTTAGCAATGGCAGCTCGCCACCGGCGGCCTGCTGGACCTGCCAGTACGGCAGTTGATTATCTACGTTCCAGCCAACCAGACGCTCGCCCCAGGTCTTGAAGGCGCTGGTCTTGGCCGGTAGTTGTACGGCCAGGCCGCTGGCCAGTTGCAGGCAGGCGCGTTGCAGGTCTTCCAGCAGCACGCGCCAGGACACGCCATCGACCGCCAGGTGATGAATGCTCAGCAGCAAGCGGTCGGCTTGGCCCGGTTGGCTCAGGTAGAGGCCGCGCAGCAGCGGACCGCTGGCCAGGTCGAGGCTACGTTGCAGTACGTCGTAGTGAGGCTGGGCCGCTTCGCCGGCGGCCAGTTCGACCACCTGCAGCAAGGCCGCGTCTTCGCTGGCAGCATGGACCTGTTGCCACTGGCCATCGACCTGGCTGTAACGCAGACGCAGGGCGTCGTGGTGTTTGCTCAGCGCCTGCAACGCCTGCTCCAGTTGGTTGGCCGGCAATGGCTCGGCCAGCTCCAGCAGCAGGTATTGGTTGCATGGCGCCAGGCCTTCGCGTTGCAGCAGGCGCGCCTGGATCGGCAGCAGCGGCGCGTTGCCGGTCACCGGGCCCTGGTCAGCCAGTGGTGCGGCGACGCTGCGAGCAACACCGGCCAATTGCATAAGGGTCTGCTGCTGGAACAGGTCCTTGGGGGTCAGGCCCAGGCCTTGCTGGCGGGCACGGCTGACCACCTGCAGGGCGACGATGGAATCGCCACCCAGCTCGAAGAAATGATCCTGGCGCCCTACCCGTTCCACTCCCAGCACTTCGGCCCAGATCGCGGCGAGGATGTGCTCGTTGTCGCTCTGTGGCGCTTCGTAGAATTGGTTTTGCCAGGTGGGTTCAGGCAGCGCGGCGCGGTCCAGCTTGCCGGCCGGGGTCAACGGCAGCTTGGCCAGGGCGATAATCTGCGCCGGCACCATATAGTCCGGCAGGGTTTTCGCCAGTTCGGTGCGCAGTGCATTGGCATCGCTGTTATCGCGAGCCATCACATAACCCACCAGCTGTTTGCCGGTCGGCGTCTCGCGAGCGATTACTGCCGCTTCCTGCACGCTTTCCATGGCCAACAGCTGGCTCTCGATCTCACCCAGCTCGATACGGAAACCACGGATCTTCACCTGATGGTCGACCCGACCCAGGTAATCC
>JBBNAI010000594.1:0-24544 GCA_037994305.1 Pseudomonas sp. | reverse complement strand
CGCCGGTCTGCACTTCGTCGGCGATCAGCAGGATGCCGTGCTGGTCGCACAGGGCGCGCAGACGCAGCATGAAGGCCTTGGAGTTGACGTAGAAACCACCTTCGCCCTGCACCGGCTCGATGATGATGGCGGCGATGTCCTGCGGCTGCGCGTCGTTCTTGAAGATGCGCTCGATGCTGGCGATCGACTCGTCTTCGCTGACACCGTGGATTTCGCACGGGGCGATGGCGCGGTACACGCCAGCGGGCATCAGGCCCATGCCGGCGGAGTAGGGCACCACTTTGCCGGTCAGGCTGAGGGTCATCATGGTGCGGCCGTGGTAAGCGCCGGTGAAGGCGATCACGCCGGCACGGCCAGTGGCGGCACGGGCGATCTTCACGGCGTTCTCGACGGCTTCGGAGCCGGAGGTGACCAGCAGGGTTTTCTTGGCGAAGTCACCCGGTACGCGCTTGGCGATTTCTTCGCAGAGCTCGATGTAGGGTTCGTAGGCCAGCACCTGGAAGCAAGTGTGCGACAGCTTGGTCAGCTGTTCCTGCACGGCGGCAACCACTTTCGGGTGCAGGTGGCCGGTGTTGAGCACCGCGATACCGCCGGCGAAGTCGATGTACTCGCGGCCTTCGACGTCCCACACGGTGGCGTTCTCGGCGCGCTCGGCGACGATCGGGTGGATCTGACCTACGCCACGCGGAACAGCGGCGGCACGGCGTTGCAGGATGGATTCGTTGGTTTTGCTCATGTTTTCCTCATCGGCCGCTTCGTTTGCGCGGCTGTGTCCAAGGATGATGACGACGGGCGGGAAACACGGCAGCTAACGATGATCGAACTGCCAGGTTCCTGCCGATGCGTCTGCAGGGTTCGCCGGTGCCACCACCGGAAACGCCGACGCCGGCTGACGCAGCTCTTGCCTGTCAGCCGACACCCACGGAAATAGCTGAATCAAATACCGCCGAGGCAGAGGTATTTGATCTCCAGATAGTCTTCGATGCCGTACTTGGAGCCTTCACGGCCCAGGCCGGAGGCTTTCATGCCGCCGAACGGCGCCACTTCGTTGGAGATCAGACCGGTGTTGATGCCGACCATGCCGTATTCCAGGGCCTCGGCCACGCGGAACACGCGACCCAGGTCGCGGGCATAGAAGTAGGAGGCCAGGCCGAACTCGGTGTCGTTGGACATGGCGATCACATCGGCCTCGTCCTTGAAGCGGAACAGCGGGGCCAGCGGGCCGAAGGTTTCTTCCTTGGCCACGGCGGCGTTCTTCGGCACGTCGACCAGGATGGTCGGCTCGAAGAAGCTGCCGCCCAGGGCGTGCGGCTTGCCGCCGAAGACCAGTTTGGCGCCCTTGCTGACGGCGTCCTCGATGTGTTCCTGGACCTTGGCCACGGCCTTGCCGTCGATCAGCGGGCCAGTGGTGGTGCCGTTCTCCAGGCCGTTGCCGATCTGCAGCTTGGCCACCGCGACTTTCAGCTTCTCGACGAAGGCGTCGTACACGCTGTCCTGGATGTACAGGCGGTTGGCGCAGACGCAGGTCTGGCCGTTGTTACGGAACTTGGAGATCAGCGCGCCATCAACGGCGGCATCCAGGTCGGCGTCGTCGAAGACGATGAACGGCGCGTTGCCGCCCAGCTCCAGGGACACCTTCTTGATGTCGTGGGCGCACTCGGCCATCAGCTGGCGACCGATTTCGGTGGAGCCGGTGAAGCTCAGCTTGCGCACGATCGGGTTGCTGGTCAGCTCGGAGCCGATGTCGCCGGCGCTGCCGGTGACCACGCTGAACACGCCAGCCGGGATGCCGGCGCGGTGCGCCAGCTCGGCCAGGGCCAGGGCGGAGTAAGGGGTCTGCGAGGCGGGCTTGAGCACCATGGTGCAGCCTGCGGCCAGGGCCGGGCCGGCCTTGCGGGTGATCATCGCCGCCGGGAAGTTCCATGGGGTGATGGCCGCGGTTACGCCGATCGGCTGCTTGATCACGATCAGGCGCTTGTCCGGCTGGTGGCCCGGAATCACGTCGCCATAGACACGCTTGGCTTCTTCGGCGAACCACTCGAGGAACGAGGCGGCGTAGGCGATTTCGCCCTTGGCTTCGGCCAGTGGCTTGCCTTGTTCGAGGGTCATCAGGCGGCCGAGGTCGTCCTGGTGCTCGATCATCAGCTCGAACCAGCGGCGCAGTTTGCCGGCACGTTCTTTGGCGGTCAGTGCACGCCAGGCCGGCAGGGCCTTGTCGGCTGCTTCGATGGCACGGCGGGTCTCGGCGGCGCCCATCTTCGGCACGCTGCCGATGATTTCCCCAGTGGCCGGGTTGTTGACCTTGATGGTCTGGCCGCTATCGGCGTCCAGCCAGGTGCCGTTGACATAGGCTTGCTGGCGGAACAGTTGGGCGTCTTTGAGTTGCATATTGTTCTCCGGGTGCATGGCGCCGACGGTGCAGGCAATCAGGCAAATGGCGGGCAGCAGAATGCAGTTGCCCAGCGTTTGAAATGTCACACGAATGCTAGGGCCAGCTCCGGTAAAGGGCAATAGCTATGTTCGATAAAACCAACAAAATCGAGAAAAAGTATGAACGTCCCTGCGCTCCGCCGGGTTTCCTCCGGATCAGCTCGCCAGCATGGCCGGCCGTGGGCTCAGCGGTACGCACGTACCAGTGCGGGGTGATGCTGGCTGTTCAAGATCACGAACATCAATGGTGCGCCATCAGGCGCGCTGCCAGGGCGTTTCACTGCCCTGGCAGGCTGTCGCGGTACTGGCTCGGGCTTTGCCCGTTCCAGCGTTTGAAGGCGCGACTGAAGCTGCTGCTGTCGGCGAAACCAAGCAGGTAGGCGATCTCGCTGATCGAGCAATTCTGGGCGCGCAGGTGTTGCAGGGCGAGGGCGTGACGGGTGTCGGCGAGCACCTGTTCGTAGCTGCTGCCTTCGTCGCTGAGGTGGCGTTGCAAGCTGCGCAGGCTCAGGTGCAAACCACTGGCGAGGGCTTCGGCGGAGGGCTCGCCATTCGGCAGGCGCTGTTCCAGGGCGCGCCGCAGGCGGCGGCTCCAGGTGTCCGGTTGTAGGGCCTCGAGGCGTTTCTGCAGCACCGTTTCGTTGTGCGCGGCGAGCTCCGGGTTGCCGTCTTCCAGCGGTTGTTCGAGATCGGCGAGGGCGAACACCAAGACATCCTCGGCGGCACCGAAGTGCAGCGGGGCACGGAAGACTTCCTGCCAGGGCTGTGGATTGGCCGGCGTCGGCCGGCGCAGGTGCACGGCCAGTGGCGCGTAGTCGCGGCCCAGGCGGTTGCGGCAGGTGCGCACGTAGATGGCGGCGAAGGCGTCGATGGCTTCCGGCGCAGGCGGCAGGTTGCCGGGCGGCAGGCGCAGGTGGAATTCGCAGGTGTCACCGACATGGCGCAGCTCCAGCTCCAGGGCATCGCTGACCACCTGGTGGTAGCGCACGATGCGCTCGAACACTTCGCGCAGGCTGCCGCTGGCGACCAGAGCCAGGCCCAGGGCATGGAAGGTGGTGGGGGCGACATGCCGCGAGGTATTCAAGCCCAGCGCCGGGTCACCGCTGGCGGCCACGGCCAGTTGCCACAGGCGCGTGGTGGCGGACAGCGGGTAGCGCGCGTTGGGGTCGTCGAGCTGCGCCGGGTCGAGGCCGGCCTCGCGGCACAGGGCGGCGCTGTCGAGGCCGAGGCCGTCGAGTTGACGGCGCAGGGCGCGGGTCCAGCTGGCCAGGGTGGTGGGTTCAGTCATGCAGGTTGGCATTCTCGGTCAACAGGTTGGCGTTATCGGTCAGGCAGGTCGGCATCAGGACGCGCACTCTAGCCTGGCCTGATTACTAGAACGATCCGCAGCGCCCGCCCGGCGCCACACACGGACAAAGAGGATGCGTGCATGACCCCGACTCCTGCAACCCATGGCCAACAAAACCACCAGCAGCGCTCCGCGCATATCCGCACGGTGGTGATGGCGCGTGGTGAAGAACTGCGCCAGCGTTACCCGATCCTCCAGCATCAGGACGCGCTCGGCGCGGGCATCCTGACCTTCGCCCTGGCCGGCATGATCGGCTCGGCCTGGCTCTACCTGGACGGCGCCATCGCCTGGTGGGCGTGCCTGCTGGCCAACGCCTTCTTCGCTTCGCTGACCCACGAGCTGGAACATGACCTGATCCACTCCATGTACTTCCGCAAGCAGCGCGTGCCGCACAACCTGATGATGGCGCTGGTGTGGATGGCACGGCCGAGCACGATCAACCCGTGGATTCGCCGTCACCTGCACCTCAACCACCACAAGGTGTCCGGCAGCGAGACCGATATCGAAGAGCGCGCCATCACCAACGGCGAGCCCTGGGGCTTCGCCCGCCTGCTGATGGTCGGCGACAACGTGATGTCCTCGTTCATCCGCTTCCTGCGGGCCAAGACCTGGGCGCACAAGAAGATGATCGTCACCCGTACGCTCAAGGGCTATGCGCCGCTGGGCCTGCTCAACTGGAGCACCTGGTACGTATTCCTCGGCTTCCACCTGATCGACTTCGTCGCCAGTGCCGCTGGTGCCCCGATCGCCTGGTCGGCCACTACCCTGAGCGTGATGGATGGGGTGACCATCGCCGTGGTCGTGCTGGTCGGACCCAACGTGTTGCGCACCTTCTGCCTGCACTTCGTCAGCTCCAACATGCACTACTATGGTGACATCGAGGCCGGCAACGTGATCCAGCAGACCCAGGTGCTCAACCCCTGGTGGTTGTGGCCGCTGCAGGCGTTCTGCTTCAACTTCGGCAGCACCCATGCGATCCACCACTTCGTGGTCAAGGAACCCTTCTATATCCGCCAGCTCACCGCGCCCCTGGCGCACCAGCTGATGCGCGACGCCGGCGTGCGCTTCAACGACTTTGGCACCTTCGCCCGCGCCAACCGCTGGCAGCCGGTGAGCAAGCCGGCCGCTGAGGCTGCACAAGCTGCCTGACCTTTCCGGGGCCCGCTCGGGCCCCCGTTTTCCCGGAAGTTTCGATGAATATCCTGATCGTCCACGCCCATCCCGAACCGCAGTCCTTCTGCAGTGCGATGAAAGACCTCGCCGTCGATACGCTGCAGCAGGGTGGCCACAGCGTGCAGGTGTCCGACCTGTACGCGATGAACTGGAATCCGGTGGCGTCGGCCGCCGACTTCCAGCAGCGCAACAACCCCGATTACCTGGTCTACGCCCTCGAACAGCGTCACGCCCACGGCCAGCAGGCCCTGGCCGCGGATATTGCCGCCGAGCTGGAGAAACTGCTCTGGGCCGATCTGGTGATCCTCAATTTCCCGCTGTTCTGGTGCTCGGTGCCGGCCATCCTCAAGGGCTGGATCGACCGCGTGCTGGTGTCCGGCGTGTGCTACGGCGGCCTGCGTTTCTATGACCGCGGCGGCCTGGCCGGCAAGCGCGCGTTGCTCAGCTTCACCCTGGGCGGCCAGTCGCACATGTTCGCCGACGAAGAGGCCGTGCACGGTGACTGGGAACCCATGCTGCGCCCGCTGCAGCGCGGCACCCTGGCCTACACCGGGCTCAGCGTGCTGCCACCGTTCGCCGCCTGCCACGTGCCCTACATCAGCCAGCAGGCGCGCGAGGAAATCCTCGAGCAGTACAGCGACTACCTGCAGCGCCTGGATGATGTCCAGCCGCTGGTGTTCCCGTCCCTGGCCAACTTCGACCGGCACCTGCACCCGCTGCGCAGCCCGCAAGAGGTGCCGGTATGAAGACCTGGATCTGCGTGGTGTGCGGGCTGATCTACGACGAAGCCAGTGGCTGGCCGGCCGATGGCATCGCCGCCGGTACACCCTGGGCCGAGGTGCCGGATGACTGGCTCTGCCCGGACTGTGGTGTGAGCAAGGCCGACTTCGACATGCAGGAAATCTGAACCGACCAGCGCGGCCCGGCGCGCATGGACGCCCGCGCGGCGGATGCGTATGATTGCGCCCCGCAACGCACCAGTAGCTCAGCTGGATAGAGTACTGCCCTCCGAAGGCAGGGGTCGTGGGTTCGAATCCCGCCTGGTGCGCCATATGAAAAAAGGCTTAGGTGAAAACCTAGGCCTTTTTGTTTTTCATGTGTGCCACATGCGTCAATTCCATGTCCACGCCACATTGGCAGGTCCACTGCCCTTATCTGCCGGGCGTTGCTGGGCGCCAGTGGCTGGCATGAGTCGTAACGTGCAACACGTTACTCAGCCTCTCCGGCCACTCACAGATCGCAAGCGCGGAAGGGTTTCGAACGCGCTGCTCGGAAAAGCAGCTCGTCCGATGCCCTGGCTACCTGCTTGCCGGGCCGCGCCATGGCCTGGCCTCATACGGGGCCCGCAAATCCAGGTATAGCGTTTGAGAATAGCTGCCTCGATCATTTCTATTTTCGAGTAATGGCATGCAGGGCGTAGCATCCGACCCACGCTTTGGGGCTCTGCTAATGCCCGGCGGCATGGCTCGTTGTGCCCGTTCTCGGCCAAGCCAGCGCCTCCTCGCCGCCACAGATTCCCGGATGAAAAAGAACAAGTACCAGAGGAACCCGCATGACCCTTTCCGTCCCGCTCACCCGCGAGCATTTCGAACGCCTCGACCGTGATGATCCGCTGAGTGCCTGTCGCGCTCGCTTCGACCTTCCCGAGGGCGAGATCTATCTGGATGGCAACTCGTTGGGGGCGATGCCTGCCCATGTGCCGGCGCGCATCGAGAAGGTGCTGAAAGAGGAGTGGGCCCATGGCCTGATCCGCTCCTGGAACGACGCCGACTGGTACCCGGCTCCGCAGCGCACCGGCGCTAAGATCGCCAAGCTGATCGGCGCTCAGGCTCACGAGGTGATCGTCGCGGACTCTACCTCCATCAACCTGTTCAAGGTGCTGGTGGCCGCCACCCGCATGCAGCCGGGGCGCAAGGTGATCCTGGCCGAGAAAGGCAACTTCCCCACCGATGTCTATATCGCCGCGGGCGTTGCCGAGCTGACCGATTGCGAGCTGCGCTGCGTGGAGCCGGACGAGGTGCTGGATGCGCTGGATGACAGCGTTGCGATCCTCTCCCTGACCCAAGTGAACTTCAAATCCGGCCGGCGCTACGACATGGCGGCCATCACCGCTCGCGCTCATGAAGTCGGTGCCCTGGTGGTCTGGGACCTATGCCATTCCGCGGGCGCCATGCCGATAGAGCTGAACGGTGCCAATGCCGACTTCGCGGTCGGTTGTGGCTACAAGTACCTCAACGGTGGTCCCGGTGCCCCGGCCTTCGTCTTCGTCGCCGAGCGCCACATCGCCCATGTGCGCCAGCCGCTGACCGGCTGGCACGGCCACGCCAAACCGTTCGACTTCACCCACGAGTACGCTCCGCACCCGACCATCGACCGCATGCTGGTGGGTACCGCCCCGCAGCTCGGGGTGCTGGCGCTGGAAGCGGCACTGGAGGTGTTCGAGGACGTCGACATGCAGGTATTGCGCAAGAAGAGCGTCGCGCTCTGCGACCTGTTCATCCAGTTGTGTGACGAGCAACTGCTGGGCCTGGGCGTCGAGTTGCGCACCCCGCGGGATGCCGAGCAGCGCGGCAGCCAGGTGTCCCTGGCGCATGCCGAAGCCTATCCGGTGATGCAGGCGCTGATTGCCCGCGGCGTGGTGGGCGATTTCCGCGCGCCGGACATCCTGCGCTTCGGCTTCACCCCGCTGTACACCCGCTATGTAGACGTTTGGGACAGCGTGGAGGCCCTGCGCGAGATCCTGCACAGCGCCGAATGGAATCGCCCCGAGTTCATCGCCCGCAAGTCGGTGACCTGATTTTCCTTACCAGATCGGAGCATTCAATATGACAAGAACAACAAGCTCTTTCGATGACCTGGTCCAGCGCGAGCAGGGTCTCAAGCAAAGCCTGAGCAGCGGCCAGCTGTCGATGATCGCCATCGGCGGTGCCATTGGCACCGGCCTGTTCCTGGGCAGCGGTTTCGCCATTGGCTTCGCGGGCCCCAGCGTGCTGGTCAGTTACGCCATTGGCGCGCTGATCGCATTGCTGCTGATGGGTTGCCTGGCGGAAATGACCGTGCGCCATCCGACGTCGGGGTCCTTCGGCTCCTTCGCCGAATTCTATGTGGCGCCCTGGTTCGGCTTCCTGATCCGCTATGCCTACTGGGCGTCCATCGTCTTCGCGGTGGGCACCGAGATCACCGCAGCGGCCATGTACATGAAGTACTGGTACCCGGAGGTGCCTGGCGGCTACTGGATGGCGGCCTTCTCGATCGCCCTGATTCTGGCCAACGCACTCAGCGTGAAGGTGTTCGGCGCCATCGAGTATGTCTTCTCGCTGCTCAAGCTCTGCGCCATCGTGGTCTTCATCCTCCTGGGGGCGTACGTGGTCTACGGCGCGCCGGTCGACTCCAGCATAGGTTTCAGTAACTACAGCAACGATCGCGGCTTCTTCCCCAATGGCCTGTGGGGCACCTGGGTGGCGGTGATCGTGGCCTTCTTCAGCTACCTGAGCATCGAGATGATCGCGGTGGCGGCCGGTGAGGCGAAGGACCCGCAACGCGCCGTCACTCGTGCGTTCCGGATTACCGTCGTGCGTCTGGTGGTGTTCTATCTGCTGACCATCGCACTGGTCCTGGCGATTGTGCCCTGGGGGCAGAACAACGGCGGCCAGAGCCCCTTCGTCACGGTCATGAACGCCACCGGCGTGCCCTATGCGGGCGCCGTGTTCAACGCGGTGATCCTGGTCGCGGCCCTGTCGGCGATGAACAGCCAGCTGTACATCACCTCGCGCCTGATGTTCAGCCTGTCCCGTGCCGGCCAGGCGCCCAAGGTGTTCGGCCGCGTCAGTAGCAAGGGCGTACCTATCCCGGCGCTGCTGCTGTCTTCGCTCGGCATTGGCCTGGGTACCCTGCTGTACCTCGCTTACCCGGAGAAGGCCTTCACGCTGATGATGTCCATCGCGATGTTTGGCGCGATGTTCACCTGGGCCGGCATCTTCCTCACCCACCTGTTCTTCCGTAAGCGCCAGGGCAGCGAGCCGCTGGAGTTCCGTCTCTGGGGCTACCCCTGGACCAGCCTGGCGGGCCTGCTGCTGATGCTTGCCGTGATGGTCACCACGCTGTTCACCGAGGAATTCGCGCTGACCCTGGTCTTCGGCGTGCCCTTCCTGGTGGTGGTGGGTGTGATCTACGTCCTGCGCTTTCGCAAGACCCGCGCCATCGAAGGCGACGCGCCCAAGCCGCTACCCATCCAGCGCTGATACGACCCAGCTACTCGATCAACACGTTGCTCAGACACCGGGCAGTCCGTCTGCCCGGCAGGGGAGCGCGTGCCCGTACTACCCAAACGACGACCTGAAGAAGAGTGTTCCATGCGTGCTGTCAAAACCTCTCTGTCGATCCTTATGTGTCTGTGCGCGCTGCCTGCTGCTGGCCAGTCCATGGGCGGCTTTGCAGAGGTCGTCGATGACAGCCGTTTGAGCCTGCTGCTGCGCAACTCGTATTTCAACCGCAGCAAGGAGGACGGTCGTAGCGACAGTCGAGACTGGACCCAGGGCATCAACGCCGACTTCACCTCGGGCTTCACGCCGGGAACCATCGGCCTGGGCCTGGATGCGTTTGTCTATATGGGGCTGAAGCTCGATGCGTCGCCCGCATATGCGGGCACGGGCAACCTGCCGGTTCATGATGATGGCGTTCCCGCTGACGAATATGCCAAGGGCGGCGCGGCGCTGAAGCTGCGCTGGTCGCAAACCCTGATCAAGCTGGGCGAGCAGCGTCCGGATACGCCGGTGTTCGGGGTCAGCCACTTCCGCATCGTGCCGCAGACTGCCACCGGCGTTGCGCTGGAAAGCCAGGAGTGGGACGGCCTGGAACTGCAGGGCGGGCATTTCACCTCAGCCACCAGCCCGGTGACTACCAATGCCGATGGCGACCTCTGGGCGGTCATGGCGGGCGTCACCACCTCGGCGGCCGACTACCTGGGGGGCACCCAGCAGCTCGCCCCCGGCCTGTCGGCGACGCTCTACGGTGCTCGCTTCGAAGATATCTGGAACCAGTACTACGCCAACCTCGACGGTCGCCTGGAGCTGCAGGGTGAGCGTGAAGTCGGTGTGGGCCTGACGCTCTACCGCACCCAGGAGGCTGGTCAGGCGAAGGCAGGAGAGATCGACAACACCACGCTCGGCCTCTCGACGTTCTATCGCCTGGGCGATCACCGCTTCCTGCTGGGTCTGCAGAAGGTCGCCGGCGATACGCCATTCGACTACCTGGGCGTCGGCGACAACGACCGCAACGGGCGCAATGGCCGTGACCAGGGGGCCTCCATCTGGCTGCCCAACTCGGCACAGTTCTCCGACTTCAACGGCCCGCATGAGCGTTCCTGGCAGCTGCGTTATGACTTCGCGCTGGCCGGGCTCGGCCTGCCTGGAGCCTCGTTGATGGCGCGCTACATCAGCGGCGCGGGCATCGACGGCAGCCACATCCCCCAGGACAGCCCCTATGCGGGACGTTACGGCGCCGATGGCGCTCACCATGAAACCAACCTGGAGCTGCGTTACCTGGTCCAGGCCGGTCCAGCCAAGGGGCTGAGCCTGCGCATGAGGCAGGCCTGGCACCGTTCGAACCCCGAACAGGGCTCCGGTGATCTGGACGACTTCCGCCTGATTACCGATTACCCGATAGAGATTTTCTGATGTGCCGTCCTACGGCCTGAACCTTTGACCTTACCGCCCCGCAAGGGCTCAACAAGTGGAGTGAACAATGAAAACAATGCAACGCTCGCTTAAATCGGCCGTACCCTTTGGTACCGGCCGACTGGCGGCCACGCTGCTGCTGGGGCTGTATGCCAGCGGTGTCGTGCAGGCCGAGGAACATGGGCCGATGGATATTCGCGACCCCTACGTCAAAGCGCAGACCGAGCTCTCGCCGGACCGCACGCCGCCAGCGCCGAAGCCCGGCAGCTACGGCATGGACAAGGCCACCGGCAAGTTCATCGATCCGGTCATGACGCCCTTCTCCCACAACGGGCAGTCCTTCCCCGGGCAGTTGGACTACTGGGACACCCAGAGCTACATCAAGAACATGAAGATCGAGGCCTACTACCCGATCCAGGTCGAGCCCTTCCACACCTGGCAGAACATCGTCGACTTCGATGGCAAGCGCTATCTCTATCAGTACGTGCGCCGCACCCTGAAGATCTTCGATATCACCCAGCCGAAGGCGGTCAAGCTGCTGCTGGCCCAGGGGCAGAACTGGGGCCCCAATGGTGGCGGCGAGGAGGTCAACCCGCTTCCGGCGCAGGACATGTTCGGCGCTGCTTCCATTCAGTGGAACAAGAAGCTGGGCAAATACATCATGGTGCAGTCCTACGAGGTACGGCGCTTCGGTGTGTTGAGTGACAAGTACCGCGAGCCGGACAAGGTCGAGGCGATCCGCAAGTCCAACCACCTCAAGGGCTTCAAGGTCTACGAGATGAATGGGCCGCTGCCGCAAGACTGGAAGCTGATTGCCACCCGCACGACCGACATCGAACACCCGAATGCGCCGGTGGGTGAACAACAAGGTTCCGGGGTTCGCGATATCCCCGCCTACTTCGGTGGCGACACCATGTTCGTCGCGGCAGCGCCGAGTGACAAATACGCGCTGACCGAATACCCCAACGATCTGTACAACGCGGGTTATCAGTCCTGGGATATGTCCGACCCGAGCAACCCCAAGCTGCTCGACGTGCTGACCGTGCCTGGCCAGATCATCGGTGATCCCGCGCATGAGGCGGTGTTCAAGGCCAACCCGCGCGCCGGCAACCGCGCGGCCTGGATGGGCGCACGCATGTCGCTGTTCATTCCCAAGCCGGTCGAGCAGGGCGGCAAGTACGGTTACGCCGCCATGGGCGGAATGGGCCTGTACGTGGTGGACATCTCGAAGCCTGAGCACATGAAGGTGGTCGGCCACCTGGAGTTCCCGGTGAGCATCGCCGGTACCGAAGGCGACAACATCGATGTGTCGCAGGTGGAGAAAACCGGTTTGATCTATTTCAGCGGCTACCCGCTGAGCGAAGACTGCTACGAGCCCTACAAGGACATCTACGCGGTCGACGTGAGCAACCCTGCGAAGCCGGCCATCAAGCACGTACTGCCGCGCCCGACGCCACCTGCGGACGCGAAGTTCACCGACTTCTGCCAGCGCAAGGGCAGCTTCGGGCCCAAGCGTAGCGGTTACTACACCCAGCCGGGCGTGTCTCGTGACGGCATCCTGCCTTATGCGTTCTACAACGCCGGGGTGCAGGTGTTCGATGTGCGGAATCCGGAGAAGCCGAGCATTGGGGCCTACTTCGTGCCGCCGTTCGATACCAAGAACGTGGCGAGCTACGCCGTTGGCAACCTGACCCACGGCACCTACACCGAGTACGACCGCAACCTGATCTGGGTCTTCACCAACCATGGCTTCTACGCGCTGTCGACGCCGCTGCTGGGTGAGCCAAGTTTTGCGCCGCCGACCAAACCCTGGCCGGCCCGGGACTGATCCAGCCCAAAAGAACAGTAACAACCAATAAGAAAACAGGCCGCGGCAACCGGGGGAAGGTTGCCGCAAGCCTCTACTGGTTCTATCGGAGCATCAAATGCGCAAATTTTTACTCGCCCTACCGCTGGTGAGCGGCTACGCCTGTGCGGACATCGCGGACCTTAAGGACGTTTCGGGCATCGACGTTATCGAGCTTTCCGGCGTTATCGACGTCAACTACGAGGTGGCCGAATCGGGTGGTTACACCGAGGAACGCGTCAACGGTGGGGGCTTGAGTGCCAACCGCCTGCAACTGCAGATGCAGGAAGCCGTCACCGACGACCTGTCGCTGAACTGGGTCTACCAGGCGCAGTACAACCCGCACTCGGATGATGATATCGGCAAGCGCGAGACCTATTTCGAGGTCACGTCCAAACGCTGGGGGACGCTGAGTGCCGGTCGCCGGGACACCCCGTCCGCCAACTCCTACGGCTATGCCGACCCGCTTTACAACAACGACTACAGCCTGATCAGCAACGTCATGGTGTTCTACGCGCCGTGGCGTGAAGACGGCCTGCTGATGTACATCAGCCCGCGAATCAACGGCTACGAGTTCCGTGGTGGAGTCAGCGAGGGTGAGGACGATGGCAGCCGCGATGGCCAGGTCACCAGCATCGCCGTGGACCGCTGGACCGACAGTCCCTGGTATTTCTCTGCAGGCCTGGATCGCAAGTACCAGCGCAACCTGTGGGACAAGCACACCATGGAGCAGTCCACCGACGCCTACCTGACCGTGGTGTACAGCATGGGGCTGACCGAACTGTCGGCGGTCTACCACCGCTACGTGGGCTACTACGCGTATGCCCCCTGGGTGGATTTCGAGTCCAACGGCAACGACCTGCAACTCGGTATGCGCCACAACTTCGGCAATAAGCACAATGCCACGGCCAGCTTCATCTACAAGGACGACCGCAAGGATGATGCGTTGAGCGACGCCGCAGCGATCAGTCTTGGCTACATCTACAACTACGACAAGAACATCGACCTCTACGGGGTCTACGCCTACATCCATCACAAGCGCGATAGCGAGATTCGCTACCCGGTCAGCTGGAGCCTGGACAATCCGCTGCCGAATGAGAACCCGCAAGGCATGCAGCTGGGCGTGCGCATCAAGTTCTGAACCCCGCCTCTTCGGCCTCCGTGTGAGGTCCCCTTTCTTGCCGGGCTGGGCGGCCGGTCGAGCGCCTAGCCTTTCGACCGGAAACCGCCCATGCCCCGTTCCTTAGGCTTTGGCAGCAAGCTGTTGCTGGCGACCTCGCTGCTAGTGGTCGCCAGCTTCACTGCCTCCTCTCTTTACAACGATTCACACCTGCGCCACGCGCTCGGCACGGCCCTGGAGAGCCGCCTGCAGAGCGTGGGAAAACAAGCCTCCAGCACCGTGCAGTACTGGCTGGAGGGACGCTTGGTGCTGATTGAGCAGGCTGCGCAAACCATCGCCCGCCAGGGTGTCGAGCGCGATGCCAGCATGAGCTTGTCCCCGCAGGTCATACGCGACAGGTTCGTGTATGCCTACCTGGGGCGTGCCGACGGCACCTTCCAGATGTCACCGGACGACCCGGCTCCCGAGGGCTACGACCCGCGTACCCGGCCCTGGTATCAAGCCGCCCGGGAGAGCCGTGGTGCCGTTATCACCGAGCCTTATCTGGATGCCACCGACAGCCAGTTGATGCTGACCATTGCCATCCCGCTTCGACAACAGGAGCAGTTGCTGGGCGTCGTGGGTGGCGACCTGAGCCTGGAAGCCTTGGTGCGGCTCATCAACGGTCTGGACGTCGACGGCATGGGCTACGCTTTCCTGGTCAGCGCCGACGGCAAGGTGCTGGTGCACCCGAACAAGGACCTGGTGATGAAGAACCTGCGGGACATCTATCCGCAGAACACGCCTGCCATCAGCGCCAGTTTCAGCGAAGTGGAGCTGGACGGTACCCCGCGTATCCTCTCCTTCGCCCCGGTCAAGGGCCTGCCCTCGGTGGACTGGTACATCGGCGTGTCGGTGGACCGGGACAAGGCCTACGGCATGCTCAGCGAGTTCCGCACCTCGACCCTCATCGCCACCCTGGTCGCCGTGGTGCTCATCGTCCTCGTGCTGGGCATGCTGATCCGTGTGCTGATGCGGCCGCTGCACACCATGGGCCGCGCGATGCAGGACATCGCCCAGGGGGAGGGCGACTTGACCCGTCGCCTGGCGATTCATACCCAGGACGAATTCGGTGCACTGGCGGGTGCCTTCAACCGCTTTGTCGAGCGCATCCACCACTCCATCCGCGAAGTGTCCTCGGCCACCGCCCAGGTCAGTCAGGTGGCCAGGCTGGTGCTCAGCGCCTCCAACGCGTCGATGAGCAATTCCGACCAGCAGGCCAACCGCACCAACAGTGTGGCCGCAGCGATCAATCAACTGGGCGCCGCCACCCAGGAAATCGCCCGCAACGCCGCCGACGCCGCGCACCAGGTTTCCTCCGCGCGCACCCTGGCCGAGGATGGCCGGCAGGTGGTGGAACGCACCCTGGTGGCGATGAACGAGCTGTCGGCGAAGATCCGTGCTTCCTGCGGCAACCTCGAAGCCCTGAACAGCAAGACGGTGAACATCGGCCAGATCCTCGACGTGATCAAAGGCATCTCCCAGCAGACCAACCTGCTGGCCCTGAATGCCGCCATCGAGGCGGCACGGGCGGGCGAGGCCGGGCGCGGTTTCGCCGTGGTGGCCGACGAGGTACGCAGCCTGGCCCACCGCACCCAGGAGTCGGCGCAGGAAATCCAGCAGATGATCGAGGAACTGCAGGTCGGCGCCCGCGAAGCGGTCAGCACCATGACCGAAAGCCAGCGCTACAGCGAAGCCAGCGTGGTCATCGCCAACCAGGCCGGAGAGCGCCTGGGCAGCGTGACCCAGCGCATCGGCGAGATCGACGGCATGAACCAGTCAGTGGCCGCCGCCACCGAGGAGCAGAGCGCAGTAGTCGACTCGCTGAATCTGGATATCACCGAGGTCAACAGCCTCAATCAGGATGGCGTGGAGAACCTGCAGGCCACCCTGCGCGCCTGCGCCGAACTGGACCAGCAGGCGGTGCGGCTGCAGCAACTGGTGGGCAGTTTTCACATCTGAAAACGGCGGCATGCTGCCTACGGGCTCACCGTTGGCCCTCTCCGTCGGGAGAGGGCTGGCCTGTCGGGTCAATGACCCGGCTGCGTCCGCGTTAATTGTTGCCAGCGTGGCACTGGAAACCTAGCCGCTCTCCCAGGCACCGATCTGGATTCCCGCCTGCGCGGGAATGACGAGGCAGGGGGTGTGGCACAGCGTCGTCCCACCCACTCCGTCATTACTCACTGCGCTCGCCCATGAGAGCCGCACTGAAGTGCGTTCAGCGCAAGCGCTGTCCCGCGCAGGCGGGAATCCAGAGGCATTCGGCAGCACGGAAAGCGGCTAGTCAGATGACACAACACGTACCTGGGACATAGCCAAAAAAAGCCCCGCACCAAGGGCACTGGCGCGGGGCGTTAAGGTAATAACCAAGGAGTTTGCAGGCGCTTAGAAACCGAAGAATTCCTGGGCGTTGCCGGCGCAGATGCGCTTCCTTTCATAGTCGGACAGTTCGGGGTGCTCCAGTACACCGGAACCGATACGTTGCTCGCCCAGCGGGAAGGGCGAATCGGAACCAAGCATCACCCGATCCGCGCCCATCACATCCACCAGCAACTGCAGCGAGCGCGGGTCGAACACGGCCGAGTCCACATGGAAGCGCTTCACGTAGCTGGAGGGCAGGTTCGGACAATCCTCGCGGACGATGTCTCGATGGCGCCAGGCGTTGTCGACGCGACCGAGCAGGAAGGCGAAGCCGCCGCCGCCGTGGGCGAAGCAGATGCGCAGCGATTCGGGGAGGGACTCAAAGGCACCAGAGAGAATCAGCGAGAGGATACCCAGCTGGGTTTCCGCCGGCATGGCCACCAGCCAGGGCAGCATCCACTTCTTCATGCGCTCGCGGCCCATCATGTCCCAGGGGTGCACCAGCAGCGGGATGCCTTCGGCGGCGCAGTGCTGCAGGAAGCACACCAGGCCATCGTGGTCCATGTCATGGTTGCCGACGTGGTTGCCGATCTGCACGCCGACATGGCCACAGGCCTTGGCCCGGCTGGCCTCGCGGCAGGCAGCGTCGATGTCCTGCAGGGGCACTTGGGCCAGCACCTTGAGGCGATCCGGAGCGCTGGCGGTCATCTCCAGGGCGCGGTCGTTCATCAGCTGGGCCCAGGGCAGGGCGCGGTCGATGGGCTGGTCGTAGCCGAACATCACCGGGGTGGCACACATCACCTGGATGTCCAGGCCCTGCTCGTCGAGGTGCTCGATGCGGCGCAGCGGGTCCCAGAGTACGTCGTGCACCGGGCGAAACGGCTTGTCGCCGATCATGATCTGGCCGGTGCGCCCCTCAGTGTGCAGCCAGGGTGCCCGCTCGGGGCTCAGGCGCGCGGCTTCCGCCTGACTGATCTGCGGGAAGAAGTGCGAGTGGATATCGATTTTCATGCTGGGTGGAACTCGTTCAGGGTCTTGTGCCAGGTCTGCCAGTCGCGTCCGGGGTGAACCTCGCCGCACTGGTTGCAGCGCCGCTCTTCAGGCGTGGTGGCGTAGAACTGCTCGTACACCGGGGGCAAGTCGTTGACGATGCTCTGCAGTTGCATTTCGTAGCGTTTGATCAAGTCGCCGCAGCGGGCGCAGACCCACAGCAGGGCATCATGCTGGCCGGCGGGGCGGGCGCGCTCGATCACCAGGCACAGGCTGCCCGGTTCGGGGCGTTGCGGTGAATGGATGACGTGGGGTGCCATCAGGTAGATGTCGCCTTCGCGCAGGTCGATGCGCTCGTAGCGGCCGTGGTCCCAGATGTTCAGGTAGGCGTTGCCCTTGAACTGGTAGAAGAACTCCTCCACCGGATCGTCATGGAAGTCGGTGCGCTGGTTGGGGCCGCCGACCACGGTGACCATGAAGTCGCTGCCCTGCCAGACCTGCTGGTTGCCCACAGGGGGCTTGAGCAGGTGCGCGTGTTCTTCGATCCATTTGGTGAAGTTGAACGGCGGGCTGAAGTGATGTTTGTCCATTGTTCTTCTACTCAGCGGTTGAGGGGGCGTAGGCGATGGCCTTGATCTCGATGCGCAGGTGCGGGTGCGGCAGCTGGTGGACGGCGACCGTGGTGCGGGTCGGCCCGGTTTCATCGAAGTATTCGGCATACACCTCGTTGTAGCCGCCGAAATCGTTCATATCGACCAGGAAGCTGCTGATCTCCACCACATCCTTCAGGCCGGCGTTCTCGCAGGCGAGGATGTCGCGGATATTCTCGATCACCGCACGGGTCTGGGCGCGGATGTCCAGGTTGGTGGTGCCCATGGCATCCACCTCCACGCCGACGAAGCTGTTGTCGGGGCGGCGCGAACTGGTGCCGGAGACGAAGAGAAAGTCGCCGGCACGCTTGATATGAGGGAAACATCCGCGTGGCTTGGCTTTGCCGGCCACGACGGTGGATTGCGGGTTGCTCATGGTTCGGTTCCTTGTTCGGGTGCGGTTCAGCGCACGCTGAAGCTGCTTTCGCCCAGGCCATTGATCTCGACGCTGACATGCACGCCAGGGCGCAGTGCCTCGGCGGCGGTGGCGCCGCCGGCCATCACCAGGCTGCCTGCCGGCAGGGCGATTTCGGCCCGGTGCAACAATTGCGAGGCCTGCACCAGGCTGCGCAGCGGATGACCGAGGATGGCGGCCGTGGAGCCGGCCTGAACCACGCGGCCGTCCATGCGCATCACCACGCCGGCATTGGCCAGCCCGGAGAAGTCCCGCGACCAGGGGCCTATGGTCAGTCCCGCGGACGAGCAGTTGTCTGCCACCACGTCTTCCAGGCTGAACTTGAAGGCCTGGTAGCGGGAGTCGATGATTTCCAGCGCAGGCGCCACTGCCTCGAGGTAATCGGCGGCTTCCAGCAGGGTCAGCGGGCGATCGATGGTGCGCCGGGTGAGAAAGCAGACCTCCGGCTCCACCCGGGGGTGGATGTAGCGCGACAGGTCCACCAGGCCGCCATCCTCTTCCAGCATGGCGTCGGTCAGCCAGCCCCAGATCAGGCTGTCGACCCCCATCTGGATCATCTTGGCGCGGCTGGTGAAGCCCATCTTGATACCGATGCTGCGCTCGCCGTTGTCGTAGCGGTGTTGCATGGCGGCGCGCTGGATGCGGTAGGCGTCTTCCAGGGAGAAGGGCGACAGGGCGCTGAACTGCGGAACGGCTTCTGCGTGGCGTGCGGCCAGGTCGAGGGCTGCGGCGATGCGGGTGATCTCGGTGTTCATGTGCGGTTCTCCTTGCGGCTGGCCAGCAGGTCCAGGGCCACGTCGACGATCATGTCTTCCTGGCCGCCGACCATGCGTCGCCGGCCCAGCTCGACCAGGATGTCCAAGGTTTTCAGGCCGTATTTCTGCGCCGCCACTTCGGCGTGCCGCAGGAAGCTGGAGTAGACCCCGGCATAGCCCAGGCCGAGGGTCTCGCGGTCGACGCGCACCGGGCGGTCCTGCAGCGGCCGCACCAGGTCGTCGGCGGCGTCCATCAGCCGATAGAGGTCGCAGCCGTGGTTCCAGCCCAAGCGTTCGGCGGCGGCGATAAATACTTCAAGAGGGGCATTGCCGGCGCCGGCACCCATGCCGGCGAGGCTGGCGTCGATGCGCTCGCAGCCCTCTTCTGCCGCGGTGATCGAGTTGGCCACGCCGAGGGACAGGTTGTGGTGGGCGTGCATGCCGGTCTGGGTCTCGGGCTTGAGCACGGCCTTGAAGGCACGCATGCGCTCGCGCACGTCCTGCATGTTCATCGCACCACCGGAGTCGGCCATGTAGATGCACTGGGCGCCGTAGCTTTCCATAAGCTTGCCCTGCTGGGCGAGCTGCTCGCCCGGAATCATGTGGCTCATCATCAGGAAGCCCACGGTGTCCATGCCCAGTTCGCGGGCGTACTCGATGTGCTGCTTGGACACATCCGCCTCGGTGCAGTGGGTGGCTACCCGCACCGAGCGCGCGCCGGCGTCATAGGCGGCCTTGAGGTCGTGCACCGTGCCGATCCCCGGCAGCAGCAGCACCGTGAGACGGGCGTGCTCGATGACGTCGGCGGCCGCTTCGATCCATTCCAGGTCGGTGTGGGCGCCGAAGCCATAGTTGAAGGATGAGCCCTGCAGGCCGTCGCCGTGGGTGACTTCGATGGCGTCGACCCTGGCCTGATCCAGGGCGCGGGCGATCGCCTGCACCTGGTCGAGGGAGTACTGATGGCGAATGGCATGGCTACCGTCGCGCAGGGTGACGTCGGAGATATAGAGCTTCTTGTTCGGGTCGAAGGTCATGGTCGCTCTCTTCAGCCGTTAATCATGGACATGGCCATGCGCTCGGCGGTAGCCAGCGCGGCAGAGGTCATGATGTCGAGGTTGCCGGCGTAGGCCGGCAAGTAGTGGGCGGCGCCTTCGACTTCGAGGAACACCGAGGTCTTCAGTCCGCTGAACTGGCCGTGACCGGGGATATGCAGTGGCGCGGACTCGGCAATCACGTCGAACTGCACCTGTTGTTTCAGGCGATAGCCCGGCACATAGGCCTGCACGGCGGCGGCCATTTCCTCGATGCTGGCCGCTACCTTGGCCTGGTCGGCCGCTTCGCTGAGCACGAACACCGTGTCACGCATCATCAGCGGCGGCTCGGCCGGGTTCATGATGATGATCGCCTTGCCCTTGGCCGCGCCGCCGATCGCTTCGATGGCCTTGCTGGTGGTCTCGGTGAATTCATCAATGTTGGCGCGAGTGCCGGGACCGGCGGACTTGCTGGCGATCGAGGCGATGATCTCCGCGTAGTGGACCTTGGCCACTCTTGAGACCGCCGCGACCATCGGGATGGTGGCCTGGCCACCACAGGTGACCATGTTGACGTTGAGCTTGCCGAGGTGCTCTTCCAGGTTGACCACCGGCACGCAATAGGGGCCTATCGCGGCCGGGGTCAGGTCGATCAGGCGAAGACCGGGCTTGTGGCCCCGCAGGAACGCGTCGTTCTTCACATGAGCGGCGGCTGAAGTGGCATCGAAGACGAAGTCGATCTCGCTAAAGATCGGCAGGCGGGTCAGGCCTTCCACGCCTTCGTGGGTGGTGGCGACGCCCATTCGTGATGCGCGGGCCAGACCATCGGAATTCGGGTCGATACCGACCATGGCGCCCATTTCCAGGTGCCGTCCATTACGGAGAATCTTGATCATCAAATCGGTGCCGATATTGCCGGAGCCGATGATGGCGACTTTGCGTTTATGGCTCATGGGGGCTCCTGTCAGTTCTGCGCAGCAAAGGCGGCGCTGACGCTGCCCAGGCCCTGGATATGGGCGGTGAAGACGTTGCCCGGGCGCGCGGCCACCATGGGCCCCAGGGCGCCGGTGAGCAGAATGTCGCCGGCACGCAGCGGTTCGCCGAGGCGCACCATGGTGTCGGCCAGCCAGATTGCGGCGTTCAGCGGGTTGTCCAGGCAGGCGGCACCTGCGCCGACCGAGACGGGTTCGCCGCACAGGGTCATGTGCATGCCGCAGCGCACCAGGTCCAGCTGGTCCAGCGTCACCGGGCGGCTGCCGAGGACGAACAGCCCAGAGGACGCATTGTCGGCAATGGTGTCGACCAGGCGGATATCCCAGTTGGCGATGCGGCTGCCGACCACTTCGATGGCCGGCAGGGCGAAGGCGGTGGCGCGGATCAGGTCGGCCACCGTGTGTCGCTCGTGGCAGAGGTCGTGCTCCAGTACCAGGGCGATCTCCGCTTCCACCTTGGGTTGCGCGCAATCGTCCCAGGCGATGGGCTGGCCATCACCGCGGGCCATATCGGCCAGCAGCAGGCCGAAGTCCGGCTGGTCCACGCCCAGCTGCTGCTGCACGGCGTGCGAGGTCAGGCCGATCTTGCGACCTACCGGGCGGCGTCCGGCCTGGATGGCTGCCTGGGTGTTGTGGCGTTGCACTGCGTAGGCCAGGGCTACCGGGTCGGCGGACGGATCTTCGGCCTGGGCGGCGGCGATCAGTTCGCGCACCGGGGCGCAGGGTTGGCCGCTGCGCTGTGCCTGGCGCAGCCGGTTGGCCGCTTCGATGAGGGCTGCATGCATGGTGGTGCTCCTGCTCAGGCGTTGACGCAGATGGTGGAAATCTCGGAATAGAAGTCCAGCGAGTGGCGGCCACCTTCGCGGCCGAGGCCGGAGAGGCGTGCGCCGCCGAAGGGCGTGCGCAGGTCGCGCAGGAACCAGGTGTTGACCCAGACCATGCCGACATGGAAGCGCCGCGAGACCTTGTGTGCCCGCTTCAGATCGCGAGTCCACAGCGCCGTGGCCAGGCCATAGGCGGAGTCGTTGACGCGGCGGATCACTTCGTCTTCGGTGTCGAAGGGGGCGATGTGGCAAACCGGGCCGAACACTTCTTCGCGCACGCAACGGGCGTTGTCGGACAGGCCGGTCCAGATGGTCGGCTGTACATAGGCGCCGTTGTCGCGCTCGTCGCCGAACACGGGCACACCGCCGCCGGTGATTTCGTTGGCACCTTCGCTGCGGGCCAGCTCGAAATAGCCGAGGACCTTGTCACGGTGCTTGTGGGAGATCAGCGAGCCCATGTTCACCCCGTCCTCGTCCGGGTAGCCGATCTTCAGCTGCTCGGCACCCGCCTTCATGGCGGCGACGAAACGCTCGTAGATCGGCCGCTCGACATAGACCCGCTCCGAGCACAGGCACACCTGGCCGGAGTTGGTGAAACTGGAGCGCAGCACGCCGGCCACTGCCGCATCGAAGTCGCAGTCGGCGAAGACCACGGCGGCGTTCTTGCCGCCCAGCTCGAAGGACACGTCACGCACGCCTTCCGCAGCGGCCTTCATGATGGTGGCGCCGGTACGCGATTCGCCGGTGAAGGTGATGGCGTCCACGTCCGGATTGCGGGTGAGGAATTCCCCCGCCGAGTTCGGCCCGAAGCCGTGCACCAGGTTGAATACGCCGGCTGGCAGGCCGGCCTCGTGCATGACCTCGGCCAGCAGGGTGGCGGAGGAAGGCGAGTCTTCCGACGGTTTGATCACCACCGAGTTGCCGCAGGCCAGGGCCGGCGCAACTTTCCAGGTGAGCAGCAGCATCGGCAGGTTCCATGGCGAAATGATTGCCACCACACCGTGCGGCTTGCGCACGGTGTAGCTGAAGACGTCGCTGCCATCGGCGGCGCGCATCTCGAAGAACTCACTACCGGACTGGCGCACCAGTTCGGCGAAGGTGCGGAAGTTATGCACGCCCCGGGCGATGTCGAGGGTACGTGCCTGCTGCACCGGGCGGCCGGTATCGGCCACTTCGGCGGCGACAAATTCCTCGAAGCGCCGCTCGATGCCGTCGGCGATGCGCATCAGCATGTCCGCGCGCTGGCTGACGCTGAACTCGGCCCAGGGCCCTTCCTGCGCGGATTTGGCGGCTGCCACGGCACGGTCAACCAAGGCCGCAGTGGCCTCGCAGACCTGGCTCAGGGTGCGGCCGTCGATAGGGGAAACATTGGGGAAGGTCTTCTCGCTGGCGACGAATTCGCCGGCGACATAATTGCGGAGCAAGGGCAGGGGAGAGGACATCGCAACCTCCGATTCTTGGATTTCGGAGGAGTCTAGGGAGCGACGCTATAAAGGAATAATCAAAGGATCGGGCTTATCTATTAAGCAATGGAATAGCAGAGGTTGCTGTGCAGGGGCAGCCTGCATGGCTCAGCCCTTCTCCGAATCCCGATGCTCCTGGCTTGCCTGCTCCAGGCATTCGCGGAATAGCCTGGCCGCCGGCCCGAGGTCGCGGTTGCCCGCATAGAAGCAACCAATATCGCCAAATTGCAGCGGCGCGCCCAGGTCGAAGGCCTTGAGCATCCTGGCCTCGGTGAATTGGCGGGCCGCTTCGTACGGCATCAGGGCTACGGTCTGTTGATCCTGCATCAAGGCGATGTTGGTCAGGATCGACAGTGACTCCACCACGTTGGATGGGGTGTTGAGTCCCGCTTCGGCGAACAGCTTGTCGGCGGTGCGGCGCAGCAGCGAGTCGCGGGTCGGCAGCACCCAGGGATAGTCTTGCAGTTGCGCGAGGCTCACCGGGTTGCCATGCAGGGGATGCCCGGCGCCGCCGACTACGCAGAGCTCTTCGCCGTAGAGAACCTCGACCTGCAGCATGGGCGATTCATTGCGCCAGCTCCACTCATCCGGCACGCGCCCGACCACCAGATCAACCTCACCCACTGCCAGTGCCGGGAAGAGTTGGTCCATCTGTCCGACCCGCAGTGACACCAGGACACCGGGTGCACGTTGCTTGAGCAGTTGCATGGCGCGCGGCAGCAGCGAGGTGGACGCGGAGATCAGCGTGCCGACCATCACATGCCCGGAGGTGCCTTCCTGAAAGGCATTCACTTCATCGGTCAGCAGGCGCAGCTCGGCCAGTAGCGACTTGGCGCGGCGCACCACCAGTTCCCCCAGTTCCGTGGGGGTGACCCCGCGATTGCCGCGGATCAGCAGGGGCGCGTCGAAGTAGGACTCCAGCTCATGGATGATCTTGGTCACGGCCGGCTGGGTCAGGTTCAGGGCCTGGCCCGCACGCAGCAGGGAGCCGCTCTGCAGCACCTGGTCGAAGACCACCAATTGGTAGAACTTGAGCTTGCGCGCAACGGAGAGGGTCGTGAACTTCATGATTCTGCCTGCCCGGGGGAAGGCGGCATGTTAATCACAATCGCCAGGCGCAGGGCAATTGAGCGATCTTGCAACGCGGGGCCGTTCGGCGCGTCTGTTGAAGCAGTCCTGATGCCAGCCGGCTGCGAATTGTTTCGTTATGGGTAACAAACAATCACCCCAGCGTCAGCTTATCCGCGCCCCGGCGCCTCTCTAGAATCGCCCTCACGTCCGGCGCTCGTCGGCGTCTCCCAGTCTGCATCGCACGTCTACTCCAGCAGGATCACCCACTGTGTCGCGTCACCTCATGAAAGGACTGGCGTTCGCCGGCTCCTTCGCCCTGTTTTCCGCCATCGCCGGCTGCATCAGCAGCGACGGCATCGCC